>CADBQA010000061.1 GCA_902796675.1 uncultured Ruminococcus sp.
CGGACTTATCATCATGGACGAGGATACCTGTATGGTCGATATCGCGAAGTTCTTCCTCGAGTTCACGGTCGACGAGTCCTGCGGTAAGTGCACGCCCTGCCGTATCGGCACAAAGAGAATGCTCGAGATCCTCACGAGGATCACCGAGGGCAACGGCACGATGAACGACCTCGACGAGCTTGAAGAGCTTGCGTCCACGCTGAAGACGAACTCCCTTTGCGCTCTCGGTCAGACGGCTGCCAACCCCGTTATGTCCACGATCAAGCACTTCAGAAACGAGTATCTCGCTCACATCGTCGACAAGAAATGCCCCGCTCACGTCTGCAAGAAGCTCATGCAGTACAAGATCGACAAGGAAAAGTGTGTCGGATGCGGTATGTGTAAGAAATCTTGCCCCGCCGACGCTATCTCCAAGACCGATTACGTCGCTCCCGGCAAGAAGCTTCCCGCGCACGAGATCGATCCTTCGAAGTGCGTGAAGTGCGGAGCATGTATGGCAACGTGTAAGTTCAAGGCAATCTATAAGGAATAATCGGAGGGACAAAAATGGCTAAGATAAATATTAAAATAGAAGGCGTCCCCTATCAGGTAGAAGAAGGTCTCACGATCCTCGAAGCGGCGAAAACTTGCGGCTACGAGATCCCCTCTCTTTGCACGTTCAACCACGGTGAGTGCTCCGTCGGCTCCTGCCGCGTCTGCCTCGTCGAGGCCACAGGCGCGAGAGGTCTTGTCGCGTCCTGCGTTTATCCCGTCGCAGAGGGTATGGAGATAAGGATCTCCACTCCCGCCGCAACGGCGGCGCGCCGCGCGTCCGTAGAGCTTCTCCTCTCCAACCACAACAAGGACTGCCAGCAGTGCGAAAAGAACGGCAAGTGCGAGCTTCTCCGTGTCGCTAACATCACCGGCGCGAGAGAGGGCAGATTCGCAGGCGCCAAGACGCCCACAACGTACGACGACCTCACGCCGTCCATCGTTCGCGACACGTCGAAGTGCATCCTTTGCGGACGCTGCGTCGCAAGATGCGCGTCGGCTCACGGCCTCGGCATCCTCGGATTCGAGAACCGCGGCTTCAATACGATGGTAGGACCCGCTGAAAACCGCTCCATGAAGGATTCTCCGTGTATCCTCTGCGGTCAGTGCGTTTCCGTTTGCCCGACCGGCGCTCTTATGGAAAAATCCGAGATCGCCAAAGTCGACGCCGCTTTCAAGGCAGGCAAGCACGTCATCGTCCAGACAGCTCCCGCGGTCCGCGCCGCTCTCGGCGAGGAGTTCGACTATCCCGTCGGCACACCCGTAACGGGCAAGATGGTCGCCGCGCTCCGCCGTCTCGGCTTTGAAAAAGTTTACGACACCGACTTCGGCGCCGACCTCACCATCATGGAGGAAGGGACCGAGCTTCTTCACAGACTCACCGAAGGCGGAGTCCTCCCGATGATCACATCCTGTTCACCCGGTTGGGTCAACTACGCGGAGTACAACTACGCGGATCTCCTTCCGCACCTGTCCTCCTGCAAGTCTCCTCACCAGATGCAGGGCGCTATCATCAAGAGCTACTGGGCTGAGCAGAAGGGCATCGCACCCGAAGACATTTTTGTCGTCTCCATCATGCCCTGCACGGCAAAGAAGTTCGAGAAAGAGCGCGACCAGCTCAAGGTCAACGGCATTGCAGACGTCGACGCCGTCCTCACGACGCGCGAGCTCGCCCGTATGATAAGACGCGCGGGTATCATGTTCAACCGTCTCCCCGACGAGGAATATGACGCGGATATTATGGGCGACTACACCGGAGCGGGCGTCATCTTCGGCGTCACCGGCGGCGTTATGGAAGCCGCTCTCAGAACGGTATACTTCAAGCTCACCGGCAAAGAGCACGAGGCTATCAAATTCGAGGAAGTCCGCGGCCATGAGGCGGGCATCCGCGAAGCTGCCATCGACATCAACGGCACGACGGTCAACGTCGCCATCGCCTCCGGTATGAAGAGCGCGAAGGTCCTTCTCGACGAGATCAGAGAGGGCAAATCCAAGTATCAGTTTATCGAGATCATGGGATGCCCCGGCGGATGCATCAACGGCGGCGGTCAGCCTATAGTCCGTTCCTGCTTCCTCCCCAACGAGGCGGACGATATCTACGATACGTACAAGGAAAAGAGAGCGAAGGCGCTTTACAGCGAGGACGAGAGACAGGTGCTCCGCCAGTCTCACAACAACCCGCAGATCATCGAGCTCTACGAGAAGTTCCTCGGCGAGCCCAACAGCCACAAGGCGCACGAACTCCTCCATACGACCTACGCAGGCCGCGAGGGATTCAACGAGAGATAATAAGAGTAATAATAAAAAAGGTGTACGCCGTAAGGCGTGCACCTTTTTGCTTTTCTCCGCCGCCGAGCCCTCATGGGGAAGGCTATGAATTCACACGTTCCAAGGCTTCCCCTTTGGGGAAGCTGTCGCCGTAGGCGACTGATGAGGGCTTCTTAATGTAAGCCGGTTCTAAGACAGCTAACTGAGCCTATGCCCTCATCCGACTGCTGCGCAGCCACCTTCCCCCGAGGGAAGGCTACACTTTGGCGTCATCTTGAGCGGAGCAAAACTCAGTTTTGCGAAGTCGAACGGATCTCCTTTACAATAGTTTCTTTCCGTTTAGGAGACCCATTCAACTCCGCTGCGCTTCGCTCAGGGTGACATCAATAAAATGAGGCTTCCCCTTGAGGGGAAGCTGTCACGGAACGTGACTGATGAGGTGTAGCCGACGGAGTCGGCGTTATATATTCGTAAGTAACTTAAGAAGAAATACGCTCCTCCGGAGCTACACCTCATCCGAGCGGGCAAGCCGCTCACCTTCCCCTCAAGGGGAAGGCTTGGAGCGCGGAGCGGTTCTCAATTATCCGTTACTTTATGTATTTCAGCTTTTCGTTCAGCTTCGTATACACCGGGATCATCTTTGCTTCCTTCGTTTGCGCGACGGAGTCCTCGATCGGTATCCATTTTACTCCGGTATTTTCAAGCTCGTTCGCGCGGAGTTTTTCGTTCTCATTGACCTCGAATAGGTAGCAGACGTCGAGGTGGAGGTGACTCGAAACGAAGACGCCGCGCCGGTAGTGAAAGTCGACGGGGACGGTCTCGACGGCGTAGATACCGTCGGAGAGGAGCGTGAGATTCCTGACCCCGGTCTCCTCTTCGACCTCGCGGCGCGCGACGGCGAGAAGGTCGCGCTCTCCATCCGCGTGACCGCCGGTCCACGCCCACTCGTCGAAGATCTTATGGTAAGCCATAAGGATCTTATCGCGGGCGGGGTTTACGATCCACGCGGAGGCGGTGAAGTGCGCGAGCGCGTTATCCCTCGTGAAAATATCGGGGTAGCGCGCTATGGCGTCGAGCATTATCTCTCTGTCCGACCGTTCCTGGTCGTTGAACGGTGTGAACTCTTCGAGAGCTTTTACGATGTCCATAGTATACCTTAAGCCTTTTTTCTGTTCATTCGGCGGATTATTAAGACGCAAATAACGAGCGTGACGGGGAAGCCTATCCCCGAGAGGATGCCCGCGCTGACGTTGTCGCCCGCCGCCTGGGATACGTTGCCGACGAGAGCGGGACCGACGGTGCCGCCGACGTCGCCGGCGAGGGCGAGAAGGGCGAAGAGCGCCGTGCCGCCCTTCGGCAGGAGTTTTGACGAGATGCTGATAGACCCCGGCCACATGATGCCGACGGAGAAGCCGCACGCCATACAGCCGACAAGACCCATGACGGGGATTTTAGCGACGGCGGTCAGAAGATAACTGCCGAAGCAGAGGATCCCTGAGAATATCATATAGGCGGTGAGGTCTGTCTTCTCGCCGAACTTGCCGTAGATGACCCTGCTGATGCCCATAAATATCGCAAAGCCGCAGGGGCCGGCGAGGTCGCCGACGGTCTTTGAGACGCCGAGGGACGACTCCGCGAAAGCGGACGCCCATTGCGCCATCGAAATTTCGGACGCACCGGCGGCGATCATCAGGATTATGAATATCCAGAAACGTCCCGTTTTGAAAAGCTCGGTCATCGTCATACCGCTTCCGTCCTCTACTATCGGCTCTATCGGGCAGGTGGCGAAGTTTATCACGTTGTAAAGGGGTATCGCCGCCCAGACGCAGGTGAGGATGCGCCAATGCTCCGTTCCGAACAGCGCGAAGAATAGGGTCGAGAAGAGGATGGTGCCGACCGCGCCCCAGCAGTAGAACGAGTGGAGCAGGCTCATCATATTCGCCTTGTTTTCAAACGGGCAGGCTTCGATGATCGGGCTGCAAAGGACCTCGATAAGTCCGCTTCCTATCGCGTAAACGACGACGCAGACGAGGATGCCGACGAGCGGGTCGGAGAAGAGCTCCGGCACGAAGGCGAGCCCCGCGAGACCGAGCGCCGAGGCGACCTCGGACGTCACGATGCAGACTCTGTAACCGAGCTTGTCCACTATTTTGACGCAGGCGAAATCCACGACGAGCTGTGTGACGTAGAAGACGACAGAGATCAGCGCGAGCTTCGAGAACGAGACGCCGTAAGCCCGGCGAAACGTCAGAAAGAGAAGCGGTACGAAGTTGGCTACTATCGCCTGGGTGACGAATCCGAGATAGCAGGCTTTTTTCGTTTTGTTATACTTTTTGAGAGAACTCGTATTGTCCATTTATAATTATTTTCCTTCGATAGCGGAGAGAGCGTCGACGATACCGGCGCGTTTTTCACGGTATTTTTCGAGCTTTTCGCGCTCCGCGGCGACTACCTTTTCGGGCGCGCGGGCGGTGAAGTTCTCGTTTGCGAGCTTTCCTTCGGCGCGCGCGATCTCGCCGTCGACGGAGGCGAGCTCCTTCGTCAGCCTTTCGCGCTCGGCGGCGAAGTCAACGATGTCCGCAAGCGGGATGTAGACCGTCGCGCTGTCCGTGATTATCTGAACGGAGCCGTCGTCGGAGTAGCTCTCCACGACGTCGACCTCGGACGCCGATGCGAGTCTCTCAAAGAAGGGATACGTCGCCCTTCCGAACGCCTCGGGGTATTTCGTGACGATGAAGACCTTCGCCTTCTTCGAGGGCGCGACGTTCATTTCCGCGCGGCGGCCTCTTATCGCCGTTATCGCCTCGATGACCTTTTCCATAGATGCGGCTTCGTTCTCGAACACGAGAGATTCGTCGTATTCCGGGAAAGGCTGGATCATTATGCTCTCGGTCGTGCCGGGAAGCCCCGAGTATATCTCTTCCGTGATGAACGGCATAAACGGATGAAGGAGCTTCAGCGTCTCGGAGAGCACCCAGGCGAGGACGTTCTGCGTGACGAGAGACCTTGCGGAGCCCGCGTCGTTCACGGACGCCTTCGAGAGCTCGATGTACCAGTCGCAGAAGATATCCCACGTGAAGTCGTATATCTTCGAGAGCGCGATGCCGAGCTCGTACCTCTCAAGGTTGAGGTTGACTGCCGCCGCGGTCTTTTC
>CADBQA010000062.1 GCA_902796675.1 uncultured Ruminococcus sp.
GGCTTCCCTCGGGGGAAGCTGTCAGCGGCGGGGTCCTCAAGCATTCGTCAGAATGCTTGGGGTTCTCGCGGAGCTGACTGATGAGGGCATTTTTCGCTCAAACTTCGTCATTTAATCAATATCAAAACCACCGCCGCGGAGTACGCGGCGGTGGTTTTGTAATACGTTCTTTGATTCAAAACTCCAGCCCGAGTCTGAAAAGGCGGCGGGTGGAGGAGCCGGAGAGGAGGAAGGAGGAGTCGTCGGACGAAGTTTGCAGAGATACGGTATCTCCGGGGCGGGCTTCTCCCGTGAACTCGACGCGGACGGTTTTGACGTTTCGCGCCCGCAGGGCTGGGCTCATCGTATCGTCCGCGAGGTCGAAGTAGCGCGCGTTGTTCATGTGGCCGTTGAGGTCGGAATAGCTGTAAGGCACGGTGAAGGGGAAGGCGTCGCCCGACGGGACGCGCGGAGGGGACGGCATAAAAGCGTCGAAGCCTTCCGACGCGTCGTCTATCGTGACGCCGGTGCGCTCGGGCGAGAGCATGGCGCGACTCTCGCGGTCCATAAGGACCCAGAGGGCGGACGCCTGAAGCATGACGCCGTTCTTATCCGAGATCTTATAGTAGCGCGGATAGAAGGTGTGCATCATTTTGCCGGGCGCGCTCTCGACGGTGATGACGTCGTCGTATACGGGTATGCGCGATATGCGAATCTCCTGCATGACGAGCGCCCAGAGAAAGCCGCGGTCGAGAGTTTTTTCTCTGCCCGCGCCGAGAGATTCGGTGTGCGCTATCGCCGCTTCCTGCAGGAGCGTGACGAGGCGCGATGCGCGGAGGCGGCGGTACATATCGGCGTCCGACGAGAGGATTTTATACTTTTCCGAATAGTTTTCCATTACAGGCGCTTTTCGATCTCGGTGATGACGTCGCCGACTGTGTAGAGCTTCTGCCAGCGGCGCTCGGGTATCTGGACGTCGAAGGCGGCTTCAAGGCGGCAGATTATGAGCGTGAAGCTCATGGAGTCGACGCCGGCGTCGGTATTGATAACGGTGTCCTCCGTCAGGGTCTTACCGACGGTCTCGGGGATGCAGTCGTTGACGACCTGCACGGTCTTCTCGAATATTTCCTGTCTTGTCATATCTTGCTCACTTTCCGTTGAAGTTCCCAACGCTTTATTTTGCCCGTCGCCGTCCTCGGCAGCGGTTCGTTTACGAATATGATTTTTGAGATGCGTCTGCCTATCGGCATATCTCTCATCACGCCGTCGAGCGCGCTCTCGACCCCGGCGCGGCTGTCTTCCGTTCCGCGCACGACGAGGACGGGGGAGTCTCCGTCCGTGACCGCAAAGTCGTATCCCGCGAGGGCGGGGGCGATCTTCGCCTCGTACTCGGGCAGGAAGACTTTCGTTCCGTCGGGGAAGACGAGTATCTCTTTTTTCCTTCCGGTGACGCGAAGGAGCCCGCCGTCAAGGGCGCCTATGTCGCCGGTATGAAGGACGCCGTCCTTCAGAGTCGCGGCGGTCTTTTCGACGTCTTTATAGTAGCCCCGCATCATGCAGGTGTCGTTTTCAATAAGGATCTCTCCGTCGTCCGCGAGCGTCACGGTGAAGTCGGGGCAGACCGTCATTGCGTACGGGTCGTCGCCGAGCGAGAGGGCGACGCCGGAGGAGGTCTCGGTCAGTCCGTAGCCGAAGCTGACTCTTATCCCGAGAGATTTAAACGCTCCGGGTATCGTCGGCGGGCAGTCGCCCGCGCCTATCAGAACGAGGCGGAGGGACGTCGGCAGCAGGCGGTTTTTTATTAGAAAACCGGCGAGGAGCGGCACCGCGGAGAGTGCGGTCGGCTTGAAGAATTCAAGGTCGTCGGCGTAGTGTCTCGCGCCGCGTCCGAGCGCGACCGAGGCTCCGCACGAGAGCGCCCAGAGAAGGGAGCAGACGAAGCCGAAAACGTGGTCGAGCGGGAGCATACACATAAGAGTATCGTCCGGCGAGAGCGGGAGCAGCGACGCGCCGTTGTACGCGCTTGAGCAGAGGCCGGCCTCGGTCAGCACGACGGCTTTTGTCGCGGAGGTCGTTCCGCTCGTGAAGAAGAGTATCTTTCCGCCATCGGTGACGCCGCGCGTCAGGGCGCCTTCGAGCTCTTCGCGCCACTCGTCGTCTCCGATGAGGACGTCGACGTCGGCTGACGAGACTTGCTCCCTCGTCGCGTTATCGCCGAGGAGCGTCACCTGCAAGCCCTCGGCGACGGCGGCGAAGATCGTCGCGACGCACTCCGGGGTCGGTACGCAAAGGATGCCGGGCGACGTTTTGCCGAGCGAGCGGACGTATTCTCTCTTTTCGTCGATCAGGGCGGAGAGTTCGGAGTAGGAAACCGACCCGACCATGCCGTCCTTCTCAAATTTCAGAGCGGGGGCGTCGGGACGCGGCGACGCGCCGCGTATCATCTCCGAAAAAGAAGCGTATCTTTTCATTGAAATCATTGAAACACCCCCTTTTCATATATGTTACCATAAAGGGAGCGAAAAATAAAGTGAAAATTCACAAAAATTAATTGATTTCCATTATTTTTTTGACTTTTTTATCTCGATACGGTTGATTTTTCTCATATATAACTGTATAATATCTAAGGTATATAAAAAAATTTAATTATAATATATATTTTCGGAGGAAACAAAATGGACAAGAACGTAAGAATCTGTATCGTCGGCGGTGGCCCCGCGGGTCTTTCCGCAGGCATGTATCTCGAGAAGAAGGGATATGAGAATTATACCATTCTCGAGCGTCTCGACCGCGTCGGCGGCAAGTGCTGGTCCCCTCACTACAACGGCAGAAGATATGAAATGGGCGCCATCATGGGCGTACCTTCCTACTACGCCGTACACGACGTCGAGGAATTCTGCGGGATAACTCACGACGGTCCGAAGCTCAACCGCAACTACAAGAACGCCACGGGCAAAATTATCGAGCCGTTCAACCCGAAGAAAAATATACTCAAGATCCCGCGTCTTCTCAGAATGAAGAAGCAGCTCAAGAAGTTCGGCGAGCTTCTCGAAACGAAATACAAGGGCTACGACGTAAACGGTCACCGCGGAGTTTCCGAGGGACGTTACGAGGGCTTCTCGCAAGTCAACGAAAAGCGTGAGCCCGTTTCCGGCGTCAACCCCAACCTCAAGGACCTCGCTCTCCCGTTCAGCGAATTCTGCCGCATCAACGGCGTCGAGCTCGTTCAGGATATATGGATCGGTCCGTTCACGTCCTTCGGCTACGGCTACTTCGACGAGATCCCCGCGGCTTACGTTCTGAAATATCTTGACTTCCAGACCTGCATGAACTTCGTGAAGATCAACCTCTGGACATGGAAAGAGGGAACGCAGTTCATCTGGGAGAGCCTCAACGATCATCTGAAGCATCCCGCCCGCCTCAACAGCCATATCGAAAAGGTCGAGCGCCGCGACGGCAAGGTTTACGTCACGGTAAACGGCGAGGTCGAGGAATACGACAAGATAATCGTCACCGCTCCTCTCTACATCCCGGACAAGAGACGCGACGGTCAGGTCGGCATGGTAGACTACTTCGACGCGCGCGATGACGAAAAGGAACTCTTCTCGAAGATCGACTACGAGAGATACGACGTTCTCGCCTGCGAGACGAAGCCGGAAGATCACCCCGAGATCTCCTACTACGTATTCGACAACATGGTGCCGAAGAAGCTCGGTCACCTTATGGTCTACTACCGCCGCTGGAGAGACACGAAGGATCAGGTCATCACGACCTACGCCCTCCGCAAGCACAAGGATATGCCCGAGGTCGACTACGACGAGTGCCGCCGGATGGTCCTCGAAGACCTCAAGGTCATGCACAACCCCGCGTCGAACGTCGTCAACGAGTGGAGCGTCTACTACTTCCCGCACGTCTTCAGCAAGGATTACGCCGACGGCTGGTATGAGAAGGTAGAGGCTATGCAGGGCAAGTACGACACGTTCTATGCCGGCGAGGTCATGTCCTTCGGCGATATGGACGAGACTGCGGAATACTCCCGCGAGCTTGTCGAAAGATTCTTTTAATAAAGATATTTCTCGAGGGGCGGCCGCGCCGCCCCTCTTTTCCGCTAAAACGATTAAATGTGAGGACTTTGTATGAAGTTTTATAAAGATCATTACGACGTCATCGTGATAGGCGGCGCCCTCGCGGGGCTTTCCGCCGCTCTCATGCTGGCGGACAAAGGGCACGACGTCCTCGTCCTCGAGAGACACAACCTGCCCGGCGGTATCGCGACGAGCTTCGTTCGCGGCGGTATCGAGATAGAAGCTGCGCTCCACGAGATGATGAGCATAGGAGACCGCGACAACAGGCTCAAGGTCGGAAAGTTCTTCGACGATATGGGCGTCGATATAGACTGGCTGAAGGTGCCGGAGGCGTACCACGCGTCGCTGCCGGGTATCGAAGTTACCCTTCACCCCGGACTCGAGCGTTTCTCAAGGGAAGTCGACGGGGCGGTCCCCGGAACGTACGACAAGGTCTTGAAGCTCCTTAACCTCTGCAACGACGTTTTCAACAGCGTCAACGAGCTGTCGATCCACCCGATGAGCAAGGCGAAAATGCTGATAAAGCACGAGGCGTTCGTCAAGACGGCGGGCTACTCGACAAAGGAAGTTCTCGATATGTTCGACCTTCCCGACAAGGCGCGCGATCTTCTCGCTCCCTATTGGATATACGTCGGCTCCGGTTTCTCTGACCTTCCGTTCACGATATTCTCCGTTCTTATGGCGGACTACATCGGCTACGGCTCTTTCATCCCGAGAAAGTTCAGCCACGAGATGTCGCTTAAAATGGCGGAGCGCGCCGAGGAGCTCGGCGTACAGATCGAGTACGGTCAGCACGTCGAGAAGATACTCGTGAAGGACGGAAGGGCGTACGGAGTGCGCACGGCGAGAGGCGACGAGATACACGCCGACTACGTGATCTCCTCGTCCTACCCCAACAAGGTTTACACCTCGATGATAGAGCCCGCGGACGCCGTTCCGAAGGAAGCCGTCAAGATGGTCAACGCAAGACGCCTCAGCCTCACGGCTTTCTCCGTCATCATGATACTCGACAAACCGGCAAAGGAGCTGAACATAAAGGATTACAGCATCTTCCGCGGCGACACGATGGATACCGACGTTCTCTACGAAAACCTCGCGGGGCTCGGTCCGTACCGCTATCTCACCTGCATCTGCCACAACTACGGCAACCCGGACGCAACGCCCGAGGGGACCTGCTCCTTCTCGATCACGGTCCTTCCGAGGGTCGACGGCTGGAAGACGGTGAAGGCGGAGGACTACGACCGCGTGAAGCACGAGGTCGCAAAACAACTCATAGACGATATGTCCGCCTACTTCGGCGTCAACCTTCTCGATCACGTTCTCGAGATAGTCATTGAAACGCCGATGACGGTCAACAGATATACGAACGCGTGGAACGGCTGTATCTACGGATACGCCCACACGATGGAGGACCACATCATCGCCCGTCTGCAGACCGCCGAGCGCGAGAGCTTCATAGAGCATCTCGAGTTCTCCGGCGCGCACGCGATCTCCGGCGACGGCATGGGACCCGCCGTTACGAACGGCAGAAAAGCCGCCAAGAACGTGCTTGACACGATGGCGAGAGAGGGGGCTGCAAAATGAAATTCAAAGGATTTCTTAAAGACGTCACGGGCGCGTCCCGCGTCACAAAGGCGAGGATAAACGCATTCGATACGGCGTCCGACAAGCCGGTAACCCTCGACCCGATAGCGGAAGTGGTCAAGGCGTGGCACCTCGGCCGCGTCACCCTTGAGGTGACGGAGGTGCGCGACGCCTGCCGCACGGCTAAGACCGTCAGATTCAAGAGATGCGACGGCGATATGCCGTACTTCCTCGCGGGTCAGTACGTCGTCATAGATTTTGAGATAGACGGCGCGACGATCTCCCGACCCTATTCGATAAGCTCCTCTCCTTCCGAGGCGAGAGGGGACGACGGCTATATCGAGATCACCGTCCGCCGCTCGCGCGGCGACGGCTTCATAGCCGACTATATAAACGACTCCGTCAAGGTCGGCGACCGCTTCACGGCGCTCGTCGGCTGCGGACAGTTCTTCTACGAGCCGCTCCGCGACGCGCGTCACGTCGTCGCTCTTGCCGGCGGCGTCGGCATCACTCCGTTCGCCTCGATGGCGAAGGAGATCGCAAGAGGCGGACTTGACTTCGACCTCACGATCCTCTACGGCTCCGTTTCCTCGGACGATATAGTTCTGAAAGAGGAGCTTGACGCCGTACGGTGCGACAGAGTGAAGATAGTCCACGTTCTCTCCGGCGACGAGCCGGACTGGCAGGGCGAGCGCGGTTTTCTCACCGCCGAGCTCATAAAGAAGTATTCTTCCGACGACACGACGTATTTCATCTGCGGACCGCAGGCGATGTACACTTTTCTTCGCGGCGAGCTTGAAAAGCTCTCAGCGCCAGCGCGCCGCGTGCGCTTCGAGGTCTTCGGTCAGGCGAAGGATATAACGAAGTTCCCGGGATACCCCGCGCATCTTGCGGATAAAACGTTCAATATCACCGTCCGCCGCGGAGTTCACGAGGACGTCATCCCCGCAAAAGCGACGGAGAGCATCGTCGTCGCGCTCGAGCGCGCAGGCATCAGGATCGAGACCGGATGCCGCAGCGGCGAGTGCGGCTTCTGCCGCACGAAGGTAGTCTCCGGCTCCGTTTACGTCTGCCCGGAGAACGACGGACGCCGCGCCGCGGACCGCGACTTCGGCTACGTTCACGCCTGCGCCGCTTATCCGACGAGCGACCTCGTTATTAAAATACCGATCCTTTGAGAGGCGGACGATATTATGGTCAAAGAAGTTAATCCGAAAATACACGTCAACGAGAGGGACTATCCCGTAGACGGACATCACTGCGACGACCCGGAAAAGGCGAAGCTCGTAAAGAAGCTCGCCGTCATGATCACCGACAGCATCCCGAGGAAGCTTCCCGGCGGAATGAAAGAGAACCACATGGATTTCTGGATCCTCGACCGCCTTCTCACGAAGGAAGAGGTAAAGTTCATGCTTTCGTTCAAGAAGCGCCGCGTCGGTTACACGACGAAGGAGCTCGCCGAGCGGAACAAAATGACCGAGGAAGAGGCGCAAAAGATAATCGACCACCTCATCTGGATAGGTATCGTCGAGCAGAACCGGGACAACGAAGATCAGCATATTCAATACTGGATCCCGAAGTGGGTCGTCGGTTCTGGCGAGTATATGGTCGAGCAC
This sequence comes from uncultured Ruminococcus sp., assembly GCA_902796675.1. Classification (GTDB taxonomy): domain Bacteria; phylum Bacillota; class Clostridia; order Oscillospirales; family CAG-272; genus RUG14199. Next base: position 7,265 of record CADBQA010000062.1, read on the forward strand.
AAGACGCTGACCGACACCAATCCCGAGGTCGCGACGATGTTCAACCTCGCGCCGCAGGAGCCGCTTGAGCTCGCGGCGAAGCTCGTGCCTCCGGGAGGCGCCGGCATCGGTATGCACGTCATACCGGTCGAAAAGGCGATCGACCCGAAGATCGAGAGCGCGAGCGTCGAGCACCTCTCCCACTGGCTGAACAAGTACGACAAGTTCTGCAAGATGGTCTGCGCCTGCCGCAAGGCTCAAAGGGTCCGCGGCGAGGGCGTCGGCGACATCGAGGGCAAGATGTGCATAGGGCTCGGCGACATCGCGGAGTTCCTCGTCGAGACGGGGAAGGACGCGGAGTACATAACGCGCGAGGAGGCGCTTGAGATAATCGAGCGCGCCGAGCGAAAGGGCTACGTCCACCAGATAACGAACCTCGACGGAGAGGACCGCATAGTCGGTATATGCAACTGCTCCGCGGGAAGCTGTTACGGACTTCGCACGAGCCAGCTTTTCAACACGCCGAATATGTCGCGCTCCGCGTACCGCGCCCACGTCGACACGGAAAAATGCGTCGCGTGCGGTAAGTGCGTCGAGGTCTGCCCGGCGGGAGCCGCGAAGCTCGGTCAGAAGCTCTGCCGCAAGGACGGCAGCAAGGTGATGTACCCGGTACACGAGCTTCCGGACGATCACGTCTGGGGCGAGGACAAATGGGACCGCAATTACAGAGACAACAACAAGATAAACTGCTACGACTCCGGCACCTCTCCCTGCAAGGCGGCTTGCCCCGCGCACATCGCGGTACAGGGCTACGTCAAAATGGCGGGCGAGGGAAGATACGAGGAAGCGGTATCTCTTATCAGAAAAGACAATCCGTTCCCGGCTGTCTGCGGCGCGGTCTGCAACCGCCGCTGTGAGGACGCCTGCACGAGAGGGACGATAGACCGTCCCGTCGCGATAGACGAGATAAAGAAGTTCCTCGCAAAGTGGGAGCTTGAGAACCCCGCGAAATTCAAGGGGATCTCCGAGAACGGAGAGGGCGACCAGTGGGACGACTTCAAGGTCGCCGTCATCGGCGCGGGACCCGCCGGTCTTTCCGCCGCGTGGTATCTCCGCCTCGAGGGTTATCCCGTCACGGTCTTTGAAAAAGAAGCCCGTCCCGGCGGTATGCTGATGAACGGGATACCGAACTTCCGCCTCGAGAAGGAAGTCCTTGAAAAAGAGATATCGCTCATCGAGAGTATGGGCGCCGAGATAAAATGCGGCGTCGAGGTCGGACGCGACGTGACGCTCGACCAGCTTCGCGCCGAGGGCTACAAAGCCTTCTTCATAGCGATAGGTCTTCAGGGCGGACGCCTCGCGGGAGTGCCCGGCGAGGGCGCCGAGGGCGTTATGTCCGGCGTTGAATTTCTCCGCCGCGTGAATCTCGAGGACAAGAAGTCGCTCGAGGGCGACGTCGTCGTCATAGGCGGCGGCAACGTCGCATCCGACGTCGCGAGAACGGCGCTGCGCTGCACGAAGGGCAAGGTCACGATGCTCTGCCTTGAGAGCAGAGATGAGATGCCCGCAGCTCGCGACGAGATCGAAGAGGCGCTCGCCGAGGGGATCGAGATCAAAAACGGCTACGGCCCGAAGGAAATAATAGTCGAAGACGGAAAGGCGAAGGCGGTCGTTTTCAAAAAGTGCGTCAGAGTGTACGACGAAGAGCATCGGTTCTCGCCCGTATACGACGAGGACGATACCGTGACCGTTCCGTGCGAAAACGTGCTGATGGCGATAGGTCAGAGCGCGGAATGGGGCGACCTTCTCAAGGGAAGCCGCGTCGTCCTCCGCCGCAACGGTACGGCGGAAGCCGACCCCGTAACTCTCCAGACCGCCGAGCCGGATATCTTCGTCGGCGGCGACATCTTCCACGGCGCAAAGTTCGCGATAGACGCGATAGCCGACGGCAGAGAGGGCATGGTATCTATCAACAGATTCGTCCACCCCGGTCAGTCGCTGACTATCGGCAGAGACCTCAGACGCTTCCCGGAGCTTGACAAGGACGATATAAAGATAGAGTCCTACGACAACTCGCCGCGTCAGGCGCCGGGACTTCGCTCGGGCGACCCGAGGGAGACCTTCTCCGACCTTCGTCTGCCCCTCACCGAGGAGCAGATAAAGAAGGAGTCCGCAAGATGTCTCAAGTGCGGCGCGACGACGGTCGACTTCAATATGTGCGTCGGCTGCGGACTCTGCACGACGAGGTGCGAGTTCGACGCGATACACCTCACGCGCGACCTTCCCGCCTGCTCCGAGATGCACACCGCCGAGGAGATGATGAAGCTCGTCGGACCTTACGCCATCAAGAGAATGGGCAAAATAATCAAACGGAAGATAACCGGCAAGTCCGAGTATCCTTCGGAACAGTAAAGTAAGACACCCCGAATATTTTTATACGAAAGGGAAACTATATGCCTGAAATTTACGACAAAGTGCCTGAAACGAAGTCGAAATACGACGGAGAGGCCGACCGGAAAAAGAAATACGCGAAGCTCGGCGCGAGGATCACCGACAACGTGCCGCACAAGCTCTTCGGTCTGAAGACGACGGACGAGGAATACTGGGGACTTCGCGAGATACTCACCGAGGACGAGGTCGACGTTGCGCTCACGATGAAACAGCGCAAGTGGTACACCTACGACGAGCTTTTTGCAAAGAACAAAAAGACGATGGACGAGGAGAGATTCAAGAAAACTCTCGACCTCCTTTGCACCCACGGCTTCGTCGAGTACGACTACGGCGACCACTACGACGACAACGGACCCATCGAAGGCGCGCCGAAGGAAATAAGATACCGCACGAGCTACTTCGTGCCCGGAAGCGCGGAGCTTTTCAACTCCTCGGTCGACCGCGTCGACAAGAACCCGCCCGTCGCGAAGATGTTCGAGCGTATGACCTTCCTCCCGCTCGAGCACATCACGTCGATGGTAAGACCCGGCGGCAACGGTATCGGTATGCACGTCATCCCGGTCGAAAAAGAGGTCAACGCGACGAGAGAGTCCATGAGCATCGAGAAGATCTCGTACTGGCTCCAAAAGTACGAGGGACATCTCTCCGCCGGCATCTGCTCCTGCCGTTACTCCCGCGCGAAGATCGGCGAGGGATGCACGGACGACGAGCAGGACTGGTGCATCCAGGTCGGCGATATGGCTGACTACACCGTAGAGACGGGAAGAGCGCACTACATAACGAAGGAAGAGGCGCTCGAGATACTTCAGAAGGCGGAGGACAACGGCTACGTTCACCAGGTCACTAACATCGACGGCGACGACCACATCTTCGACATCTGCAACTGCAACGTACAGATATGCAACGCGCTTCGCACGTCGCTTCTGTTCAACACGCCCAATATGTCGCGCAGCTCGTTCACGGCAAACGTGAACCGCGAAAACTGCGTCGCGTGCGGCCGCTGCGTCGAGGTCTGCCCGGCGGGCGCCGTCAAGCTCGGACAAAAGCTTTGCCAAAAGGACGGCAGCGAGGTCGAGTACCCGATATCCGTCCTTCCCGACAGGATACGCTGGGGCAAGTACGCGTGGGACGAGAACTATCGCGACACCGCGAGAGTCAACACCCACAAGACCGGTACCGCGCCCTGCAAGACCGCCTGCCCGGCTCACGTTTCCATCCAGGGCTACCTGAAGATGGCGAAGGAGGGAAGATACGACGAGGCTCTCGCTCTCATAAAGCGCGAGAATCCGTTCCCGGCGATCTGCGGCAGAGTCTGCAACAAGAGGTGCGAGGACGCCTGCACGAGAGGAACGATAGACCGTCCCGTCGCGATAGACGACGTCAAGAAATTCCTCGCGGAGCGCGACCTTCACGCCGAAACGAGATACGTTCCGAAGAAACTTATAAACAGAGTAAGCGGAGAATGGGACGAAAAGATAGCGATAATCGGCGCGGGTCCCGCGGGTCTTTCCGCGGCGTACTACCTCGCCTCTATGGGTTACAGACCGACCGTCTTTGAGAAGCACGAGAAGCCCGGCGGTATGATGACCTACGGCATACCTTCCTTCAAGCTTGAGAAGGACGTCATCGACGCGGAGATCGACGTCATCCGCGAGCTCGGCGTCGAGATCAAATGCGGCGTCGAGGTCGGACGCGACGTAACGATCCCGGAGCTCAAAGAGCAGGGCTACAAGGCGTTCTATATCGCGATAGGCTGCCAGGGCGGCAGACTTCCCGGCGTTCCGGGAGACAATGCCGATGGCACGGATATCGCCGTCAGATTCCTTGAGAAGGCGCTCTCCGACACGGCGCGCGACCTCTCCGGCGACGTCGTGATAATCGGCGGCGGCAACGTTGCGATAGACTGCGCGAGAACGGCGAGACGCAAGGGAGCCGACAAGGTTTCCATGTACTGCCTCGAATCCCGCGAGACCATGCCCGCCTCCGTCGAGGAGATAGAAGAAGCCGAGGGCGAGGACGTCGTGATAAACGCCGGCTGGGGTCCGAAGGAGATCCTTACCGACGAGGCGGGACGCGTCTCGGGCGTAGTCCTCAAGAGATGCCTCTCCACACTCGACCCCGAAACGGGTAAATTCTCGCCGAAGTACGACGAGGACGACACCGTGACCGTTCCCGCGACGAAGGTCGTGTTCGCGATAGGTCAGGCGATCGAATGGGGTAAACTCCTTGATGGCACCGCCGTCACGTTCCACCGCGGCAACTATCCCGTCGCCGATCCGTTCACGTATCAAACGGCGGATCCCTGCGTCTTCGTTGGCGGCGACGTCTACACGGGACCGAAGTTCGTCATCGACGCTATCGGTCAGGGTCACGAGGCGGCTGAATCTCTCCGCAGATTCGTGTCGAAGAACAACGTCTCCCTCACGCTCGCCCGCGACCGCCGTTACTTCAAATCGCTCGACAAGGACAATATCGCGATAGACTCCTACGATGAGGCGGGAAGACAGGTACCGGCTATCGACGAGAGCATCGACTATAAGAACGGATTCGTCGACAACCGTCTCACGCTCACCGAGGAGCAGGTACACACGGAAACGTCCCGCTGTCTCGGATGCGGCGCGTCCGTCGTCGACCCGAACAAGTGTATCGGCTGCGGACTCTGCACCACGAGATGCGAGTTCGACGCGATCCACCTCCGCCGCGACCATCCCGAAGCGTCCGATATGAGACGCGCGGAGGACAAGGTCGGCGGGCTCCTCTCCTACGCCGTGCCGAGAGCGTTCAAGATACTTATGCACAGCGGCAGCGAGGAAGCGAAGAAGATGAGAAAGAAGCGCAAAGAGTACAACAAGGCGACGAAGGAATTCCACAAAACTCATCCTCACACCGGCAACGGCGTTGATATCGAAGAGATGATGAAATAAAACAAAAGAATCGGAGCAGCTTCGGCTGCTCCGATTCTTTATATTTCTCCGTCGTCTATCCAGTATTCGAACTCGTAGTCTTCGTCATCGTATAAGTATCTGTTTCGCACTCCGCCGCCGAAGACGCGGTAAATGATACGAAACGGGAGCGTCAGAAAAAACCACACGAGCTTTAAGGCAAGATAAGCGCCGATAAGCGCGCCCCAGATAATTAATGTCAGCATAACGCATCCCCCTTTCCGTCTCAATTATAACTTGCTTCCTGTACAAAAAAACGTACCGTTTGGCGTATTTTCGCCGAATATATTCGGTAAGCAAATAATATAATGATACAAAAAAGTATGGAGGTAGTTATGAATACGGAAAGTACGACGCCGCGCGGCGTCACTCTCGTTAAGATCGACACGTCGTTCGGGAGCGACGCTGGCGGAGATTTCACGCTTCCCGACTATATGCCGGAGATAAGGCGGCTTCTTTACGTCTCGTCGTCGGTACTCCCGGAGGGGAAGTTTTTGAACGGAGGTGTGCTTGAGCTCGACGGTACGCTGACCTATAACGCGGTCTACGTCGGCGACGACGGCTCCGTCACGTCGGCGCCGCTTGTCACGGAGTACGGCGCGGATACGGCGCTCGGAGCTGAAACATCCGGCACGGACGGCATTTTCGTCGACACGCAGATAGAGAGCACGACCTGTCGGGCGACGGGTCCCCGGAGCCTCAACATAAAGAGCAGGCTGAAGTTTCACGTAACGTCCGACGGCGAGCTCGAGAGCGCGCCGGTGAGTGACGGCGGTATCGAAAAGCTTACGGAGGACGTAAAGTGCGCCGTGCGGTATCGCGGGTCGGTCACAGAGTCGGTCGCCGGTGAATTTTCGGCAAAGAGCGGATCAAAGCCCGTGATATGCGACGGATTCATAACCGTGCGGGGCGCGTCGCCGACGGACGGCGGCGTGAGAGCAGAGGGCGTCGTCACCGTCAGATGCCTTATGAAGGACGGCGAGGGATACGCCCTGTCGTCTTGCGAGATACCGTTTGACGCGACGGTCCCGATAGAGTCCGACACGCCGCTCGACGGCGCGAGAGCGTGGGGAAGGATAGCGTCGCTGAACGTGGCGCAGAACGAGGACGGAACGTATACCGTCTCCGTCGAATACGACCTCGACGCCGAGGCGTACGGTGAGGAAGACGCCGAAATATGCTCGGACGCTTACTCGCGTGAGCGCGAATACGAATGCGAATACCGCGACGTCGAGATACCGGAGATGATAGCCTTCGGTACAAAGAGGGCGGAGCTGTCGGGCGAGACCGAGCTTCGCGGAGAAGCCGAGGACGCGAGAGTCCTCGATACGGCGCCGGCCATTATTCAGGCGGCGATCGCGCTCTCGGACGGCAAGGTCACGCTATCCGGCAGCGTAAAACTCCGCGCCCTCATAAGCGCAGGCGACGAGATTTACGCCAAAGAGGTCGAGATGCCGTTCAGATTCGATATCGCGGACGCGCCGGAGGGAGTCGCGACCCCCGACCTTCAAACTTCTCTTGTCGGAACGGAGTGCGCCTCGTCCGCGAAAATCACGGGCGACGCTCTGACGGCGAAGTGCGACGTCGCCTTTACCTACTCCGTCGCAAGACGCCGCCGCGCGACGGTCGTCACCGCGGTGAGGACGGGTGACGAGCTGCCCGCCGCCGACCCCTGCATCAAGGTCTACTATCCGGAGCGGGACGAGAGCGAGTGGAGCGTCGCAAAGCGTTATCTCGCCGACAGGGCAAGGCTCGAGCGGAACAATTCGTTCCCCTCCGGCGTCGCCGAGAAGGGCAAACCGGTAATAATTATATAAGGAAGAAAAAGGTTTGCCGGTTATTCGGCAAACCTTTTTAATACGGATATTTCATCGTCAGTTCAACGTCGGGGAAGTACGTCTCGCAAAACTCCTTCATCTGCCGCCTGCCCCACGGGTGGGAGCTGTGTATGTTGATCTTCGGCGGCACGCGGCGGTTGTTTCTCATCCAGACGAGGATGTCGAGCCCGCTCTCGCCGTATCCGAGGTGATAGTCGAGCGAGACGTATTCAAAGTCGTGGATCGAAAGCTGCCATATCGCGTCCGCGTAGTCTCTCGAGACGATAAAATCCCCGTCGTCCGGCTCGGGACGAAGATCGTCGACGTAAAGCTTCATTATACTATATATCCCTTCAGAAATTCTCTTCTTCCTCGTAGAGGGTCATAAGGCGGTCCTCGATGTACGTCTTTCTGTCGTCGAGTTCGGCGGCTCTCATATAGTCGGTCGCGGCGTCACCGAAGAGCTCGTCGGAGACCTCAGCCAGCTCACGCTCGAGACGTTCGATCTCGGCGGCGACGTCGCGCCGTCTCTTTTCGTACTTTCTCATCTCCGCCGCCTCCTGCTTGCGCAGCAGATAGACCTCTTTGTTCGTCATCTGCGGCGGGGCGTAGTCGGTCGAGAGCGCGTCCTTCGTCCGCTCCCGCTCGCGCGCGGCGGCGTAGTCGTCGTACCCGCCGATGTGATCGACTATCTTTCCGTCCTTCAGTTCAAGCACTCTCGTCGCGAGCTTCTTTATGAAATATCTGTCGTGGGAGACCGCGATAAGGGTACCGTCGAACTCCTCGAGCGCCGTCTCGAGCGCCTCTCTCGATTTGATGTCGAGGTGGTTCGTCGGCTCGTCGAGAATGAGAAGATTCATCTTCGAGAGGATGAGCTTTGCGAGAGTCAGCCTTGCGCGCTCGCCGCCCGAGAGGACGGAGACGCTCTTGAAGGCGTCGTCGCCGCGGAACATAAAGAGCGCGAGGGTGTTTCTTATCTGCGTCCGGTCGAGACCGGGGTATGCGTCCCAAAGCTCGTCGACGACGGTCTTCGAGGGGTCGAGGTTTTGGTTTTCCTGATCGTAGTATCCGACAGTCACGTTGTAACCGAACTCGAAAACGCCGGACGTCGCGGGTATTTTTTCGAGAAGGATCTTGAGCAGAGTCGATTTACCCGTGCCGTTCGCGCCGGCGATAAAGACGCGCTCGCGCTTCTTGACTTCAAAGGAAATATTGTCAAACAGACGCTTGGCGGGGAACTCCATTGAGAGCGATCTTACGGAGAGAACGTCGTTGCCGCTCTCCTCGCTCTTCGTAAAGCCGAAGCGGATAGACTTCGGCTCCGCCTTCGGTTTGTCGACCTTTTCCATCCTTGCGATAGCCTTTTCGCGGCTCTCGGCGGCGATGATGTTCCGCTCGCGGTTCCAGCGTCTCTGTTGCTCGATGTAAGCCTCGAGGCGCGCGATCTCCTTTTGCTGGAGGTCGTATTTTTTCTGCTCCGCGCGTCTCGCCTCCTCCTTGAGCTTCAAGTAGCCGGAGTAGGGCGCCGCGTAGAGCTTTGCGCCGTGATTTTCGACGTCGAGCGTCTTCGTCGTCACGCGGTCGAGAAAATATCTGTCGTGAGATACGACGACGAGCGTCTTTTTGTAGCCGGAGAGAACTCCCTCGAGCCACTCCATCGTGTCGGTGTCGAGGTGGTTCGTCGGCTCGTCGAGGATGAGGATATCGGGTTCTCTGAAAAGGAGCCTCGCGAGATTCAGCCTCGCGCGCTCGCCTCCGCTCAGCGAGGATATGTCCTCTGAATAATACTTTTCGCCGAAACCGAGTTTCGAAAGGATGCTGCGGCAGCGGGATTTGTAGTGAAGTCCGCCGCCGTCGATAAACCTCGTGTTGACCTCGGTAAATTCAGCCGTCAGGCGGCGAAGCTCCTCGCCCTCCGCGCGCTTTAAGAGCTCCTCGAGCTCAGAGAGCCTCGCCTCATCCCGGCAAAGCTCCGGGTACGACGCGTACATCTGCGAGAGGACGGTCGTGTCGAACGCGCCTGACGTCACGACGTTGAACGCGTCGTCCTGCTCCATCATTCCGACGGACTTGTCCTTCGCGATGTAGACCGCGCCGCCCGAGGGCTCGAGCTTTCCCGTGATCATACGGAGAAGAGTCGATTTCCCCGAACCGTTTACGCCGACGATACCGACTCTGTCGCCGTCTTCCACGGCGAAGCTTATATTTTCAAGTATTTCCTTCACGCCCACGCTGAACGAGAGGGCGCTGACGCTGAGTATTATCATTTTCCTGCCGTCTATAAGAGGAGCCGCGCGAGAGCGCGGCTCCGTCGGTTTTTATTTCTTTCCTTTGCCGATAACGGACCCTACCGCTATCGCTATCACCGCGACTATCACGATGATCTGAAAGGTGGAGAGACCGGCGATCTTCGCCTTGACGGCGTCGATTATCGTCTCGTCCTCCTCGTGTTCGGCGGCGCTCTCCGGCACTCCGTCGAATTTTTCAAAGACCGGCGCACGGTCGCGCCCGAGAAGGCTCACCGGGAACGTCGAGACCGTGTCGTTGTATTCCTCCGCAGCCTCTCTGTATCCTGCCGACGAGCCGAGCGATCTGTAAGACGCGTCGATCTTTTCAAAGGCGTCCTTTGCCGCCGCCTTCGCCTCCGCTCCGGCGTCGCCGTAGTAAATCTTTCCGCTCGCCGCCTCGGCTGTTTCGTGAAGGCGTTTTGCGCCGTCGACGTTTTCCCAGAACGGGTCAGCCGCGTCTTTTTCAAGGGACGACGCCGCCTCGCGAAGCTCCGCGGCGCCCTCGGCGCCCACCGCTTCCGATACGGAAGCGAGGCTCTTCGCCGCCGACGTCATTTCGGTGACGCCGGCGCGCACTGCGGGGTAGTATTCCTCGACGGCTCTTTCGCGGCGTGACGCGGCGCGGACGACGCTGAGGAAGGAGAAAAGGAGGATGACGGCGACGAGGACCACCGCGGCGAACGCCTTGTTCGTGCGCCAGAATACCGCGCGCTTCGTCAGAGCTTCTTTTACCTTTTCCGTCTTCTTCTTTGCCGTCGCGTTGTCGCGCGGCGCGGAATAACGGTACTTCGCTCCGTCGTTGTGTGTGTAGTTGACGTCTTTCTTATCGTTCATTGTGATCCTCCTTTCGTAAAGTCGGAAAGTATTGTTATTCCTTTACGGGCGCGGGCTGATTCTTGAGTTTGAGAAGATTCTGCCTGAGTTCGTCCTCGATCTTGACGAGCTCCGCTTCGGCGGCGCGGCGACCCGCGCGACCCTCTTCCTGGATCTTCTGTACCTCTTCTATCGTTGCGATGAGTTCTTTGTTCGTGTTCGTGAGCGTTTCGATATCGACGACGCCGCGTTCGGATTCTTTCGCGACCTCGACCGTCGCCACGTGGAGCGCCTCGGCGTTCTTCTTGAGAAGCTCGTTCGTCATATCGGTAACTGCGCGCTGTGCCTCCATCGCCTGCTTCGAGTGAGCGAGGCCGAGCGAGATGAGCATCTGGCTCTTCCAGAGCGGGATAGTGTTGACGATGGTGGACTGGATCTTTTCGGTCATCAGCGCGTCGTTGTTCTGAACGAGGCGGATCTGCGGCGCCATTTGGATAGAGATGGTCCTCGTCAGCTTGAGGTCGTGGAGCTTCTTCTCGAATCTGTCGCACATAGCCTCAAAATCGCTCGCCGCCTGAGCGTCCTCGGGAAGTCCGGAGGTCGTCGCCTTGTCTCTCATCTCGACGAGAGTCGTTTCGCGCTCCTCTTTCAGTCTCTTTTCACCGGCGATTATGTACATCGTCAGTTCTTTGAGATATTCGAGGTTGATCCCGTAGAGTTTGTCGAGCATCGAGATGTCCTTGAGAAGGACCACCTGATGACCCTCGAGGGAGGAGACTATCGAGTCGACGCTCTTTTCAGCCTTCTGATACTTGTTTTTCATAGTCTCGATGCTTCTTCTCGATCTCTTGAAGAGCCCCTTGAGACCTTTGGAGTCGTCCTCCGTTATGCCCTTCAGCTCCGCGACGAGCCCTGAGAGCATATCGCCGACTTCGCCGAAGTCCTTCGTCCTCACGTTTTCGAGGGCGGAGTCGGAGAACTCCGCGACCTTCTGCTGCGCCGCGGCGCCGTACTGCATTACCATGCTGCTGTTTTTGATGTCGATGCTCTTCGAGAATTCGTCGACCTTCGCGAGTTCCTCCTCGGTGAGCATTTTTTCGTAGTCCGGCTCTGCCGCCGCCGTTTCAACGGGCGGTACCGTGACCTCGGGCGCCGCCTCTTTAGCGGTGCCGAACGGGTCGAGCGTCAGCTCGGGAGCCTTCTGTGTTGCAAATCCGTTTTCGAAATCGTTCATGGCGTTCTCCTCAAATATATATAAGGTAGTTTATTTTTCCATCCTGCCGCCCATAAGAGCGTCGAGAACTTCTATGTCCGTCGTGACATCGAGGTTGTCGTTTGCGAACTGCGCGTCGAGCTGGCGCTTAAGCGCGTCGTCGATAGAGACGAGCGAGCCCTCTATCGCCTTCATTGAGGCGTCGATGTTGTCAACTCTGTTGCCCTGACGGTACATCTCCTCGTAGTTGTTCAGCATCTTAACGACCATAGGCAGGTAAAGGTTGATGAATTTTCTCGCGATCTTCACGTCCTCGGGGTGGGCGGTGAGATTCGTTATCATTCCGTCGCACGAGGCTCTCATCGAGAGCAGATGGTCGGATGCCTCCGCCGAGCGGGAAAATACGAGCGGCTGTACCCTCGTAAAGACGTCCGCGGCGCCTCCGAGCGCGTCGAGCGCCTCGTCAAGCTCCGGTACTCCCGTGGCGGGACGGTCCTTGTATACCGTGACCTCGCGCGTCAGTTTGTGTACGGCGAAGAATACGCCCGCCGTCAAGGCTCCGATTATGAGAAAACCCCAAACGGTGCGCGGCGTGAAGATGAGAGTCAGCGCGGCAAACGTCGCCGCCGACGCATAATAGGGAGCGGTGGAGCGCTTCTGCACCGCGATTTTTCTGTTGTCCATAGCCGCACCTCCTTAAAGGGTTTCGTCTTTTCAGTTTTCCACGTTGAAGTGAAGATCGCCGGATCCTTCGGAACTTTCTTTTTCGTCTTCGTCCTCGTAGTCTTCAAGCTCTCCGGAGGACGGGGCGGTTTCCGGTTCTTCCTCTTCTTTTTCGTTTTCTTTTTCGTTCTCCGTTTCCTCAGCCGGGGTTTCCGGCTCGGATTCGGCTTCCGCCGCCGTTTCGGCTTCGGTTTCCGTCTCGGCTTCGGCTTCCGCCGCCGTTTCGGCTTCGGTTTCCGTCTCGGCTTCGGCTTCCGCTGCCGTTTCGGCTTCGGCTTCCGTCTTTGCGTCAGCGTCGGCGGTTTTTTCTTCTTCGTTATCAATTAACGCAACATCCTCCGCAATTTCGCGGGAAGAAAAATATTTTACGGCAAAAGAGGTCACGAGGTACAGCCAGAAGACGAGGCGGAAGGTTTCCCTCACTATATTAAAATCGAACGTGTCGGGGCTGATGAGGCGCGATGCCACTCTCGAGATCGAGACCATACCGCCCGCCGACGCTGCGAAGAGGGAGGCGAAGACGAACTTGCGGCTCATCTTCGGACGCAGGATCGAGACGCCCGCGTTCGCCGTGAAGCCGAGCATATAGGATACGGTCATCACGATCTCAAATGTTTTGAGCGGCGCGTTCAGCGGTTCGTTCGAGTTGAAGTAAAGTCTTAAGAGCGTAAACGCCGACATCAGCGCGGGGAAGAGCGCAAAGAGATTCAGCGAGGGGTGCTTGTCGGTAAGTCCCGACGCCTTGAGCATGAAATACACACCGGCGAGAGCGGAGAGCGCCATTTCGGCGTAAAAGACGCCGATTTTCGATTCCGGCTTGCCTCCGACGATGCCGAGGTAGAGGTAGAAAAAGCATAGGAGCCCGGCGAGGGTCGAGACGAAAACTTCAGCAAAAGAGAACTTTCCGTCCGGCTCAAACGACAGTTTGTTGGTCGTCGTGAAAAAGCCGACGACGGCGATCGCCGCGCCGAGCGCGCAAATAACGGCGGCTGTCGCTGCGCCGAAGGAGCCGACGTCGAAGTGCATTATGGCGGGGTCGTACTCCGTTTCCATAGCGTAAATGAGTGTCGCCGCGCCTCCGATGGCGAGCGCGATGGCGATCAGCGCGAGAGCGCCGAGGATCGTTTTTGACTTTTGTGCGTTCAATCTTATCACTCTTTTCGTAAGATAATTAACTATATATAGTAGTAGATTTATATTACTGACAATAAATCTATTATTCTGTATTATATCATATATATCGAAATCTATCAACCGAAAAATAATTATTTTTTGAAAGTATACAAAATATACAAAAATAACGGGAAAAATAAAGAAAATTTCTACGTCTTTTTGAAATATTTTTCTTGACATCCCCTTTATATATATGATAGAATAATTGAGCATGATGTTGACCGTGTGAGAGGTTGCCGCTGCTAAATGTCACGGCAGCGGGGAATTCGCGCACATCAGCCTGCACGGACGGATTGAACCGTCGGCACGGTGCCGATAGGCAGACGCCTCATCCGGATCGGAAGCGTAGTTACTCACGCAGTGGATCCGGTTACTTTGAGGGAACGTTTGAAACGCCCGACCGCGTGTACAACTCTTCCGTATTAAATAATAATGAAGGAGGCAATTCAAGGTGGCAACAAGTGAAAAGATCAAGGTCAGACTCAGAAGCTACGAGCACTCGA
>CADBQA010000063.1 GCA_902796675.1 uncultured Ruminococcus sp.
ACTTGACGAGGTTGTTGAAGAAGCCGCAAGGCGCGAGCTGTACGAGGAAACAGGACTTATCGCCGGCAAAATGGAGCTTTTCGGAGTTTTTTCCGGAAAGGATTTGCATTACGTTTATCCGAACGGCGACGAAGTTTCAAACGTCGATATAGTTTTTATCTGTAAGGATTATTCGGGAGAACTTAAAGTGCAGGAGAGCGAATTGTCGGAACTTAAATTCTTTGACGTTTACGAATTGCCGAAAAACATATCTCCTCCGGTTAAACCGGTAATTGAAAAATGGACGATGACAAAGCGGGGGTAAACTATTGAAAACGTTTTACATGATAGGGGGACCGATGGACGTCGGAAAGACTGAGGTATGCAAGATTTTGAAAAGTAAACTTGAACGTGCGGTTTTCCGAGGTCCTCGGATCAGGGTGACACGGTTTTAAGGCTTCCCTCGGATACTGCCGCGGAATGAAAAAACAGACCTTACGGTCTGTTTTTTCGTTATTATTCGTTATTATGCGATTATTTACGGCACGTACTCGGCGAGGATGGAGGAGATACGCGTGAGGGAGCGGACTCCGTCCTCGGGCATTTCCTCTGACGAAACGCGGATATAGCTGCCGCCCTCCGTTCTGAATTTACAGACGTATTTTGCGCCGTTCAGGGCGACGAGGTCGTCTCGCTCATGCCATGCGGCGAGCCCTTCCTCCTCTATCGCCGCAAAGCAGCGGCTTGCCGCCTCATACGGGACGGTGAAGGTTTCGTGCTTTTCCTCCTCGTCCGCATCTTTCGTGTAGACGTCGAGGATCACGGTCGACGGGTCATCGGACGATGAGAGCGTCATTTCGACGCAGCCGTCGCCTCCGACTGTCGCGACGGTCGCCCTGTAACAGTCGACGAGAAGCTCGCCCGGTTTTGCGTCGATCTTTTTCTTTTCAGCACCGCATCCGAAGAGTGACATAATGAGTATACCTCCCGCGATAAATGCCGCCATGGCGCGACGTGAATTTTTCATAATGCGCCTCCTTGCCGTTTACTTGATTTTACCATAACCGGAGCGTTATTTCAATACCGCGCCTAAATATTTCAAAAACGCTTGATTTACGGCGCGAATTAATATAGAATAAAAAATGAAAAAAGCTTGCCGGAGGCGGGATATGGAAAAGAAGAGAAAGATATTCGTCATGAACGGAACTCACTGGGACCGCGAGTGGTACTATCCCTTCCAGTGGTTCAGGTTCAGCCTCGTCGCGACGTTCGACGGGATCGAGCAGATAATGGACCGCGACCCGGATTTCAGGTTCATTTTCGACGGGCAGACGATAGTTCTTGAGGATTTTTACGAGATACGCCCCGAGAAGAGGGAAAAGTTTGAGAAATATATAAAAGAAGGAAGGCTTCGCATAGGACCGTGGTACGTCATGCCCGACGAAAACCTCGTTTCGGGCGAAAGCCTCGTTCACAACCTGCTTCGCGGCAGGAGGATATGTCACGAGCACGGCGTCGAGCCGATGGCGGACGGGTACTCCGTCGACGTCTTCGGGCAGACGGCGCAGATGCCGCAGATATTCTCCGGCTTCGGGCTCGTCCACGCGACCTTCGGGCGCGGCGCGAATCACCTGAACACCCCCGCTCACTTCATCTGGGAGGCGCCGGACGGAACGGGGATACCCTCGTTCAAGATCTCCGACCAGGACGGCTACGGGATCTTAAGCTGGCTCTCATGGTATATGCCGTCCGACCCCGCCGAGGTCGACGAGAGGCTTCGCAAGATGGTGGACTCGGAGTTTGAACGCTCCGACGTGCCCGTCGTATTCCTGATCGACGCGCACGACCACAGAAGGGCGAACGAGGTCGACCGCGACGTGATAGTCCCGGCGCTGAGGCGGCTTTACCCCGACGCGGAGGTCTCCTTCCTCGACCCCGACCGTCTGACGGAGGAGATCGCCCCCTACCTCGACACGCTCCCGGTGAGGCGCGGCGAGCTTCTCGACACGGGCGTCACGAACGACCCGTGCTTCTTCCACGTGATAGCGAACGTGCTCTCGAGCCGCCCCGACTTAAAGAGGGCGAACGACAAGACCGAAACGCTCCTTGAAAAATGGGCGTCTCCGCTCGTCGCGATAGACCGCGAGATGGCGAGAGTCAAGGCGGGTCCCTGCTCCGACACGAAGCCGTTTCTCGACGTCGCCTGGCGCTGGCTCATACAGAACCATCCGCACGACAGCATTTGCGGCTGCTCGATAGACGAAGTCCACCGCGGTATGCACTACCGCTTTGACCAGGCGGAGCAGATAGGCCGCCGCTTCCGCGATTTCACCGTCGGCTCCGCTTCCGCGGACACGGTGCGGCGCGAGGACGGGCGTCTTGCCCTTTGCGTCTGGAATCCGCTTCCGTACAGGGTACGCCGCGTCGTGACGTGCGACGTGACGACCCCCGAGGGCTGGCCGACGTGGGGAGAGCCGTTCGGGTATGAGAAGCTTTCAAAATTCGTTATAAAGGATCTCGACGGCAACGAGATACCGTACAATATACTGACCCAGAAGAGGGGCTCCGTCGACGGGGATATCATCACCGTCGCCTTTGAGGCGGACCTCGCGCCTCTCGGCGCGACTCCGTTTGAGATAGCGAAGAGCGACGTCGGCGCGACGAGGTATTTCGCCCGCCTTTCGACCTCGCTGACGTCCGCCGACAACGGGATAATATCCATAGAGATCACCCCGGACGGGACGCTTGACATCACCGACCGCCGCACGGGCGAGGTCTACCGTGACCTTATGACCTACTACGACGACGCCGATGCCGGGGACGGCTGGTACAACGTGACCCCGGCGGGCAACCGCCGCGTGACGTCCGTCGGCTCTCCCGCGACCGTCGAGATCGTAAACGACGGACCGGCATCTTGCCGCTTCCGCGTGACGAAGAGCGTCGCCGTTCCGCGCGAGCTTCTCCGGAGCGACGGCAGAATGACGGAGTTTCACCGCAGCCCCGACACGGTAATGATGAAGATAGTCTCCGACGTCACGCTCCCCGCGGGCGAGAGCGCCGTCCACGTGGCGACGTCGGTCTACAACAACGCGATGGATCACCGTCTGCGCGTCCGTTTTCCGACCGGAGTGTCGCCCGAGAGCGATTATATCTCGGAAGTTCCGTTCGCGTTTGTTACGAGAAGGAGCGGCGCCGACCCCGCCACCGAGCATTGGATGGAAGCCGACCGCGGCGAGAAGCCGACGAGCGGCGTCGTGATTCGCCGCGAGGGCGGCCGCGGGCTCGCCGTGTGCAGCCACTACGGTATCCACGAGTGCGTCTCGAACGCCGACCGTGAGGCGACAGTCGACCTCACCCTCTTTCGCGCGTTCCGCCAGACCGTCATAACCGATTTTTCGCCCGAAGCGGAGGGTCAGGTGCAGGGGCGCCAGGACTATGAGTTTACGATAATGCCGCTTTCCGCCGACGACACGCTGACGGATATTAAGAGAGCGGCGGACGTCGCCGTCGCGGGGAACCGCTGCTGTATGAAGGACGGCGTCCCCGAGCGCACGTTCAGTTATCTCGCCGTCGAGGGCGGCGGCGCGTACTCGACGATGAAGCCGACCGAGGAGGGCGACGGTGTGATCGTGCGCGTCGTGGGTCTCGACGAGAATACAAAGACGAGACTTACCTTTGCCCGTCCCGCGAGGGAAGCGTTCCTTTGCGATCTCAAAGAGGACGAGATCTGTCCGCTCGGGGTCGATGACGGCGCCGTTTCGTTCGACGTCGCTCCCTGGAAGATCGTCACCGTGAAGGTGCGTTTCTGATGGAATACAGCGTGATAAGAAGCCGCCGAAGGACGTTTTCGATCCAGGTGACGACGAGCGGCGTCGTTATAAGAGCGCCCCTTTTCGCCTCGAAAAAGTCGATCGCCTCTTTCGCTGAGAAATACGAGGACTGGGCAAGGCGCAGAGCCGAAAAACTCGAAGGGCTCGTCGCCGAGGCGGAAAAGGCGCCGCTGACGAAGGACGACCTCGAGCGCCTCGCGTGGGAGGCTATGCGGGTGATACCGGAGAGGGCGAGACACTTCGCCGGAAAGATCGGCGTGAGCTACGGCAGGATAACTGTCAGATGCCAGCGCACGCGGTGGGGAAGCTGTTCGGCGAAGGGTGACCTCAACTTCAACTGTCTTTTGATGCTGACGCCGCCGGAGGTCCTCGACTCCGTCGTCGTCCACGAGCTCTGCCACATAAAGCACATGGATCATTCCGAGGCGTTTTACGCCGAGGTGCTGAGGGTCTGTCCCGATTACTACGTGTGGAACCGCTGGCTGCGGGAAAACGGAAAACTTCTGCTGCTTCGTGTCCCGCGGCAGCAGAAGTAATGGATAACGGATAATGGATAATGGATAATTAATGAGGGCTTCCGCCGCGGCGGAAGCCCTCTTTGCTATACGCTCTCAACTCTCAACTATCAACTAAATATCTATGTCCATCGTCATATTGACGGTGAAGTCGGGGTACGCCGCCTCGACCTCTTTCTTTATATGGTCGAAGGTCGCCTCGCGGTTGGGAAGCTCGAAGTCGAGTATGACGTCGAGGTTGACCGTCTTTTTCTCAAGGTCCGCGTAGAAGCCGTGTATCTGGATGACGCCGTCGTGGGAGTTGACGATGCGGATGATCTTTCCCCTCATCTCGCTGACCTCGTCGTCCTTCGTGTTGACGGAGTAAATGCCGATGCCCGCCATTATGACGCCGTGCTTCGCGAAGACGTTCTCGGCGATGCGGCGCTCCATGCGGTCGATGTCGTCAGCCGACATCGTGTCCGGTACCTCGACGTGTACGGAGCCGACGTAGCGGTCGGGACCGTAGTTGTGGAGAAAGAGGTCGAAGGCGCCCGTGACTGCCTCGTCCTCACAGACGGTGCGTTTTATCTCCTCGACGAAGTCGCGGTCGGCTCGCCGCCCGAGGATGTCGTCGAAGGTCTCGAGGAGCATCTCGACGCCAGCCTTGATGATGAACGCGGAGATGATGACGCCGACGTAAGCCTCGAGGCTGACGCCCCATATCAGGTAGATCGCGGCGGAGAGGAGAACGGAGAGGGAGATGATGGCGTCGAAGAGCGCGTCGGAGCCGGACGCGACGAGAGAGGCGGAGTTGACCTTCTTGCCGACGCTCTTGACGTACCTTCCGAGTATCAGCTTGACGGCGACCGCCGAGCCGATGATGATGAGAGACCAGACGGAGTAGTCCGCGGTCTCCGGCGTTATAATCTTCTTTATGGATTCGACGAGCGACGTGACTCCGGCGTAAAGGACGATAGCCGAGACTATCATCGCGGCGAGATATTCTATCCTGCCGTGGCCGAGCGGATGCTTTTTATCCGGTCGGCGGGAGGCGAGCTTCGTGCCGATTATCGTGACGACGGACGAGAGTGCGTCGGAGAGGTTGTTGACCGCGTCGAGAATGATCGCGATGGAGTTCGAGATAAGCCCCACCGCCGCCTTGAACGCGACGAGAAAAATGTTCGCCGTGATGCCTATGACGCTCGTTTTTACGATGGCGCCCTCGCGCGCCTTCTGCGCGTCCTTGAGGATAACGTTTTCATTTTCCATTTCGGCCTCCGAAAATAAATCGAATACAATTTAATTGTATCACGCCGGTTGCCCTTTGTCAACCTTCTTCCGTAAATTATATGCTGAAAACGGTAGGATTGAGTATTGAATTTGACGCTGAAAAATGATATAATGAAAAGACAGGAGACTTTATATATGAAAAAAATCATTTCTGTTTTTTTACTTTTTGCGCTTACAGCGTCGCTCTTTTCGTCCTGCTCGTCGGGCGGCGACGCGACGGAGAGCGAAACCGTAGACTTTGAAAGCATAAAAGAGAGTGAAACCGAAACCGAAACCGAAACGGAGACCGAAACCGAAACGGAAACGGAGACCGAGACGGAGACGGAGACGGAAACGGAAACGGAGAGCGAGACCGTCCGCGAGCCTGTGCGCGTCGCGGGGCTGACGCTCGACAAATACAAGGTCGAGATCGAGGTCGGCTCGTACGATATGCCCTGGGTCACGATGACGCCCGCAGACGCCGACGACAAGTCGGAGAAGTGGTCGAGCGACAACACGGCGGTCGCCACGGTCGACGCTTACGGCAACATTTACGGCGTCGCCGAGGGAGACTGCACGGTGACGGTATCGTCCGTCGACAACCCGGAGGCAAGAGCGGACGTCGCGGTGCACGTCAAGGCGAAGCCGGTCGAGACGGCCCCGGTGACAAATACGCCGAGCGGGAACGGACCCGAGCACGTCGGGCTGACATATATCCAGGGGATCCTCGTCGTCAACAAGACCTACGCGCTTCCGCCCGACTACAACCCGGGCGTCGATCCGGAGGCCAATGCCGCACTTGAGGAGATGTTCGCCGGCGCCGCCGCTGACGGATACACCCTTTGGGTCGCGTCCGGCTTCCGTTCCTACGACACGCAGAACTGGCTCTACAACAACTACGTCGCGATGGACGGCAAAGCCGCCGCCGACACTTATTCCGCGCGCCCCGGTCACTCGGAGCACCAGACGGGGCTCGCCTTCGACCTCAACTACGTCTACGATTGGTTCGCCTCCACCCCCGAGGGGATATGGCTCGCGAACAACTCGTGGAAGTACGGTTTTATCATCAGATATCAGCAGAACAAAGAAGCGATAACGGGGTATAAATACGAGCCGTGGCACGTCAGATACATCGGGCGAGACGCCGCGAAGGCGGTTTACGAGAGCGGGCTCTGCCTCGAGGAATATCTCGGTATCGACTCCGTTTATTCGTATTGATAAAAAGGAGACCTGTATGGAAAACGACCGCGAACGGATGATAGAAGCCTTCGCCGAACTCATAGCGGAAAATCATTTTGAATCCGTGACGCCCAAAAAAGTGACGGAGCGCGCCGGCGTTCCCGCAAGCGCGTTCTCCTATGAATTTTCCGATATGTACGTCCTCGCCGACGCCTATCTCGAGGCGGAGTGCGACGCCGTCACGTCCTCGGGCATCATGCCGGAGACGGCGGGAGAGGCGTTCATACTTACGGCGTCGCTCTCCCTTCGCTCTCCGCGCGGAGCGGAGAACATCTGCCGTTCGGGCGCCGCGGGCGTCTTCAAGAGGCGCGTCAGCGACCTTGCCACAAGATATTTTTCGCACCTCGTGATAAACCGCCTCGGCGAGCGCAAGCCCGGCGAACGGGAGCGGAGCGCGGTCAGATTTTTCCGCGCCGCCGCCGTCGGCCTTGCGACGAAAGAGCTTCTCGCCGCCGCCGACCCATCCGCCCTCGCCCGCGAGTACGCCGACCTTTTCGACCTCGCCGCGGACGGGATGATATGAAAAAGCGACCCGACAGGGTCGTTTTTTCATAATGTCGGCGAAGCCGACATTTCACGGAGCGAGCGCAGCTCGCGAGAATTCACGGAGCAAGGCGAGATTTCACGAACGGCGCCCGAGGGCGCCGTTCATTTCACGCGCCGAAGGCGCAAATCGGCAGACGGATAAGGAGAGGCGGCTCTTTGAGCCGCGTGAAATGAAAGCTTTCGCTTTCGTGAAATGACGTCTTCGCCGTCGTGAAATGAAAGTTTTCGCTTTCGTGAATTCTCGCGCTTCGCGCTCCGTTATATGACGCATTGACGGCGGGCGGAAGATATGTTATAATATAAAATAGATAATTATGTGCGGAGGGACGTTATGAAATACGGTGAGAGCATATTCGACGTCGCGTATCTTGTATTCGCGCTCGTCATGGGACTTCTCATACTTATCCGCGGCAAGGGCGAGGCGTCGAAGTATTACGGCGTCGCGGTGCTGGCGCTCGTTTTCGGCGACGCTTACCATCTCGTGCCGAGGGCGCTGAACTACTTTATCGATCACGATTACACGAGGGACCTCGGGATAGGAAAGCTCATCTCGTCCCTTTCCATGACGGCGTTTTATATGCTTCTGTATCTCGCGCTTGCCGCCATAGAGGACAGGATACGTCCGTTTGAGTACGTCGCGGCGTGCTTTTTGTCCGTTGCGAGGTACGCGCTCTGCCTGTTCCCGCAGAACGGCTGGGCTGACAACGACAGCCCGCTCCTTTGGAGCATACTGAGGAATATCCCGTTCGTCGCGCTCGGCGTTCTGGTTATAGTTATTTATAAGAAGAGGTGCCGCGAGCCGGAGCTTAAACGGGTATGGCTTCTTATGACGCTCTCGTTCGCGTTTTACATACCGGTCGCCGTCGGAGCAAAATTCGTACCGGCGCTCGGGATGCTGATGCTGCCGAAGACCGTCTGCTACGTCCTTATCATTTGGGCGCTGTGGAGGCGTGCGAAGCGCACGAGGCTCGACGCGGCGAAGATTACGGAGGTTTGAAATGAATGACGATATTGCATACGCGGCGCTTTCTGCGCTCGCTGACCGAAAGCTTACCCTTTCGACGGCGGAGAGCTGCACCGGAGGGCTCGTCGCGAAGAGGATAACCGATATATCCGGCTCGTCCGCCGTATTCGAGGGCGGCGTCGTGTCTTACTCGAACGACGTCAAGATGAAGATGCTCGGCGTCGCCGCGACGACTCTCGCCGCGCACGGCGCGGTGTCCGAGGAGACGGCGCGCGAGATGGCGTCGGGCGCGCTCTCCCGCCTTGAGAGCGACGTCGCGGTATCGACGACGGGTATCGCCGGACCCACCGGGGGAACGGACGAAAAGCCCGTCGGCACGGTCTGCTTCGCCGTCGCCTCGCGCCTCGGCGTACGCAGTTTTACGGAGCATTTCGGCGAGGAGCTCTCGCGCGAGGCTATAAGGCGTCTCGCCTCCGATTTCGCTCTTTCTCTCGTCGCGGGCGAGTGCGAAAGGCTCGGTTGAAGGTAAATGGAAGTCAAAAGATTCACGAAGAACGACGGCGGCTTCGTCTGCGCTCACTGCGGGCGGGAAGTCCTGCCGCTCGGGTACTCGTCGAGAAACCACTGTCCGTTCTGCCTCTGGTCGCTTCATCTGGACGTGAATCCGGGCGACCGCGCGTCGGAGTGCGGGGGAGAAATGGAGCCCGTCGGCGCGGAGCCGAACACCAAAAAGGGCGGATATACGATAATCCACAGATGCGTGAAGTGCGGAGAGGTCAGGCGGAACAAGGCGGCTTACGACGCGAAGGTCCAGCCGGACGACCTCGCGCTCATCATAAAACTAACGGGAAGACACGATTATTGATCGGAGATAACGATGTACGGTCACGATGCTTTTAAGACCGTCGCCGCCGTTTCCACCCCGAGGGGCAAGGGCGGCATCGCGGTCATCAGAATAAGCGGCGGCGACACCGCCGCAATACTCGATAAGTGCTTTCGTCCGGCGGGAAAGCCGCTCGCCGAGCGCCCTTTCAGAACGGCGGTCTACGGCGAGATATTCTCGCCGCGCGGCGTCATCGACACCGGAGTCTGCACTCTTTACGAGGAGGGACGGTCCTTCACGGGAGAGTCCATGGCGGAGCTCTCCTGTCACGGGGGCGTATACGTCACGGGAGAGGTCCTCGCGGCGGTCTTTGCCGCCGGCGCGGAGCCTGCCGGCCCCGGTGAATTCACGAAGCGGGCGTTTATAAACGGAAAGCTCTCGCTCTCCGAGGCGGAAGCCGTCGGCAGGCTTATCGACGCCGACACGGCGAGCCGCGCCGCGATGGCGTCCGGCGCCGTGAGAGGGCGGCTTTCATCGGCGGTAGGGAAGATAGACCGCGCGCTCCTCGACGTTATGACGGCGCTCTACGCGGCGATAGACTATCCGGACGAGGACGTCGGCACCGAGGGCGAGGACAGGATCGCCGAGGTCGTCGAAGGGTCTCTCGCGGCGGTCGACTCACTCCGCGCGACCTACAAGACGGGACGCGCCGTCGCCGACGGCGTGAAGACCGTGATATGCGGCAGACCGAACGTCGGAAAAAGCTCGCTTTACAATCTGCTCCTCGGCGAGGACCGCGCCATCGTCACGAGCGTCGCCGGAACTACGCGCGACACGCTCGAGGATACGGCGGACGTCGGCGGCGTCACCCTTCGCCTGCTCGACACGGCGGGCATCAGGGAGACGTCGGACGAGGTCGAGCGCATCGGCGTCGAGAGGGCTTACGTGAAGCTCGAGAGCGCGGAGCTTATAATCTTCGTCGCGGACCGCGCGGAGCCGCTTTCCGACGACGACCGCGAACTTATGGAAAAAATCATTCCGCTCGGCGCGGAAAAGATACTCGTTCTCAACAAGAGCGACAGGGCGGACGCCCTGACGGAGGGCGACCGCGAAGCTCTCTCCCGTTTTGAAAGGAAAGTCGAGATGTCGTGTGCGACCGGAGAAGGCAAGGAGGCGCTCGAGCGGGAGATCGCGAAGATCTACAACGAGGGCGCGCTCGACCTCTCGACCGACGCCGTTATATGGAGCGCGGCGCAAAGGGCGTCCCTCGACAGAACGGCGGAGCTGCTCTCGGACGCTTCGCGCGCGATGCGTGAGGGAAGTCCTCTCGACGCGGTCGGCGTCATGTGCGAGACGGCGCTCGCCGAGCTTCGTATGGTCGACGGCAGAAACGTCTCGGAGGACATCATAGACGGTATTTTCTCGAAGTTCTGCGTCGGAAAGTGACGGAGGTTTTATGTCAGCGTACGTTATATCATCAAAAGACGGCGTGCTCCGCGTCGGCGGAGCGGGCGATTTTTCGGTATATTCCACCTTCGACTGCGGGCAGTGCTTCCGCTTCGACGCGGCGGAGGACCCGAATTATAAAATAAAATACACGGGCGTCGCGAGAGGGAAAAAGATATCTTTCGCGCAAAACGGGCCCGGAGAGTTTTACATAATAGGAGCGAGGGAGGAAGATTTTCCGATATGGGAGAACTACCTCGCGCTCGACGTAGACTACGACGGGATGAACGAGAGGATGGTCTCCGGTGTGCCGGACGGGGACGACCGCGAGACGATGCGCCGCGCCGTCGACGCCTCGCGCGGCATCAGGATACTCCGACAGGACAGGTGGGAGGCGCTCTGCTCCTTCATTGTTTCGCAAAACAACAACATCCCGAGGATCAAGAAGATCATCGCCGCGATGTGCGAGAAGTACGGCGAGGACATAGGCGGCGCGCGCGATTTTCCGAGCGCGAAGGCGCTCTCCGACGCGGGCGAAGAGGCGATCTTCGCCCTTCGCACGGGTTTTCGCGCGAAGTATATCGCCGCGGCGGCGGACGCCGTCTCGTCGGACGAGGGCTTTCTCGGGCGCGTCGCGGAAGCGGAGAGCTACGAGGACGCCGAGCGTCTTCTCGTCTCGCTCAAGGGCGTCGGACCGAAGGTCGCCGCCTGCACGCTCCTGTTCGGCTTCGAGAGATACGACGCCTTCCCGGTCGACGTGTGGATCAAAAAGGTGCTGGCGAGCCGCTTTTCGGAGGGATTCGACTATCACGTTTTCGGCGACGCGGCGGGCGTCGCGCAGCAGTATCTTTTTTACGCGGAGCGTTATCTCGGCGGCGCCGTCTGAAAAGATTTGAAAAACAGTCAAAACCTGAGCGGATTTTAATATTTTATATATTTACAAATCAAAAAAAATAATGTATAATCAATAATTGTGGGGCAAAACCCCGCTTTTGAGGACTAATCTATAAATAAAATATATTTTCAGGAGGAATTTTCATGGCAAGAATCAAGAAATCCATGGACGGCAACACCGCCGCGGCGACCGCGTCGTACGCGTTCACCGAGGTTGCCGCGATCTATCCCATCACTCCTTCGTCAGTTATGGCGGAGCTCACCGACGCGTGGAGCGCGACAGGTCTCAAGAACATTTTCGACGACAAGGTAAAGGTAGTCGAGATGCAGTCCGAGGCAGGCGCCGCCGGCGCGGTACACGGCTCACTCGCCGCGGGCGCTCTGACGACGACCTTCACGGCGTCTCAGGGACTCCTTCTCATGATCCCCAATATGTATAAGATCGCGGGCGAGCTTCTCCCCTGCGTTATCCATTGTTCCGCGCGCTGCGTAGCGTCCCACGCCCTCAACATTTTCGGCGACCACTCCGACGTTTACGCATGCCGTCAGACGGGATTTGCCATGATGGCGGAGAGCAACCCGCAGGAGGTCATGGACCTCGCGGCTGTGGCTCACCTTTCCGCTATCAAGGGCAGAGTTCCGTTCCTCAACTTCTTCGACGGCTTCCGCACGTCTCACGAGATCCAGAAGATCGAAGTATGGGACTACAAGGACCTCGAGGAAATGGTCGATAAGGACGCGATAGCCGAGTTCCGCAAGAGAGCGCTCAACCCCGAGCATCCCGTGCTTCGCGGCTCCGCCGAAAACGGCGACATCTTCTTCCAGCACAGAGAAGCCTGCAACCCCTACTACGACGCGCTTCCCGCTGTCGTCGAGGAGTATATGGACAAGGTCAACGCCAAGATCGGCACGAACTACAAACTCTTCAACTACTACGGCGCGCCGGACGCAGATCGCGTCATCGTCGCTATGGGCTCCGTCTGCGACGTCGCGGAGGAAGTCATCGACTATATGATGGCGAAGGGCGAGAAGGTAGGTCTTGTCAAAGTCCGTCTTTACAGACCTTTCGTCGCCGAAAAGCTCGCGGAAGCGATCCCCGCGACCTGCAAGAAGATCGCGGTCCTCGACAGAACGAAGGAGCCCGGCTCCCTCGGCGAGCCTCTCTACCTCGACGTTGTCGCGGCTCTCTCCGTTACCGGCAGAGACGGCATAAAGGTCGTCGGCGGCAGATACGGCCTCGGCTCGAAGGATACGCCTCCGAAGTCCATCTTCGCGGTCTACGAGAACCTCGCAAAAGAGGAGCCGAAGAGAAACTTCACGATCGGCATCGTTGACGACGTAACGGGTCACTCCCTCGAGGAGCACGACGCTCCCGACACGGCGGCGCAGGGTACTATCTCCTGCAAGTTCTGGGGTCTCGGCGGCGACGGCACGGTCGGCGCCAACAAGAACTCCATCAAGATCATCGGCGACCACACCGACAAGTTCATTCAGGCGTACTTCCAGTACGACTCGAAGAAGACCGGCGGC
>CADBQA010000064.1 GCA_902796675.1 uncultured Ruminococcus sp.
ATGACTCTGACCTCGGAGTTGCCGAGCTTCGCCTTCGTCTGGCTCTCGAACTGCGCGTCGGGCAGCTTTACGCTGACGACGGCGCAAAGACCTTCTCTCACGTCCTCGCCGGAGAGGTTTTTATCGGCGTCCTTCAGTACGCCGACCTTTCTCGCGTAGTCGTTTATGACCTTCGTGAGAGCCGTTTTGAAGCCCGTCTCGTGCGTGCCGCCGTCGACGGTGCACATATTGTTCGCGAAAGTGACTATCGTCTCCGTGTAGCCGTCGTTGTACTGGAGAGCTACCTCCGCCGTGATGTCTCCCTTCGCCGCTTTCATATAGATCGGCGTCGGGTGTACCATATTCGAATGTTTCATCGAATTTAAGTACTCGACGAAGGATATTATACCGCCTTCATAGCGGAGTACGGACGAGGGGTGATTTCCTTCTTCATCCGTCACTCGAAGGTCTGTTATCGTTATTTTAAGACCCGCGTTGAGGAACGCCTGCTCTCTCATTCTCGTGAGAAGGGTCTCATAGTCAAAATGAACGTCCTCGAAGATCGTCGCGTCGGGCATAAATCTGACGTAGAGTCCGTGACGGTCTCCGCAGGGACCCTCGCACTTGAAATCTCTCGCCTTTTTGCCCTTCTCGAAACGGAGGGTGTATCTGTTCCCCTCGTAGCAGTCGTCGACTTCGAGCCAGTCGGAAAGAGCGTTTACGACGGACGCTCCGACGCCGTGAAGACCGCCGGAAATCTTATATCCCTGTCCGCCGAATTTGCCGCCGGCGTGGAGTATCGAGAATACGACCTCGAGCGCGGGGATGCCCATCTTATGATGTATCTGGCTCGGTACGCCGTAACCGTCGTCCTGTACCGATACGCTGCCGTCCTCGTGAAGAGTCACTTCGATATGAGAGCATCTTCCCGCCATCGCCTCGTCGATGGAGTTGTCGACTATCTCGTAAACGAGGTGATGAAGTCCGCCGAGAGAGGTCGTACCGATATACATGCCCGGTCTTTTTCTTACCGCCTCAAGTCCCTCCAGAACCTGTATCTGATTTTCATCATATACCGTTCCGTTTATTTTTTCGTCCATTTTTTATGTTATCCTCCGTAGGTCAGTCAGAACGGCAGATCGCATCTTTTGACGAGGGAAGATACCGATATGTGAGAAAAGTAGACCTTTTCTCCTTCCTCTGTCTTTACGATAACGTAAGACTTCGGAAGATCGTACCCCGCCATTATGAGGTCTCCGTCCTTTTCAGCTTTTTTAAGATATTCTTTCGTTGCGGCGCCGGTCGTCTTTCCGTCGAGCTCGAATATACCGACGACGTCCGATTTTTTTACGATAATGTCGCAGCCGATGTGTAGGTACATATTATCTTACGTTGCTCATCGGCATCACGTAGAAAATATAGTTTACCTTTTCTTTCGTGTCGTGGTCGCCGTTCGTTATCTTCATACCCATGGTCGGTCCGGAGAGAGATATCTTGACAGTTTCCGTCTCGTCTATCGCGCGAAGTACGTTCATTATATATCTGCAGTTATACTTGAACGTTATCTCTCCGGCCAGGTTTTCGGTCGACGTCGGCAGCTCGTCAAAAACGCTTCCGTTTGCGCTGTTCGACGAAATTTCTATTTTGTCCGTTTTGTAGTTTATGACGAGCGAGTTCTTGCTCTTGCCGCCAAGTTTATCCTCCGTTACGATCGAAGCGCGGTCTACCGAGTTTCTGAAATCGCTGCAGTTTACGTATACGTGGATGTCGCTCGGGAATGAGAGTATCTTTCCGTAGTTGAAATATTCGTCGTCGATAAGTCTCGAGAAGTAGGTAAATCCTCCAACGTTGAATATGACGTGCTTTCTCGCGATAGCGATCGTCATATCCTCGTCCGCGTCGCGTACGTTTTTGAGAAGCTCAGACATTATTCTCGCGGGAATGATTATTTTACTGTCGGGATACGTTTCGTCCGTTTTGTATTCGGCGACGGCGAGCATATTTCTGTCGCATCCGACGGCGGTCAGAGTGTTGTTCTCATATTTGAGAAGAATACCGGAGAACGCCTTTCCCATATCGGCGGCGCTCGTCGCGAAGATAGTCTTGTTTATCATGGATCTGAAAATGTATTCCGGCACCGTGTAGTTCCTGTCTCCCGCGAGAAGAGGCAAAGAGGGATAATTTTCTCCCTGCGCCGCTCCTATTTCAAAAGATACGTTTCCGTTTGAGATCTTTGCGCGGCATCTCTCGTCAACTTCGATGAGAAGCTCTCCGTCGGGCATACTTCTCACTATCTGAAGGATGTTCTGCGAATTGAGCGCGAAGCATCCTTTTTCGAGTATTTCACATTCGACAGAGGTGCGAAGTCCTTTTTCCATGTCGTACGCCGTTATTCTGCATACGTTTTCCTCGTCCGTGTCGCAATCGAGAAGAACACATTCGAGGATGTAGTTCGTATTTCTGTTGGGCGCTATTGCCGCCGCGGGGATAAGAGCGGCGATGAGTTTTTCCTTTTCAAATATGACCTTCATTTTTTTCTCCTCTCGTTTTTTAACTTTTCGCGATCGTTACGCGATAAAGAAATTTAACATTCTTAAGATAATAGAAGAAGTAGAGCCTGTCGGAACTTGAGAAAAGTCCCGAACTTCATTTTCCGTATATGCTTTTCGGTTTTTAAGGTATAGATTCCGTGTCGGTTCGATGTAGAAAAATCTCAAAAATCTTTTTGATTTTCACTTAAATCACTGATTTTTTATTCTTTCTTTTTTCCGGAATTTTTCTTACTTTCCGATAGTTATGATCTTCTCATAATATTTTCATTAAACGGAAATTATTTTTATTTGTGTTTTTTTACGCTGTTCAAAAGTTTTGATACTTTCGGTCGGGCGTCACAACTGAAATAGCGGACCTTAAACGGTATTTACGGATCATTTCCTATACGCTTTTCTACAACAAATGAAAAATTGTAGAAAAGTCGAAAAGTTATCAATATTTTACCGCTTTTATGATGTCTTCTATCTGCTTTTCCAGAAAAACGTCACTTTCGATTTTTTTCTTTACGGTATCTATATTGGAAAGCACCGTCGTATATTTTCTGTCGTACATAACGCCGATCTCGGGAAGGGAGAGCTCCGTAAGCTGACGGATTATATACATCGAGACGTTTCTCGCGTGCTGTATCTGCTTGTCGCGCTTTCGTCCGAGTATCTCCTCGACCGGGATATCGTATTTTTTCCCCGTTTCGGAAATTATCCTCGATACGATGAGGTTTGCCGGCTCTTCTTCTTTCAGGAAAACGGATACGTTGTTCTTTACGCTCTCCATATTTATCTCGACTCCGTTGAGAAAATACATGGCGGAGAGCTTTTTTATGACGCCCTCTATCTCTCTTATATTTGCGTGGAGCTTTTCGGCGAGAAATTCAAGTATCTCATCCGAGAGACGAAGACCCGCGTTTTCCGATTTCTTTCTGAGAATCGCGAGACGAAGCTCGAGGTCAGGCGTCTGGATATCCTGGATAAGACCGTTCAAAAATCTCGTTTTGAGTCTGTCCTCGAGAACGGACATTTCGTACGGCGAGCGGTCGGACGACAGGATTATCTGTTTTTTCTTCTCGTGCAGCGCCTCAAAGGTGTGGAAGAACTCCTCTTGAGTCTGTTTCTTTCCGGCGATGAACTGAATATCGTCGATTATAAGTACGTCGGCGTTTCTGTATTTCTGTCTGAAAAGGCTCATCGTTCCGGCGTCGAGACTTTCGCGATAGGCGTTTGTGAAGTCCTCTCCCTTTAAGAATATTATCACTTTTTCGGGATGGGTCTCGAGTATCTTGTTCGCTATCGCGTAAAGAAGATGAGTTTTACCGATGCCGGACGGACCGTATACGAAGAACGGGTTGAATTCCATCGACGGCTTGAGAGCTATCGACTTCGCGGCGGCGCAGGCGAAGGCGTTAGACGACCCTACGACGAAATTGTCGAAGGTGTAGTTGTTGGGGCGTCTGAAGATCTTATCGTCGTCGGCGAGGTTTTCCTCCGTGTCGTCCGCCGTTTTCGGCGACGTCACGACCGCGATCTCAATTTTGAGGTCGCGTCCGAACTCCTCGGAAAAATATTTTTCAAGGATCTTTTCGTAATGTGTGAGGATCGTTCTTTTTCTCGATTCATTTTCAACGCCGAGCGTTACCGTGTTTCTGTCAAGAGAGACGATGCCGCAGTTTTTGAACCATAAATTAAGTGCTTCGTTGGTGATCGCGCGGTCGAGCCTTATCCTCTCTATAACGGCGAGATATATATCCTTGTATTCGGGATCTATCGCGTACGACATATCATTATCCTTTACTATTATACTAAATATTATAATAATCTATAATATTATAGCATATATAAAAAAATATTTCAATAGAAAACGCTTATAAAGTGAGTTTAATTAAAAGAAAAACTCCGGATTTTCCGGAGTTTTTTCTTTTTAACGAGGATCTTTGAGGCTGCGCCGCGCGGATGGGATCATTTTTTTAACTTCGAGACGAGATATTTATAGTCAAAATAACCGAAACCGAACATAAACACGGAAAGAGAATAACTCATTCCGCGTATCTCCGTTTCAAGCGGGACGTTGCCGCCCGATGCAAAATATGCGGCTAATTCCCCGTAAACGAGGAGAAGGATCGACGCTATTGCCGTCACTATGGCGCGCAGGGGATATTTTGAGGGCTGAAATACGCCCGAGAGGACTACGAGAAGGACGACGATGCCAAGGACGGGCAGAACGTCCTTAAAATAGCCCGAAATAACGCCCGACGCCCAGTCTCCGTACCCGGGTGTTTTTGTCTCATTCGCGACATGTAGCTTTACGAGAGTTATTACAAGAAAAACTACAAACGACAGAAGCCCCGCGCCGCCGAGGGCGAGGGATATGATCTTATCCCTTTTTGCCCATACGGCGCTCGACAGAAAGAACTTCGACACGGCGAAAACTATCGCCGAGGCGGCTATCACGGCGCATATAAAGTAGTTCATCACTCGTTTCCTTTCGTTTCGGCGGGAGATAGAGTTTTCTCGACGCTTCTGACCGGCGCGTCGTCTTCAAACGTGCCCTCGTAGGTCCTTCCCTCGCTGTCGCAGAAGGTGCCGTGGCCGTTCATTTTTCCGCCGCGGAACTCACCGTCGTACCAGGAGCCGTCGGACCACTTCATATATCCTTTTCCCTCGCGCTCGTCCTTGACGTAGTGTCCCTTATAAACGTCGCCGTCAGCCCAGGTATAAACGCCCTCGCCGTCTTTCAGGTCGTCCTTGAACTCCCCTTCATAAACGGAGCCGTTTGAGTAGCGGAAAGTGCCGTTTCCGTCCTTTTTGCCCTCTTTGTAGGCGCCCTCGTACGATGCGCCGTCAGCCCAGGTATATTTGCCCTCGCCCTCTTTTTTGCCGCGCGAGAAAGAGCCTTCGTAGACGTCGCCGTTCGCGTACTTCATCGTTCCCTGTCCTTCGGGCTCGTCGTTCTTGAACTCTCCCGTGTAAACGTCGCCGCTCGCCCATGTGAGCGTGCCTTTTCCGTGCTTCTGGAGGTTGACGAAATCGCCTTTGTAAACGGAGCCGTCGGTATATTCGATAGTACCGTCTTCGGTATTGACGTAGCCGGAGAGACCAGTCGAATAGTTGAAACGTCCCTTTACGGGCTGGTCGTCCTTGTCTATGACGCCGAGATAACGGATCGTCACGCCGTTTTCCGTCTTGTAGGAAACGAAGGTCCAGCCGAGGACGAAGCGGATGAAGATAAGCGCTATGGCGAGCGCGGCGATAACGCCCGTGACGATGGCGATTATGACGCTCCTTCTTGAGTGAGTCGGCTCGGTGTCGGGCTCTTCTGTCTCTTCCTTCTTCGGTCTTTGGGGTTTTTGAGGATAACGAGCCTTTTCCGGCGCAGTTTCAACCTCTTTTTCGGGCGCGGCGGGCTTTTTTTCCAAAACCTCCGCCTCTTTCGCGGACTCTTCTTTTATCTCTTCTTTGACCTCATCCTTTGCCTCATTCGCCTTCGCGGTCACGGGCGCGGGAGTATTCTTTTTCTTCTTGTTTTTCTTTGACATTTCGCCCTCCGAGGATCAATCAGAGTTCATCGTAATAAAGTTGTCCAGCATACGGAGCAGGTCAGGCACGGCGATCGTCACCCCTATCGCGAGGGCGGTCAGAACCGCCGTGAAGACGATGAGACGGACGGGAGATATCTTCTTTTTCTCGTCGTATCTCACCGCCGCGGTATACTTCACGTCCTCCGCGATGAAGAGCCTCATTTTCGCAAAGTCGTATTCGACGTTTTCGCCCTCTGGAAAAACCTTTCCCCGAAGAAAACTCTTCTTTTGAGGCAGAATTTTTTCGCATTCCCCGGGGTTTGCGACGGAGATATACTTTCTGAGCGACCCGCCGCGCTTCAGCGCCCTCGTGAGAAGGCGACGTGGCTTTATCCCTATCTCGGCGAGTGTCAGAGCGGAGTCATTCGACGTCGCTTCTTTTTTGATGAGACGCCGGACGACCTCGCCGAGGTAAGCCTTGTGGTAAAACGTCAGGAGAAGACCTATTACAAAGCCTCCCCAGACGCCCCAGATAAGCCATTTCAGCGTTAGTATGGGATTATAAAACTTTAAGTGATTGTAAGGCAGGGAGTCGTCGAAAATTTTCATTTTGTGCCCCCTCGGGAATTATTTTTCGGGCGAGATGACCTCGACGCCGACATATTTGCGGAGGACCTCGGGAACGACGACGGAGCCGTCCGCTCTCTGGTTCTGCTCAACGAGCGCGGGGAGTATGCGGCTTGTGGCAAGACCGGAGCCGTTCAGCGTGTGAACGAATTCGGGCTTTCCGCCGCCGTCTCTCTTGAATCTTATCATGCCGCGGCGCGCCTGGTAGTCGCGCGCGTTGGAAACGGACGAAACTTCCTTGTAGCCGTTCATCGACGGTATCTGTATCTCGATGTCGTACGTTCTCGCCATCGAAGCGGAGCAGTCCGCGGCGGCGAGCTTTACGGTCCTGAAGTGGAAGCCGAGTCCGGAGACGAGAGCCTCGGCCTTGCCGACGAGCTCCTCGAACGCCTCGTCCGAGCACTCCGGCTTCGTGTACTGTACCATCTCGACCTTGTTGAACTGATGTCCTCTCACCATTCCGCGCTCGTCCGCCCTGTAAGAGCCGGCTTCGCGTCTGAAGCAGGGGGTGTAGGATATGTATTTTCTCGGGAGGTCGGACTCCTTCAAAATCTCGTCGCGGTGGAGGGATACGAGGGCGGTTTCAGCCGTCGGGAGCATGAAGCGGCGGCGTTCGTCCTCCGCGGTGTCAAGCCAGTAGACCTCGTCTTTGAACTTCGGGAACTGTCCCGCGGTGAGACCGCACTCGTAGCCGAGCATGTGGGGCACGAGGACGAGCTCGTAGCCGTCTTTTATGTGAGTGTCGATGAAGTAGTTGAGCAGCGCCCATTCGAGGCGCGCGCCCATACCGCGGTATATCCAGAAGCCGTTGCCGGAGAGCTTTACGCCGCGATCGTAGTCTATAAGACCGAGAGACGTGCAAAGATCGACGTGGTTTTTCGGCTCAAAGTCGAAGTGATGAGGCTCGCCGAAGTATTTGAGAGGCTCGTTGTTCTCCTTTCCGCCGGGCTTGAGGTCCGGGTCGGGAAGGTTGGGAAGACCGAGCATGAGCTCGTTGTATCTCGCCTCGACTGTCTCAAGTCTCGCGGCGCTCTCCTTCGCCTTCGCGCCGAGCTCTTTCATGGCGGCGAAGATCTCCGTCGTGTCATTGCCCTCTTTCTTCATCTGAGGGACGAGCTTGGTCTGCCTGTTCTGTTCAGCCTTTATGTTTTCGGTTTCCGCTATGAGGGCGCGGCGCTCCTCGTCGAGCTTCAGTATCTCCGTTATATCCTCTCTCGCGTCTCTTCCTTTTGCCGCAAGACGGGCTATGACGTCCTCGGGATTTTCTTTGATGATTTTGATGTCAAGCATAATACTCTCCTGTAAATGGTAATATATGTAAAATTATTGTTCGATTATTTCTTTTCCGCAAAGAGCCGTAAGTACCGCCTCGAGGTCTTCGTCGCTCGTGTATTCAACGGTGACGGTGCGTCTGTTTTTCGCTGCGGAGATCTTAATCCTCCTGCCGGAGAGCGCCGTCGCGCGACGCTCGAGCTCGGCTCTGTAATCGACGACGAGCCCTTCGTCCGACGGCGCGGACTGCTCCGCGTCCTTGCGGTTCAGCTTTCTGACCGCCGACTCAAGCTCGCGGACGGAGAGGTTTTTCTTAACGGCGCGGATTGCGAGCGGAACGATGTCCGCGCGGTCCTTCAGACCGAGCAGCGTCCTTCCGTGACCCGCGGACAGCTCTTTTTTTACGATAAGATCGATTACTTCCTTCGGAAGCTCGAGCAGACGGAGGGAGTTTGCTATCGCCGGACGGCTCTTGCCGACCATTTTCGATACCTCCTCCTGCGTCAGACCGAAGTCGTCGACGAGCGAACTGTACGCCGACGCTTCCTCGTACGGGTTGAGGTCCTCCCTCTGTACGTTTTCGATTATTGATATTTCAGCCGCCGTTATATCGTCGGCGTCCATAACGATAGCGGGGATCTCGGAGAGCCCCGCGAGCTTCGACGCTCTGTACCGGCGTTCGCCCGCGATAAGCTCGTATGAGCCGTTTTTGAGGTCTTTTACTATTACCGGCTGCAAAACTCCGTGCGCCGCGATGGACGAGGCGAGGTCGGAGAGAGATTCCGTGTCGAAATATTTTCTCGGCTGCCCCGGTTTGGGGGACACGGACGAGAGCTCGAGGTACGACACGCCGCCGGCGGGATCTATCGTGTTATCGTCGAAAATAAGATCGAGTCCCTTTCCGAGAGACTGTTTTTTTGCCATTTCGGGTTGCTCCTTTCAAAAAATCAGCAGATCCTGCCGAGAAGCTCCTTCGCGACGTCCTGATACGCGAGGCTTCCCTTCGAATATTTGTCGTAGTAGATAACGGGCTCGCCGAAGCTCGGCGCCTCGGAGACCTTCACGTTTCTCGCTATCGTCGTGCGGAAGAGCTTGTCCGAATAGTATTTTTTAAGCTCGTCCATGACTTGAGTCGTGAGATTGAGCCTTCCGTTGTACATCGTAATGAGTATTCCCATGATGTAAAGACCGCGGTTGTACGCCTGCTTTATCTTTTTTATCGTGATCATAAGCTGCGTCAGCCCTTCGAGCGCGAAATATTCGCACTGCATGGGTATAACGACGCCGTCCGCCGCCGTCAGCGCGTTTATCGTCAGCATACCGAGCGACGGAGGGCAGTCGACTATGACGTAGTCGAAGTTCCCTGTAAGTCCGGATATCGTCTTTTGAAAACGTCTTTCGCGCTCTTCAAGGTCGAGAAGCTCGATTTCCGCACCGACGAGATTGATATTCGACGGCATAACGGAAAGCCCGTCCCATTTTGTCCTGACGACCGCCGCATCCGGCGTGCATTGACCGAGAAGCGCCTCGTACGACGAATATCTGACGTTTTTCTTGTTCACGCCGACCCCGCTCGTCGAGTTGCCC
>CADBQA010000065.1 GCA_902796675.1 uncultured Ruminococcus sp.
ACGTCGCATCACTTGCCGCGTCAGCGGCAATCATCACTACGGCGATAGCCGTAACATCACTTGCCCGTCAGGGCAAACTTCACTTTTTGTGTTTTCGTTCGTTCAGAACGCAAATTATTACGCAAATTCTAAAGACATATTTTTTATCCCGTTTTGCACATTCGTTCGGTAATCCCGGAAAAAAGCACGCTTCGGCGTGCTTTTTTCAATGAATCCCCCTTCGTCCCCGGGGTATGAAGGGGGATAAAGGATCACAGCGAGCGTTAAATGACCCGCGCGTATTGACTTTTGAGAGCCGGTTATGTATCATTTAATTATAAAGCCGTAAGGAGGCTGACTTGTGTTAAGAAAGAACAGTTACGAACAATTCACGCCAAGGGAGATCGAGCCCGAAGGCTGGCTGAAAAGACAGCTTGAGATACAGGCGGACGGGCTTTCGGGAAACCTCGACCGGATATGGCCCGACGTAAAGGACAGCCGCTGGATCGGCGGCGACCGCGAGGGCTGGGAGAGGGTGCCGTACTGGCTCGACGGATTCATTCCGCTCGCGTATCTTTTGAGAGACGACGGAATGACCGCGCGAGCAAAGAAGTACATTGACGCGATAATTGCGCACCAGAAGCCCGACGGATGGATCTGCCCCTGCGAGGACGGCGAAAGGGACAGATACGACGTTTGGGCGGCGTTTCTCATCTGCAAGGCGCTCGCGCTTTACGGGGAGTGCTCGGGGGATGAGCGCGTCGAGGGCGTCCTTCGGCGGGCGCTTCACAACCTCATGCTGCACGTCAGAAAGAACACCTTATTCAACTGGGCGGGCGCGAGGTGGTTTGAGTGCCTCATCCCGATATACTGGCTTTACGAGAGAACGGGCGAGGAGTGGCTGATTTACCTTGCAAATATGCTGAACGTGCAGGGGACTAACTACGAGGTCCTGTTCAGGGAGTGGAGGGATCAGGCGCCCCGCCGCGAATGGAATTATCAGACGCACAACGTGAACCTCGCAATGGCTCTGAAATCGCAGGTCCTCGCCTCCCGTATGTACGAAGACGAGGGAGCCGTCCGGAGGGCGGAAGAGTTCACCGAATCCATGCTTGACAAGCTCTTAACGTATCACGGCACCGTTTACGGTCACTTTACGGGTGACGAAAACCTCTCGGGCACGAGCCCGATTCAGGGCAGCGAACTA
Source organism: uncultured Ruminococcus sp. (assembly GCA_902796675.1). Lineage (GTDB taxonomy): Bacteria > Bacillota > Clostridia > Oscillospirales > CAG-272 > RUG14199. The sequence goes on from CADBQA010000065.1 coordinate 1,187, forward strand.
TGCGGTATAGTCGAGGCTATGTACTCATACGAGCAGATATTCCGCGTCACCGGAAACCCGGTCTGGCTCGACCGCGCCGAGGCGCTCGCGTACAACGCTCTTCCCGCGGCGACGTCGCCCGATATGTGGACTCATCAATACGATCAGCTCGTCAATCAGGTCGCCTGCGTTCGCTTCCGCGGCAGACCGATATTCGGCACAAACGGCAATGACGCTCATCTTTTCGGCCTTGAGCCGAACTACGGGTGCTGTACGGCAAATCACGGTCAAGGTTGGCCGAAATTCGCGCTGACGACGTTTATGGCTTACGACGGCGGGATACTCTCGGCGTCGATCGCGCCCGCGAAGCTAAACGCCGAAATAGGCGGCGTTCCCGTTATCGTGAGGCTTGAAACGGACTATCCGTTCGGCGACAGAGCGACATACACCGTGACCGCCCGGGAGCCAGTCGATTTCGAGCTTGCAATTAGGATACCGTCCTGCGTCAAGTCCGCGACGGTGGACGGGAGCGAACGGGCGCCCGGCTCAATCGTCCGGATAAAGCGCGAGTGGAGCGGCGTCTCGACATTAAACGTAAAATACGAATTTGCAACTGAGTTCATAGACCGTCCGAACGGCTTGAAAGCCGTAAAGAGAGGGCCGCTTATTTACTCGGTCTGCATCGACGAGGAACGGAAGACGTACGAGTACGTCCGCGACGGCGTCGAGAGAAGGTATCCGTATTGCGACTACGAGATATACCCGAGGTCAAAATGGAACTACGCTTACGCGTCGGACAGCTTTGAGGTGACGGAGCACGGCATCTCCGACTATCCGTTTTCGAGCGAGAAGCCGCCCGTGACGATCAAGACGAAGGCGTTCGAGATCGACTGGGGAACGGAAGAGGGATACAACGACCTTTGCGCCGCGGTCCCGCGCTCGAGAGAGCCGATGGGAGAGATGCGCGAGATAACCCTCAAACCCTACGGCTGTACGAATTTAAGGAT
>CADBQA010000066.1 GCA_902796675.1 uncultured Ruminococcus sp.
CGCTTTGCGGAACGTGATGTTTGGCTTCGCCAAGTGATGTGCCCTTCGGGCGTGATGTGTGCCTGCGGCACGTGAGCGGAACACGTCACATCACTTGCCGCGTCAGCGGCAATCATCACTACGGCGATAGCCGTAACATCACTTGCCCGTCAGGGCAAACTTCACTCTCGGATTAGTTCAGTTATATTCGCCTCACTAGGCGGCAATATAACTCTTAACTTACCCCATTGATTTATCCGCGTTTTAATGATATAATAAGTCATCATCTCAAAAGGAGGCGCGGGTATGGGACTTAGACCGCTGTCGGACGCCGACGTTCGGGATAAGCTGATGCGGTGTATCACCATGCGCTATGCCGACAGTTTTGCGGAGAAACTGACCGGGAAGGGCTTTCTTTCCGGCAAAAGATATATCCCGTACTTTGCGATGAGAGCCGTCACGGACGAAAAGCCGACCTTGCGTCTCGCCTACGTCGCGTCGACGGACCGCGTCGTCGGAAAGGTCGAGGTTTACGAGTATCTCGGCGTCAAGAGGCTACTTTCAAACAGCGCGAAGCTTGAGGGGCTTGTAAAGAAGGGGAGAGCAAAGCGCGTCGTCATCAGCTACACCTGCCCCGAACGATACGCCGCGCTTCGGGACGCGCTTGAAGACCTTGAAAAGATATTCGAGTCGGTAAAGAACTCCGAGGTGTACGACGTCGTCTTGATTTACGAACGGAAAATGTACTCTGTCATAAGAAGTTACAAGGAAAAGGGTTGATCCCTTTTCCTTTTTTAAGTAATGTTTAAGTGCCTGAATATTGATTAATTTGAAAAAGTATAGTATAATATTTATAATTATACAGCCAAATAATTCAGGCGGAGCCATTTTTACCCGCGGCGCGGGATCTGCTTTATGCGGCGCAATATGCGCATCACGGCACGCCGGAGAATGGAGATATACTGTATGAAACCACTGTTTGAAAAATGCGGCAGGTACACTACCGCAAACGACGCGAGAGCGGCGGGGCTCTACCCGTACTTTCACGAGCTTCAGTCGAGGCAGGACGCCGAGGTCGTCATGGAGGGCAAGCGGCGCATCATGCTCGGCTCGAACAACTACCTCGGGCTGACCGTTAACGGGGACGTCATCAAAGCGGGCGTCGACGCGCTCGAGCGCCTCGGCACGGGCTGTTCCGGCTCGAGATTCCTCAACGGAACGCTCTCCCTCCACGTAAAGCTCGAAAAAGAACTTGCCGAGTTCGTCGGCAAGGAGGAAGCGGTCGCTTTCTCGACCGGATTCCAGTCCAACCTCGGCATAATCAGCGGCATCTGCGGCAAGAACGACTTCATCTTCTGCGACAGGGAGAACCACGCGAGCATCTACGACGGCTGCCGCCTTTCGGGAGCGGAGATTAAGGTGTACCGCCACTCCAATATGGACCTCCTCGAGAAGAAGCTCGCCTCCGTCGATATCGACGCGGGCAAGCTCATCGTCACCGACGGCGTTTTCAGTATGGGCGGCGACATCTGCCGTCTGCCCGATATCGTCGAGCTTGCGAAGAAGTACAAGGCGGCGGTCATGGTCGACGACGCGCACGGGCTCGGCGTCATCGGACGCGGCGGACGCGGAACGGCTGACCACTTCGGTCTCACGGACGAGGTCGATATCATAATGAGCACGTTCTCGAAGTCGCTCGCCTCTCTCGGCGGCTTTATGGCGGCGGATTCCTTCGTCTGCGACTTCATACGCCACAACTCCCGCCCGTTCATTTTCAGCGCGTCGATACCTCCCGCGTCCTGCGCGACCGCGCTCGAGGCGCTCCGCGTTATAAGAGAGAACCCGTCTCTCGTCACTCACCTCGCAGACCTCTCGGTCTATATGAAGCGTGAGCTTAAGAGCCGCGGCGTCAGACTTATCGAATCGCCGACGCCGATAATCCCGCTCTATACGACGGATATGACGACGACGCTCCGTATAGCAAAAACACTCTATGAAAGAGGCGTCTACGTCAATCCCGTCCTTCCCCCGGCGACCTCTCCCAACGAGTGTCTCCTTCGCGTCTCCCTTATGGCGTCACTCACGAAGGAGCTTATCGACGAGGCTGTCGGCATCATCGCGAAAACGATGAAGGAAGAAGGGCTGACGGATGAATAATAAAGTTCTCGTAATAAGCGGCGCGTCCCGCGGCATCGGCGCCGAGTGCGCGAAGAAATTCTCGCGCGAGGGCGTCGCGGTGTATAACCTCAGCAGACGCCCGTCAGAGATCGTGGGCGTCACGGATATCGCCTGCGACGTCACGGATGAATCCGCAGTCGGTGCCGCCCTCAAATCGGTATACGAAAAAGAGGGAAGGATCGACTACGTCATAGCCAACGCCGGCTTCGGCATCTCCGGCGCCGTCGAGTTCACCGAGAGCGACGACGCGCATCGCCAGTTTGAAGTCAACTTTTTCGGCGTCTTCAACCTCGTGAAAGCGGCGTTGCCGTACCTTCGCGAGACGAAAGGGAGAGTCCTCGCCGTCTCGTCCGCCGCCGCCGTCTTCTCGATCCCGTTCCAGTCGTTTTATTCCGCGAGCAAATCCGCCGTCGCCTCTCTTATGTGCGCCACGGCGAACGAAGTAAAGCAGTTCGGCGTTGAAGCGGGCTACGTCCAGCTCGGCGACGTCAAAACGTCCTTCACCGCCGCCCGTAAAAAGGATCACCGCGGCGACGACGTCTACGGCGGCGTCATAGAGCGAAGCGTCTCAAAGATGGAACACGACGAGCAAAGCGGTATGTCGCCGGAGACTATCGCCAAGAGCGTCTACAGAGTCATGACAAGGCGCAAAATGCCGCTCAAGACGACCGTCGGCGCGTCGTATAAGCTTCTCGTCTTCCTCGCAAAGCTCCTCCCCCTTCCGTTCCAAAACTTCATCATCGGCAAGCTCTATATGAAATAAACGATTCATTTCGGATCGATGAAGGGCATCGATCCCTACGGCAGACAGGCGATCTCCGTAATATCGTTTCGGATCGATGTGGGCATCGATCCCTACGGCAGGCAAACGATAACCGTCATACCCGTAGGGCAAGATGCCCACATCTTGCCGCCGTTCCCGAGCATTGAAGAATTGTTCGGCTTCGGCGCCGCGTCGCTCCGCTTTTCGTTAAAAACCCCCGAGAGATTCGGGGGTTTTTCTTATATATGTGTTGAATTTCATGGCGGGATATGGTACACTTTATATGACGCAAAATTTTCCGACGGAGGAAGATATGGTATACGACAGCGGAAGCGGAGAATATAAAAACTGGATCGTCAAGGAGGAGTGCGTCCCGGAGGAGCATCCCGAAAAGACGGAGTCTATTATGTGTCTCGGAAACGGCTACATGGGACAGAGAGCCGCGCACGAGGACTATTATCACGAAAAATCGAGATTCAACCTTGTGGCGGGTACTTTCGACCTGATGGAAGGGGACGAGGCGACGGAGCTTCCGAACAACGCCGACGTCACGAACTGTGAGATAACTGTCGACGGAGAGCGTCTGACGCCCGAGGGCGGATGCGAATCTTACGAGAAGACGCTGAACCTCAAGACCGGTCTTCTTCGCCGCGTCTTCACGAAGACGATGAAGAACGGCAAGCGCGTCAGCGCGGAGTTCCTTCGAGTCGTGTCGCTCGCCGATCGTCACCTTATGGCGTCGAAGATAAATATCGTCTGCGACGCGGACTGCGAGATCGCCCTCAAAAGCGGCATCGACGGCAACGTCTGGCACAAGGAGCATTTCGAGCCGATGGGCATATCCGCGGTATCGGACGTTTTGAACATTACTACGAGAACGAAGCAGTCGGGCATACTTTTCTCGACTATGACCTGCAACAAATTCTCGCTCGACGGCGTTGCGCTCGACGCGTCGCCCTCCGTCGTCAGCGAGGACGATATGACGATAATGAACGAGGCGTCGTTCGCGCTGAAGGCGGGTATGACGCTGACGCTGACGAAGATATCGAACGTGTTCACAAGCCGCGACCGCGAGCGCGACGGCTGCGATATGGCGTCGCTGAAGAGCGCGGCGGCGGAACACATGAAGCGCGCGAAGGCTCTCACGTTTGAAGAGATCGCGAAAGCTTCCGCCGACGAGTGGGAGCGCCGTATATGGAGCGAGCGCGACGTCAAGATCGAGAGCGAGAACGAGATAGATCAGCTCGCGATAAGGTTTGCGATATATCACCTCACGGTGATGGCGCCCGTCTTCGACAACAGGATGAACATCGGCGCGAAGGGTCTCTCCGGCCCCGGCTACAAGGGACACACGTTCTGGGACACCGAGATATTTATGCTCCCGTACTTTATATTTACGGCGCCCGACGAGGCGAGAAGCCTTATCGAGTACAGATACAATTCCCTCGACGCCGCCCGCCGTCACGCGAAGGAGCGCGGATTTGACGGCGCGATGTACCCGTGGGAAGCCGCGTGGATAACTGACGGCGAGACGACGCCTCCGCAGTACCTCACGGGTCAGATAGAGTATCACATCACGGCGGACGTTGCCGTCGGCGTTTACTCGTACTTCGTCGTCACGGGCGACGAGGATTTCATGAAGAAATACGGCTACGAGATCCTTATCGAGACCGCCAAATTCTGGGCGAGCCGCCTCGAGTACGTGGCGGAGCGCGACAGATACGAGATCACGAACGTTATCGGTCCCGACGAGTACAAGGAGGAAGTCGACAACAACGCATACACGAACTACCTTGCGCAGTACAACCTTCAGCTTGCGATAAGATACGCGAAGAGGCTTGAGAAGGAGGACGCGGAGACTTACGCGCGCCTCGATGAGAAGTGCGGTCTTTCCGATGCCGTCCGCGATTTTGAGAGCAAGGTCGATAAGATCTATCTGCCGCGCGAGAACGAGGACGGGCTCGTGCCGCAGGACGACACGTATCTGACGCTGAAGGATATCATCCCGCTGAAGCCCGGCGGAAGGACTCTTTCCGAGGACCCGCGCGAGTCTCACAACATCTGCTGGGAGAACGGCGGACTTCCGAAGGTAATGATGTCGAAGCAGGCGGACGTGATGCTCTTAATGTATCTCTTTGAGGATCATTTCACAGCCGACGTCAAGAAGAAAAACTTCTATTTCTACGAGAAAAGATGCGTGCACGACTCGTCGCTCTCTCTCTCGACCTACTCGGCGCTCGCCGCCGACCTCGGAGAGCTGAAGACCGCTTACAGGCTTTACGGAAGAGCGGAGCGGATAGATCTCGGCCCCGTTATGTGGTCGAGCCACGAGGGTATCCACTCGGCGTCGCTCGGCGGCATCTGGCAGTGCGTCGTATTCGGCTTTATGGGCGTGCGTCGCTACGGCGAGGAGCTTCGCATAGAGCCTCATCTTCCGGACGAGTGGAGGAGCGCATCGGCGAATATAATCTGGCGCGGCGAGCGGCTTGAGATCACGGTGACGAAGGAAAAACTCACGGTGAAAAACCTTACCGGCGGCAAGGCGGTCAGCGTGCTCCACAAGGGACGCCGTCACGAAGTCGACGGCGTACTTGAGATCGCGCTTTGAGAGGTGATATTATGACAAAAGCGATTATTTTCGACCTTGACGGCGTCATCGTCGACACGGCAAAATTCCATTTTCTCGCGTGGAAGAGCCTCGCGGACGAACTCGGTTACTTCTTCGACGAAAAGGTTAACGAAAGGCTCAAGGGCGTCTCGCGCATGAGGTCTCTCGAGATAATCCTCGAGGTGAACGGCGCGACGGAGAAGTTCACGGACGATGAAAAGGCAGAGATGGCGGCAAGGAAAAACGATCTTTACGTCAGCTTCGTCAAGACTTTGAAGCCCGGCGATATGCTCCCGGGAGTTGAAGAGTTCTTAAGCCGCGCGAAGGCGGCGGGGCTGAAGACCGCGGTCGCGTCGGTCAGCAAGAATGCTCCCCTCGTTCTCAAGTGTCTCGGAGCGGCGGACAAATTCGACTACGTCGCGGACGCCGCGAGAGTGACAAGATCTAAGCCCGCGCCTGATATCTTCCTCGACTGCGCACGCGCGCTCGGGGTCGACCCCGCGGACTGCATCGGCGTCGAGGACGCCCAGGCGGGCATCGAGGCTATTAAGGCGGCGGGTATGTACGCCGTCGGGATCAACGTCGACGTAACGTCCGTCGAGCCGGATCTGCAACTTCGCTCTACCGCTGAGCTTGATTTTGACAAGATCGTAAAATAAAAAAAGGCACCCTGTTAGCCGACTGTTCCGAAGGACAGTCGGCTAAGGAGTGCCTTTATTTGTTCACGTTAAGCTCCGAGCAGCGACTTGAACGCGGCGAGCGATTCGTCCGCGCTTTTCTTTGCCGCCTCACGGCTCTCGCCCTCGGTGAGGACGTAAATTTTGATCTTCGGCTCGGTGCCGGACGGACGGATTATGACCTTGCCGCCGTCCTCCGTTACGAAGATGAGCATATTCGAGGAGGGAAGACCCGTCGGGGATTCTTCTCCCGTCTCAAGGTCTTTTGAAACTCCGCTCTTGTAGTCGGCGAAGCGGACGATACGTTTGCCGGCGATCTCGCGCGGCGAGTTGTCGCGGAGGCTCTGCATCGTCGACGCCATTCTCTCCTTGCCGTCCGGCGTGTCCATGATCACGTTCGTCACGGACTCGACGAAATAGCCGTATCTCTCGAAGAGCGCGTCGAGCGCGTCGATGAGCGTCATGCCGCGCTCCTTGTAGTACGCCGCCATCTCGCATATCAGCATCGAGGTGACGACAGCGTCCTTGTCGCGGCAGTAGGTCCCCTTGAGGTAGCCGTAGCTCTCCTCAAAGCCGAAGATAAAAGTGCCGTGACCTTCTTCCTCGTGCTTTTTGATGACCTCGCCGATAAATTTGAATCCGGTGAGGACGTTGTACATTTTAACTCCGTGAGAGCGGCAGATCTTCGTCGCCATTTCGGATGAAACAATGCTCTTTACCGCGTACGGCTCGGGGGGCATCGTGTTCGTGTTCTCGTAAGCCGTAATGATGTAGTCGAGAAGAAGCGCGCCCATCTGGTTGCCCGTGATGCAGTGAAACTCTCCGTCGCCCCCGCGCGCCATAACGCCCACGCGGTCGGAGTCGGGGTCCGTCGCGACGATGAGGTCGCTCGCCTCGCGCTGTGCGACGGGTATACCCTCGTTGAACGCCTCCGGAAACTCGGGGTTGGGATAGGTGACGGTCGGGAAGTTGCCGTCCGGCGCCATCTGGCTCTCGACCGTGAAGAGCTTTTTCACTCCCGCGCGGCGGAGGACTTCCGGCACCATGACGGCGCCGGCTCCGTGAAGGGGCGTGTAGACGATCTCAAGGTCGTCAGCAACCTTCGGTATCGCCCCCGGGTTTACTCTCTGCTCGAGAACGCGCTCCATGTATTTCTCGTCGAGAGCGCGCCCGACGATCTCGATCTGATCCTCGTTTGCCTCGGACGGCGAGGGGACGTCGCCGAAGATGTCGAGGGAAGTCATATAACTCTGTACTTTTTCGGCGTCGTCGGGCGAGAGCTGCGCTCCGTCCTCGAAATACGCCTTGTAGCCGTTGTACTTTTTCGGGTTGTGTGACGCCGTGACGTTGATCCCGGCGATGCATCCGAGCTCCCTTATCGCGAACGAGAGGGTCGGCGTGGGTCGGAGAGATTCAAAGAGATACGCCTTTATCCCGAAAGAGGAAAGTACCTCTGCGGCGCGGCGCGAGAACTCCGGTGAGTTGTTCCTCGAGTCGCAGGCGATAACTACGCCCCGGCGCACGGCGTCCGGACCGATGTCGCATATCATCTTTGAGAGCGCCGCCGTCGCGTGAGCCACGGTGTATACGTTCATCATCGACGAACCGAGCCCCATTTCGGCGCGAAGACCCGCCGTGCCGAACGTCATATACGACGAAAAACGGCGGCGGCGTTCAGCCTCGTCGTAAGAGGCTATTTCAGCTCTCTCGTCCGGTGTCAGCGCGTCGGAAGACGCCCACTTCTTGTATTCGGCTTCGTATTTTTCCATAAAAGACTCCCTCGTCAGTTTATTCTTATAGATATCTCGCCGCTGTTCAGCGTCGATATTCTGCCGTCGTCAAATTCGACCGTAAGCTCGCCGAGCGGCGTGACGTCATACGCTGTCGCGACCTCCCCGGTCTGCTTCAGCGTCACGCGGCGACCGAGCATCTTCATATATTTTTTATATTCGCCGATGACGTCCCGCGTCACACCGTCATACCTTTCAAGCACACGGCAGACGAGCTCGTCGGCGTCCGGTACTTCTCCGAACACGTCGAGCGCCGAGGCGATCCCGTGAAGCTCCTCGGGCAGCGACTCCGATTTCAGGTTTATACCGATCCCGACGACGCAAAGACCGGTGCCCGCGACCGCCTCGGCGAGTATGCCGCAGACCTTTTTGCCGCCGAGAAGCACGTCGTTCACCCATTTTATCTCCGGTGAAAAACCGAGGCTCTCGAGCGCCGAGGCGACGGCGACGCCGCTCTTGACCGTGACGAGCGCGCCCTCTTTATTCTCGGCGACGAAGCTGAAATATATTCCACCGTCGGGGGATGAAAAGCTGTTTCCGCGCCGTCCGCGTCCCGCGCTCTGCCGCGCCGCGGCGACTGTGTCGCCGATGACGGCGTCACCCGATTTTACACGTCTCACAAGTTCGGCGTTTGTCGAATCTATCTCATCGTAAAACTCGACCCGCCGCCCCGTGCGGCGTGAAATCATATCTGCGTTGAACTTCATCAGATCTCGGAGAGGATCTCGTAGCTGTCGGAAAGGAAGCTCGAGAGCTCGTCGGCGGTCAGAGCGCGCTGACTGATGAGGCAGAGATCGTAAATATGCTTTGCGATCTTTTTCTTTTTGTCCTCGTTCTCCTCGCCCTCGATCTTTTTGATAAGCGCGTTCTCGCTGTTGATGATGAGCGTCGACTCCGTCGGGAAAGCGGGGCCGTCGCCCTCGCCCGCCATTCTGTAAAGGCGCATCATCTCTTCCATTCTTCTCGACTGTTCGCTGACGTTCAGTATCGCCGGTATCTTTCCGTCCTTGAACTTCTCGAACTTTATCGTCGTCGCCTCCGGTATGATCCCGGTGAACGCCTCTTTGACCTTTTCGATCTCCTCGGCGTCTCCGTCCTTCAGCGCGTCCGCGACTTCGGAGTCGACGCGGCAGAACTTCACGTCCTTTTCGTTCATCTCGACCGCGTTTATAAACTGCGTGTCGACGAACTTGTCGAGAACGACGCACTCGATACCCTCGGCGTCGAGCATTGAGATATAAGACGCCTGGTGCGCGGGGTCTGTCGCGTAGTAGACCTTGTTCTCGTGTTTTTCCTTCGCGCTCTCGAGGTACTCCGCGAGCGTGACGTATTTATTTTTACAAGTGCGAAAAATGATCGCGCCCTTGACCTTTTCGTAGAACTTCGCGTCGCGCATAGCGCCGTATTCTACAAACGTCTTAATATCGTTCCACATCTTCTCGTAGTTCTCGCGGTCCGTGTCGAAAAGGGAAGTAAGCTTGTCCGCGACTTTCTTTACGATGTGAGCGGATATCTTAGTGACGTAGCCGGAGTTCTGAAGGTAGCTTCTCGATACGTTCAGCGGAAGCTCGGGGCAGTCGAGAACGCCCTTCAGCATAAGAAGGTAGTCCGGGATTATGTCTTTGATGTTGTCGGATACGAATACCTGATTATAATAGAGCTTGACCTGTCCCTCGAGGCTCTGAAACTCGCTCGCTATCTTCGGGAAGTAAAGTATACCCTTTACGTTGAACGGATAGTCGGTGCGGATGTGGATCCAGAAGAGAGGCTCGCGGTAGTCGTTGAAGACCTTTTTGTAAAACTCCTTGTACTCCTCATCGGTACATTCCGAAGGGGATCTTTGCCACAGAGGATTTGTCTCGTTGACGGGCTTTTCCTCTTCGCCTTCTTTTTCTTCGCCGTCGCGGTAGTATATCTTGACGGGCATAAAAGCGCAGTATTTGTCGAGTATACCGCGGAGCTTCGACGAGTCGAGAAATTCCTTGCCCTCGTCCGAGATATGCATAATGACGGCGGTGCCGCGTCCGTTTTCAAGCTCGTCCCCGTCGTCCTCTTCCATCTCGTAGTCGCCGGCTTCCACG
>CADBQA010000067.1 GCA_902796675.1 uncultured Ruminococcus sp.
GGAGGAGTTCGTTCCGTCGACGCGGTAGGTGATGACAGCCATTCCGTACTTTATCCCGTCGGACGCGGGGACGAAAGAGAACGACGGTGCGTTGCCGGTCGCGCGGACTCTGATGACGCGCTCCGAGGCAACGTAGGTGATCTCCGCGTTTTTAACGTTGGATACGGACGAGAGGGAGTCAGCGGTGTCGAACGTTATCTTTGCGGTCACGCCGGAAACCTTCACCGCGCAGCACGCGAGAGGGAAGACGAACAGGGCCGCGAGAAGAAGCGAGAACAGTTTTTTGACCTTCATTTCAAACCTCCGTAATATCGAGCGTTTCGCCGTCGAGCGTTGCGCCGACGAGCGTATCTTTTTTATAAACGAGCTTCAGCGAGAAGAACGGCGCGCCGTTCGCAAGAAGTCTCAAAAAAATTCTGTCGCCGTCCCAGATGTTGAGAGATAAAACGTCGTCTTTCATGACCCATTCGAGGTCGCCCTCATCGCACGCGGTCGCCTCGCCCGAAAAATCGGACGACGTGAAAAGATGCATATACTCCGTTCCCCATTCGTCGGAGACGAAGGTCACGACGCCGCGGTACAAAAGACGGCCGACCGTAAGACCGGTCTCCTCGAAGATCTCGCGCCTCGCGCATTCGTCCGGGCTTTCGCCCTCCTCGAATCCGCCGCCGACGCCGATCCACTTTCCGCCGTTTTCGTCGTGCTCCTTTTTCGTGCGGTGGAGCATAAGGTACGCGCCGCGCCGTTCAAGGTAACAAAGAGACGTGTTTTTCATCCTGAACACCCTCATGAAATCATTTGATGTTATTTTAACATATAATGATCGAATATTCAAGAATTATATTGTTAATATTATAATTTGCGGGGGCGGAAATTTGTGTTGACAAAATTCGCGCTTTGTGGTAAAATCATACCGTCGGATCAAGGTCCGCAGTGAGGGAGTAGTCGGCGCGCGGCGCGGCAAGTCAACAGTCACGGCAAAAGCCTGGCTTGCTTTAATTGATGAGACTCACGTATGCACTCGAAGCGTACGTGAGATATATCTCCATACGTGAGAGCGTATGGTATTTTTATTTTCTTCGGAGGAAAAAATGGCAAGCTTAGGACTCATCAGAAATCTGATCGAAGACGCGACGGGCGGCGAGCTCGGTATAATCTGGACCGTGCTTTTAGTAGCCGTCGGGCTCTTCCTTATCATCAAAGGGGGAGACTGGTTCGTCGACTCCGCGGCGTGGATCGCCGAGGTCTCCGGCATACCGAAGCTCATCGTCGGCGCGACGGTCGTCTCATTTGCAACGACACTCCCCGAACTTCTCGTCTCGTCCTTCGCGGCGGCGAGAGGCAACGTTTCGATCTCGATCGGCAACGCGGTCGGAAGCGTCACGGCTAACGTCGGAATAATCCTCGCCATCGGGCTGATATTTATGCCCTGCGCCGTAAAGAGGGCGGATTACGCTCTCAAAACCGTGCTTATGCTCGGCGGCGGCGCGCTCCTTTTTGCGCTGACGCTTTCGGGCGAGCTCCACTTCCTTCCGTCCCTCGCGCTCATCGCGGTCTTCGCCGTCTTTATGATAGACAACGTAAGACGCGCAAAACGCGAGATGGGCGAGAATAAAAAACAGAACGCCGAAAAGAGAAAGGTCTCGGGCGGACGTGAGGTCGCCGTGAACGTCGTCAAGTTCATCGTCGGCGTCGCCGGTATCGTCATCGGCGCGGACCTGCTCTCCGACAACGGCGAGGCGCTCGCGCTTCAGATAGGCGTGCCGCCGCGCATAGTCGCCATCACCGTCATCGCGATAGGCACGTCGCTCCCGGAGCTTGTGACGACGATAACCGCTATCGTAAAGAAACAGAACGAACTCTCTTTCGGCAACATCATCGGCGCCAACATAATCGACCTCGCGCTCATTCTTCCCGTATCGGCGGCGCTCTCTAAGGGCGGCGTTCTGAAAGTCGATAATATGAGCTCCGTTCTCGTCGATATACCGGTAATGATAGGCCTCGGCGCCGTCGCGCTCATCCCTATGCTCATAACCGGAAAATTCAAGAGGTGGCAGGGCGCTCTGCTCCTCGTGCTGTACGTGGGATATATCGTCCTGTCTTCGACGGGCGTTATAGCAATATAATAATATCCGGAGGATATATATGAAAACTTTTCTCAAGGTGATCATCATTATTGTTTCGGTACTCATAGTCCTCGCGCTCGCCGCGTTTATCACGATGAAGATTTCGTCTAACCACAGGTCGGACCCCGAGGACGTCGTGAAGTACGACACAACGAATCCGCTTATCTTTGAGACGACGCAGATCTCCTGCCACAGAGGCGGCGCGGACCTTATGCCCGAGGAGTCCATGATGGTATTCGAGAGCTGCATCGAGAGGGATGACTTCGAGCCGGACGCGTTTGAGTTCGACCTTCACATAACGAAGGACGGAGTCCTCATACTGCTCCACGACAGCACTCTTGACCGCACGACGGACTGCGAACTCGTTTTCGGCGAGACCGACGTCCGCCCGGAAACCAAGACCTACGAGGAGCTTCGACGCCTCAACGTCGGCGCTAAATTCGTTGACGGAAACGGCAATATGCCCTACGCCGACCTCCATGGCGACGACGTGCCGGACAACCTCCGCATAGTCCGCCTCGAGGACGTTCTTGACTATCTCTCCTCAAAGGGAGACTTCAACTACATAATCGAGATAAAGAACGGCGGCGACCTCGGCAGACAGGGCGTCGATACGATGTTCGAGATACTGAAGAAGAGAAACCTTCTCGACAAGGTCGCCTTCGGTACGTTCAATCAGGAGATAAGCGACTACGTCGACGAGCATTACGCGGGCGTCATCAACCGTTCAACGTCGCAGAGCGAAGTCATCGACTTCTACCTCGCCGCGATATTCAATAAGAAGGATTACAACCCTCCGTGCAGCGTCCTTCAGATACCGTTTTGCGCGCCTTACCTCACCTACGGCATCAACCTGGGAACTGCGACCTGCATAAACTACGCTCACGCGCACAACATGGCGCTCCAGTATTGGACCGTCAACGACAGGGCGGATATGGAGTATCTCGTCTCGATGGGCGCGGACTGCATAATGACCGACTCGCCCGACGTCCTCTACGACGTGATATACGGCGCAAAATAATAACGTATAATACGCCAAACGTCTTGACACGCCGCCGCTTTTAAGGTAAAATAAACTATATATTGAGTGTTTTACTCATTGATCGAGTTATATATAGTGAGGCAAACGAATGAAAAAACTGATTTCGGTTTTACTTATAACAGCGGCGATCTTCGTTCTCGCGTCCTGCGGGAAAACGAACGAGCCGCAGGACGTCTGGAACAACGAGCCGTCGACGACGGGGAAGAACGAAGTGATCTTCACACCCATAACCGACACAGAAACAGAGACGGAGACTGAGACGGAAACGGAAACGGAAACGGAAACGGAGACCGAGACCGAGACCGAGACGGAGCCTCCCGCTCCTCCCGTCACCGAGCCTCCCGTAACGGCGCCCGATACACAGCCCTCGGTCGACCCCGCTCCGCCGGTATTCGATCCCGGCTCCTACTCGAGCGACCCGCTGATCTCGCGTATGACCTTCTTCGGCGACTCGACGACTTACGGACTGAAATATTACGGCATCGTCGCGGACGACCGCGTCTGGACGCCGAAGAGCGGCACCGTGTCTCTGCACTACGCGACGACGGACCCGATCTACGACCCCGCGACGGGAGGAGAACTCGTCCTCTCCGATATGTGCGCGAAATATAAGCCGGATATCCTCGTCATCACTCTCGGCGTAAACGGCATATCGTTTATGGACGAGAACAACTTCAAGCATTACTATCAGATAGTCATCGACACGGTAAAGACCGCGTCTCCGTCGACGCACATTGCCCTCCAGACGATGTATCCGCTATCCGCCTCGTCCGATTTCCCGTCGAAGGGTATCGACAACACGAAGATAGGGAACGGCAACCGCTGGATCGCGGATATCGCCTCGTCAAACGGCGTCGCGCTCATCAACTCCGCGCCCGCGCTCGTAAATTCGTCGGGCTACCGCCCCGAGGAGTGGCAGAACGGCGACGGGCTCCATATGTCCGCGCAGGGCTTCGCCGCGGTCATGGACTATATCATAAAGAATCCCTGTTATTGATAACTTTGAGCGCAGCTCGCAAGGGCTGCGCTTTGCATAGGAGATAAAAATGTCGGTAAGACTTAACGAAGACGAAAATATCGTCAGGATGATAAAGGAAGGGCTCCGCGAGAAGGGCGGATACTGCCCATGCCGCCGGGAGATAATACCCGAGAACAAATGTATGTGCAAAGAATTCAGAGAGCAGATAGCCGACCCCGATTTCGAGGGCTACTGCCATTGTATGCTGTATTATAAATCGAAAGATTGAGGTATATTATGGATTTCAAGGTTGGAATGAAATATCACGGCTTCACCGTCGACAGGATAAGAGACGGCGGCAAGGCGGGCGGAGAGTTTATCGAAATGACTCACGACGCGACAGGCGCGCGCCTTTGCTACTCGAAAAACAGCGAGGAAAACAAGCTCTTTTCCGTCGCGTTCAGAACGATACCCGAGGACTCGACGGGCGTCTTCCACATCCTCGAGCATTCTGTCCTTTGCGGCTCCGACAAATACCCCGTAAAGGAGCCGTTCGTCGAGCTTCTCAAAAGCTCGATGAACACGTTCCTCAACGCGATGACCTACCCGGACAAGACCGTCTACCCGGTCTCGAGCCGCAACGAGAAGGATTTTCTTAACCTCGCGGGCGTCTACCTCGACGCGGTCTTCGCGCCGTGCCTCCTCACAAATAAAAACGTGTTCCTCCAGGAGGGACGCCACCTTGAGGTGAAGGACGGCGTGCCGCAGTTCAACGGTGTCGTCCTCAACGAAATGAGAGGCGCGACGAGCGAAGCGGACGACCGTCTCGAAGAAGCACTCGGCGCGCTCCTTTTCCCGGATAACTGCTACCGCCACAATTCGGGCGGCGACCCGTTCTCGATACCGCGCCTCACGTATGAAAAATACGTCGGGACCTACCGCAGATTCTATCATCCGTCAAATTCGTATTTCTACCTCGACGGTGCGATCCCCGAGGAGGAGACCTTCGCGCTGATAGAGAGCTACCTTGCGCCGTACACGGCGTCTCCGGTCACGACGGACGTCGCGTACCAGGAGCCGAAGAGCGCCGAGGGCGTGGATTACTACGGAACGGACGACCCCTCGCCCTCGCACGACATCCTCGCGACGGCGAAGATCTTCGCGGACTTCACCAAGATCGACAGGATATTCGCGGCGAACGTCCTTTGCGACTATCTCGCGTCCACAAACGAATCGCCCCTCAAGCGCGCCGTCCTTGCCTCGGGTCTTGCCGAGGACGTCGACGTCACGGTAAACGAGGGTATAAAACAGCCTTACGTCTCAACGGTCGTCAGAAATATGGCGGACGCGGACAGCGAAAAAATAAAGGCGCTCATCACGGAAACGCTCGAAAAAATAGCGGCGGAGGGGCTCTCGCGCAAGGACCTCACCGCGTCGCTCAATAAGTTTGAGTTCTCGTTCCGTCAGATGCCGGAGCCGAAGGGACTTTTCAGAAATATCATCGCTCTCGACTCGTGGCTCTACGGCGGCGACCCGATGGAGTTTCTCGATACGGAAGGCGTCTTCGTCCGCCTGCGCGAGATGATAGAGGACGGCGGCTACGACGCGCTCCTTCGCGAGATATTCATTGATAAGACGGGGGAGGTCACGCTCCACCTCAAAGCGTCGACGACCTTCGCGGAGGAGGTCGCAAAGGGCGAGGCTGAATACGCCGCAAAAGTATATTCCGAAATGACCGACGCCGAAAAGGCGGCGCACAAAGAGGAGATCGAAAAATTCGACGCGTGGCAGGCGACGGGGGACACCCCGGAGGGCGTCGCGACGATACCGGTGCTTCCGATATCCGAGGTCTCGCCCGACCCCGAAAAATATGAGATCGAAGAGTCCGCGCCGCACGGCGTCAAGACCGTTTTCCATAAGACCGCGACGAACGGCATCGTTTACTTCAACGTCTACGCGCCGCTCACCGAGTTCACGCTCGACGAACTGACGACGCTCTCGATCGCGCCGTCGCTCCTCGGACAGCTTCCTACGAAGAGCCATACGCTCTCCGACCTCCAGCGTGAGATAAAGACCTACCTCGGCGACTTCTCGGCGTCCTTGCAGATAATGGCGAAGTACGGGCAGACTGCGACCTGCCGCCCGATGATGGTGGTCTCCGCCTCCGCGCTCGGGGAAAACCTCGAAAAAGCGGAGGAGCTCGTCTCCGAGATCATCTCCGAGACCATCTACGACGACGCCTCGAGAGTGCATGAGATAGTAAAACAGATAGACGAGGGTATGAGACAGCGAATTGTCGCTGCGGGTCACAGATTCGCGCTTTCCGCCGCGAGAGCGTCGCTCAGCTCCGAGGGCGCGGCGACGGAAGCGACAGGCGGCGTCACAGCTCTTCGCGCCGTGAAGGAACTGAACAGTTCTTTCGCGGAAAAATATCCCGCCGTAAAGGCGCTTATTGCGCGCGCTTTTGCACAGAGCTTCACGAAGGAGAACGTGACGGTAGGCGTCACCGCCGAACATGAGGTCGACCTGTCTCGCCTCGTCGCAAGGCTCGAAAGCGGAAAGACGCTGCCGGACAGCGCGACGTATAAGTCGGCGCTCCCGCTCCGTTCGTCGGTAAAGACGCCGAGCCAGGTCTCTTTCGCCGTCACCGCCGATTCGCTTGAGAAGAGCGGCACGAAAAACTCCGGTTCTCACCGCGTCGCGGCGAACCTGCTTTCGCTCTCCTACCTATGGAACGCGGTGCGCGTCAAGGGCGGCGCGTACGGCACGGGTATATCCGTCGCCGGCAACGGGACGATGTTCTGCTACTCCTTCCGAGACCCGAATCCCGCAAACTCGCTCGCCGCTTACGGCGGCGCGGCGGACTTTCTCGAGGAGTTCGCTCGCTCGGGAGAGAGCCTCGATAAATATATCATTTCGACCGTCGCCGCGGGCGACCCCCTGAAGACGCCCCGCGAGGAAGGAGCCGCCGCGGAAGCCCTCTACCTCTCGGGCCTCACCTACGACGAAAGACGGAAGACGAGGGAAGAGATGCTGAAGACGACGCCGGATGATCTTCTCGCCCTCGTACCCGCTCTCCGCCACATGGCGAAGGAGGGAACGGTCTCTGTCGTCGGAGGTATACCCGTCGAGGGGCTTGAAATAATTGATAATTGAACAGAAAAGGCTTCCCCTTGAGGGGAAGCCTTGAGTCACGCACCGTAAGCCTTCCCCTTGAGGGGAAGGTGGGCGGCTTGCCCGCTCGGATGAGGTGTAGCTCCGAAGGAGCGTTATTCTTCTTAAGTATCTTTCCGTTAAGACACGCCGACTCCGTCGGCTACACCTCATCAGTCACGTTCCGTGACAGCTTCCCCTCGAGGGGAAGCCTGAATATGTAGAGACGGGCTTTTGCCCGTCTCTCTTATTTGCAGTTCTCGTTCTCGTTTTTCTTTCCGTTCTTTTTCTTCTTTTTGTTCGCCTTTTCGCCTGCGACAGAGTTTTCAGCCTTCATCTCGTGAGTGTTTTCATACTGCTCTCTGTTTTGATTCTGTTCGTTCATTTCGTACTCCCAAAATATATTTTGTACTCTCGGTACGCCTTTATTTTTGCCGCGCGGCGGCGCTCTTATTCACGCGGGAGCGCGCTTAAAAAATAATCCAAAAGGTTGACATCGCCTCATTTGTGTGGTATTATATAGTCGTTAAATATTTATTGGAGATACTCATATGGAAACCAAAAAGAATTATAAATATTTTGCGAAGAAGGGTCTCTCCCCGCTCGCTATCATAGGTATCGTCCTGATAGTCGTCGGTATCGTCATCACCTTCGGCGGCGTCAAGGGTCTCGATATGATGTTCTACATCGGCGGCATCGCCTGCATCGTCCTCGCGTCGAGCGGCACGGCTAAAGAAGCGGACATCAACTACGAGGTCAGCGAAAAGATAAAGGACATGGAAGAGCAGGCGATGATAAGATTCGAAGTCTATGAAAAAGACTTCCTCAAGATCGTCAACCCCGCGAAGCTCCACGGCTACGACTACGTCACCGAGGGCGTCTACTTCAAGCACGGCGCCGACGGCAAGAACAGAACGAGTATGTACAACGCGATACAGATCTTCTACACCGACAAGAAGCTCTATATCCACGGCAAGCGCTTCTCCCTTATAGACAATATGGAAGAAGAGACCTTCGGCGGCTCATGGAACTACGTCGACCTCGACCACGCCGCTTTTGAAGAACGCGAAATGCCCCTTCCCAAAAACAGAAAAGTGACCTATCAGGTCTTCGAGATCTTCGATAACAAAGGCGAAAAGATCGTCGAGCTTTCAGTCTCGTACGGCGCCGACGTCGATAAGGTCATAGATGATATAAACCACGTCGTCAACCTCAAAAAGCGCGACGCAGGGTTACTGTAAACGCATCTGTCAGCGCGCTCGTAACGGGCGCGCTTTTTTATAAATCATATCTCGGAGTGGATAATGACAGACGAAAAACTGCTCGAATGGCTCGTCAGCAAGTACGGGGAGGAGCTTTATAACTACATTCTCGTACGGCTCGATAACAATAAACACCTTGCGGAGGAGGCGCTCTCCAAAACGTACCTCGTCCTCCTTGAAAAGAAAGGGAAGTACGACAGGTCCTCCGCCGTCTCATATATGTACGCCGTCGCAAAACGCACGGCTAAGGCGGTAATGAGAGAATGGCGCCGCCGCGGTGAGACGGAAGCGCCGCTTGAAGAAGATGACGCCCCGGTCATTGATGAATATTTCGGATCTGACCAAAAAGACTCCTTCGACGACTTTCTCTCGACCCTCACGGATTTTGAAAAAGACGTCCGCCGCCTTTACTTTTTGGAAAAGCTCTCTCTTCACGAAACGGCGGACAGACTCGGCGTCACATATTACAGAGTGAGGACGACGGCGAAGGAGATCCGCGAAAAAGCCCTCGATTTTGTAAATAAATTGTAAATATCAAAGAAAAAATCAACCAAAACGCATTTTCCGTCATTATATCTATGAAGGGGAAAATACGCAGGAGATAATATGAACGAAAAACTTGACAAAAAGCTCGCCGCTTATGAAAAGAAACGGCGTATAACGAACGACGGCGAGCTTCTTGAAGCGCTCGAGCGGATAATAGACCGCGAGACAAGGCGCCCCCCGAGAAAAATGGATACGGAGCTGATAGCCGAGTGTACAAAGCTCGCCCTCACTCTCCGCGGCGCAGACCCCGCCGAGCTCGCAAAGGAAGGCGCCGAAGCCTCTCGCCGCGCCGCCCGCGAAGCGCTCGAAGAATACCGACGCAAAAACGATAAAGAAACTTCCCGTACCCCAAGCCCCCGCCGCCTGTTTATCCTTATCCCCGCCATCGCGCTCCTCGTCGCGATGATGACATTTGCTGTGAGTTCATCGTCAATGGGGGATCATCTACTCACAAAATATGATATAATGAACCGTGAACCGGGCGTTTGGTTCGAAAAAGGAGATTCCGACGTAATAATTGCCAAAGACGCAGTACTCGGTATTGAAAGTCTTGACGATCTTGCGGAATTGATAGATGATCCAAATCTGCTTTTGCCATATGCTTTAGACAGCAGCTATATAATAACTGATATAGAGTTTACGGATTTTGCGGTTTTTCAATCCGTTTCAATGATAATAAGAGATACTTATGGAGATTCTTCAAGAAGACAGGGGACGGTTCTATGTCTTAACTGGAAATTCAAAAGCAGGTCGAGAGAAACGACCTGCTTTTTTTCTTTTTCGTTACATTTTCAGATACTTTTCAATCATTCCTTTGCTGACACCGCAAAGCCTTGATATTTGTCTGATTGACAGACTTTTTGAATAAAGCTTATTAATATACTTCCGTTGTTTATCTGAATCTAACTTCTGGAATTCGACAAGATTTTTACAATTTGTTATTTTTTCGATTATTCTTGAAGCCTCTTGATCCGTTAATCTAACCTTGCTTTCCGTTTTGACCTCAAGGCATTTGTCGGCAGCTTCCAACTCGTTTGTTTCAATAAATAAATCTTTAGGTATTATATCGAAAACAAAATCACTGTCTATTATGAGTGTGCTTTGTCCTTTAATTGCAGCGAGGTATTCACGATAACTGCTGTATGGATAGTCCGACATTTTACGGACGATTCCCGCTTTTTTGGGGTTTTGATGTATGTAACGGATAACGGAAATAAATTGCTCGTTGCTCTCAATAGCTTCGCTTCTGAATCTGTCTTGAAACAGATGCCCTGTTCTTTGGTACTTTACGTTATACCAGTATACGAATTTTGTTCCGATTCTCTTTATGAATTGGCTTATTTCGGTCGTTTTTTCTTTGATCATCAAATGTATATGGTTTCCCATAAGACAGTAAGCGTAAACCTCAACGCCCGTCAAGTCTTTATACTCTTTAATGATTTCAAGCATATTAACGTAGTCTTCATCATCCGCAAATATCTGCTGGCGGTCGGTTCCGCGAAGTATGACGTGATATATACCGGTTACGCTTTTTACCCTTGCTTTTCTTGGCATTTTGACACCCCCATTCTTCTTTCATTATAGTATATGAGGATAAAACTGTCAAGACATAGAACCGTCCCCTGTCTTGAAATTGTGAACTTTTTGTAAATTACGTCAAAAAAATCAATAAAAACGCAAAAATCGTCATTATATCTATGAAGGGAAAAATTTGCTTAAAACAGAGGAGTGTGTAAAGTGGTCAAAATATCAATCTGCGACGACGACAGGGAGTTTCTTTCGTCTTTTGCAAAAGTTCTTGAAAGAGAGTTCGTCGCGGCGGGCGGGGCGCGCGCTTTTTATATTGGCCCCTGCTTTGACAACGGCCGCGACGTTCTCTCGTATCTTGAATCACGCCCACTTGACGCGCTTTTTCTCGACGTCAGAATGCCGGATATAAGCGGTTTTGAAGTTGCGCGGGAGATAGGGAAGCTTCACCCCGGCGTGCTGATCGTCTTCGTTACGGCATACGATGAGAGCGTTTTTGAAGCGTTTGACTATTCTCCGTTCGCCTTTTTGCGAAAAGCACACGCGGACGAAGACCTTCCGAAGATAGTCTCAAGACTTATATCGAAGATCGGCAAAGGGGAGAGAGTAATGCGTTTCAAAGAACCCGCCGCCGAGATAGACGTCGGCGATATACTCTTCTTCGAGAGCGAAAGAAACTATTTTTACGCTGTCACGAAGGACGGAGGACGGTACAAAAAACGCGGGACCATCTCCTCTCTCGAGCGCGAGCTTGCCCCTTTAGGGTTTGTTAGGATACACGCCGGATATCTCGTAAATATGAACTACGCGGGAGGTCTTGTGGACGGACGCTTTTTGACGCTCGGAGGATACACGCTTCCCGTCGCCCAAAAACGGCTTCAGGCGTTCAAAGAGGCGCTCACCCTCCGAAAAAGTGTATAAAATATATAAGATGAAGACTTTTATGTCCCGAAAAACTGTCATTTTATCCCTAAGGGGTTGAAAGTTGTAAACCTTTTGTATATAATATTATTGTGGTAAACTATGAAACAGACCTTTTTTTTACGCAGGATGAAAATATCTGAATGAATGGGAGGATCATCATGAAAAGAATCATTTCGGTTTTATTAGCGGCATTGTTTTTGCTCCCGTTAATGTCCGTGGGAGTATTTGCAGAGGATCAGGAAACGCATGATTGGGAAAAGTATGAGAATTATTTCTACTACAATTACCAAGAGGGCAGAACGTCGGGTTACACGCTGAATGCAATGATAGTCGGTTTGAGCGAAGAATTTACAAAGCAGCGCGAGACCGTCAGCGCGGAGGATTTCGGGGATTTTGCAAGCCGGATTAAATCGCTCAAGTATTATCCCGCGCAGTTGAACAGCTGTGTGATATTTCTTAATGAAGATGAATATGAAAAGGACGAGGCGGGGAATCCCATATACACGACCGAAGCTATCGACAGAGTGATAAACGATGCTAAATATTTGTTGTCTCTCGATTATATTACTTTTGCCGAGCCGAATTTTAGTATGATTTTCTCGCCGTTAGATCCGAAAGATTGGGAGATATACGATAACTACTATTATTACAATTATTCCGCTGACAAGATGAGGGGATACAGCTTAAGGTCTGTAATTGTCACACCGACCGATGACTTCTTGAATCAGCTTGAGAGCTCAGGCGGTGAACTTACGCCCGATTACTTCGGGGACGTCGCGCCGGAGATAGTCAATATAACGTACGCGGTTAAAACCTATTTTGTTACATTGAAAGAGGCTGATTATGAAAAAGACGAGGCGGGTCTCCCGATATATACCGAAGAGCAGATAGACCGTGTCATTGAAATCGTCCGAAAAATCAACGCTCTCGGTTTCGTTAAAGAGGCGAAGCCGGATTCATATACGAGAGTTTATCCTGATACGACGGATACCGGCGCGGAAACGGGTGACGAGACGGACGCCGTAACGGAAAACGAGGCGCCGGAGCGTTCAAATGATACTAAGAGCCCGCAGATGGGATATACTTCGTATACGTATCCCGCGACAGCGCTTCTTATCGCGTCGTTCCTCGGACTTGTGTCGACGATCATTTACAGAAGAAAAACCATCCGCCGTTGAACTGATAATATAAAGTCAAAGACCTGCCGTACACCGGCAGGTCTTTTCATATCCAAAGGCTTCCCTCGGGGGAAGCTGTCACGGAACGAGACTGATGAGGGCTTTTATATCACATAAAAGAATATGCACACGAACTGCAAAACGGAGCCTGCGAGGACGAAGAGGTGGAAGACCGAGTGGAACCAGCGGCGGCTTCTTCCGAGCCCGTATATCACCGCTCCGACGGTGTAGGCGACGCCTCCCGCGAGGAGGTACGCGATACCGGGCAGCCCTATCGCTTCAATGGCTACCTTCGCGGCGAAGACGATGCACCAGCCCATGACGATATAAGAGACCATGGAGAGAACGCGATACTTTTTCAGGTCGATCGCGGTCATGGTCGCGGCGAAGGCGGCGAGCGCCCAGACGACGCCGAAGATGGTCCAGCCCCAGGCGGGGGAGGCGCGGCGGATGGAGCAGAAG
This sequence comes from uncultured Ruminococcus sp., assembly GCA_902796675.1. Taxonomy (GTDB): domain Bacteria; phylum Bacillota; class Clostridia; order Oscillospirales; family CAG-272; genus RUG14199. Next base: position 13,179 of record CADBQA010000067.1, read on the forward strand.
AGGATGGGCGTATAGGTCCCCGCTATCAGAAAATATATCGTGCAATGGTCTATCACCTGAAAGACTTTTTTGGCAAGGCCCGGGCGCAGCCCGTGGTATATCGACGACGCGGTATAGAGAAGGATCAGCGAGACGCCGTATATCGCGCTTCCGACAATCGCCCACGCATCACGGTGAAGAGCGGAGAAGACGACGCACAAAACGAGCGCGGCGACGCCGAAGGCGCCTCCGACGATGTGGCTCGTCATATTGAATATCTCCTCCCCCTTGGTGTAAGAGGGGAGTTTTCTCTTTTTAAGCGGTGTTCTTGACATAGGGACCTCCGGATGAATTTTCTGTATTTATTATATTTTACCGAGGGCGTTTTGTCACTCCACGCGCTGTTTTTTCACTCGAAATAAAAGGAAAACACGCTCCACCGTCGGTAGAGCGTGCCGTAGAATCCCTTTATTTCCGGGGGTTTTCGCTTATTTGTTGAAGTATCTCTTGAGGAGCCCTTCAAAGCCCTTGCCGTGGCGAGCCTCGTCGCGGCCTATCTCGTGAACGATGTCGTGGATGGCGTCGAGGTTGAGCTCCTTCGCCTTCTTGGCGAGGTCCGCGCGTCCCTTCGTTGCGCCGTACTCGGCGTCCGCTCTCAGCTCGAGGTTCTTCTTCGTGCTGTCCGTAACTACTTCGCCGAGAAGCTCTGCGAAGTGAGCGGCGTGCCACGCTTCTTCCATAGCGGCTTTCTCAAAGAAAGCGCCGACTTCGGGATAACCCTCGCGGATCGCGACGCGGCTCATTGCGAGGTACATACCGACCTCGGAGCACTCGCCGTTGAACATCTCGCGAAGACCCTTGACGATCTCTTCGGGCGCGTTCTGAGCAACGCCTACGACGTGCTCCGCCGCCCATACCTTTTCTTCCTTCTGTTCGATGAATTTCTCACCGCTTACCTTGCAGATCGGGCAAGCTTCCGGCGGCTCGTCGCCTTCGTGAACGTAACCGCATACGGGGCAGATCCATTTTTTCATGTTTTTTATCTCCTTTTCGGGAATTATTTTGTAATATGATTATACATTATCCGGCGCGAAAGTTCAAGCGTAATTTGAAATTTAGCGTCTTATTTTGCGAAGCCTTCGATCTCGCCGTCCGGCACGAATTTTCCGCCGATGTAGGGCGAGCCGTACTGTATCTGATAGCCCTCGTCGCCCGTGGGCGCCGCCCAGAATATCGCGTTTTTGATTATGCGCTGTACGTATTTGTTATAATAAGTGGGGACGGATTCGTGACCGGGCTGGAAGTAGAAGACTTTTCCGTAGCCGCGGCGCCACGTGCAGCCGCTTCTGAAGACGTGTCCGGTCTCGTACCAGCCGATGAAAACGAGCTCGTCCGGCTCCGGTATCTGGAAGGGCTCGCCGTAGATCTCCTCCTTCGGAAGGATGAAGTGTGTCGGTATCCCCGCCGCAATCGGGTGAGTCGGGTTTATGTTCCAAACGACCTCTTTTACCTCGTCGCCCCACGTCAGATGTCCCGTCATGCCGACGACCTTCTGAATGACCTTCGAGTAGTGAGCGGAGTGGAGAAGGATAAGACCCATACCGCCGAGAACGCGGTCGCGGATCTTGTTTGCAAGCTCCTCCGTTACGTCCCAGTGATACATGTGCGCCCACCAGACGAGAACGTCGGTGCTGTTCAGCACATCGTCGGGCAGACCCTGGTCGGGGTCGTCGAGGGCGGCGAGGGTGATGTTCAGCTCGTCGCATTCGAGCACGCTCTTGAGGTAAGCGTGGATGCCGTCGGGGTAGAGCGCCTTTACGGCGTCGTCCGTCTTCTCGTGTCTGAATTCGTTCCAGATAGTTACGTTTATTTTCTTTCCCATTTTGACCTCCCGGTTTGATGTCTGTATCAATTCTATCACATTTTAAGTTCTTTTTCTACTGTTCCGTATAAAAAATATTAATTAGTTTTACAAATTAATTAAGTGACTTTATCAATTCCGAAAAATTGCTTAAAAATTTGAAAAAACACTTGACAAATCGCACCGGTGATGATAGAATACAGTAAACCGATGAGGAAGAGTAAGTAGGGCGCACGCAAGCCTCAAAGAGAGCCGCGGCAGGTGGAAAGCGGCAGGCGGAATGTGTTTGAATGGACTTCCGAGGGCGAGCGGAAAGGTTTTGCCGAGTATGCGAGCCGGAGTTGCCCTCCGTTATCAAAGGCACGCGTATATAAGTACGCCAGAGTGGACGCAAAGCGTCAAGCAGGGTGGCACCGCAGGATAACTCCTGTCCCGGCAGATCATTTTGTCACGGGACGGGAGTTTTTATTGTACCGTCCCCGAAGAAAAGGAGGACATGAATATGTCGAACAAAGAGATCCCCTACAAAATTTATCTGAACGAAGATGAGATGCCGAAGGCATGGTACAACATGCGCGCGGATATGAAGAACAAACCCGCGCCGCTTCTCAACCCCGCAACTCACGAGCCGATGAAGGCTGAGGAGCTCGCCCCCGTATTCTGCGACGAGCTCATAAAGCAGGAGCTCGACGACACGACTCCGTTCTTCGAGATCCCCGAAGAGATCAGAGCCTTCTACAAGATGTACCGCCCGTCGCCGCTGGTCAGAGCGTACTGTCTTGAAGAAAAACTTCAAACGCCCGCGAAGATATACTACAAATTCGAGGGCAACA
>CADBQA010000068.1 GCA_902796675.1 uncultured Ruminococcus sp.
AATGACGGCGGGCATTTTGCCCGCCGCTCTTTTTTATACCGACACGGCTCGATGTGGGCATCGAGCCCTACGGATTTGTAGGTGTTCAATCATTTCATTGCTGCTCTACCAAGTTTGTCTTCACTCTGAAAGGTTGACCGCGAGGTCAACCTTTTTTATCAGTCTATCTGTACCGTCCATCCGTACTTATCTTCCGTTTTGCCCCACTGGATACCGGTGAGGGTATCGTAAAGGTGTTGGGTAACGGGACCGATCTTGCCCCCGTTTACCGTGAAGACTTCGTCTTTGTAAGAGAGCTCGCCGATGGGAGAAACGACGGCCGCCGTTCCGCACCCCCATGCCTCTTCAAGCGTTCCGTCAGCCATCGCGCGTTCAAGCTCGTCGACGCTGAGAAGTCTTTCGTTCACGGTGTATCCCTCGTCACGCAGAACTTCGATGCAGGACTTTCTCGTAATTCCGGGAAGAATGGAGCCCGTCAGCTTCGGTGTTACTATCTCACCCGCTATTTTGAACATAACGTTCATCGCGCCGACTTCCTCGATATACTTTCTCTCGACGCCGTCGAGCCAGAGGACCTGCGAATAGCCTTTCTTTTCAGCGCGTTCGCCCGCTCTGTTGGAAGCCGCGTAGTTGCCGCCGCACTTCGCGTAACCGGTACCGCCGCGTACCGCTCTTACGTCCTGATCCTCTATCATGATCTTGACGGGATTGATGCCTTCCTTGTAGTAACTGCCGGAAGGAGACGCTATAATGATGAACGTGACGTGATGGACCGTGTGAACCCCGAGCGACTCATCGTTGCCGAACATAAAAGGTCTGAGGTAAAGGGAAGTGCCCTCCTTTGAAGGCGTCCACTCCTGCTCGCACCTGACGAACGCGGTAAGACACTCAAACGCCATATCCTCGGGGATCTGAGGCAGGCAAAGACGTTCGGCGGAGTTGTTCATTCTGCGAATGTTTTCCATCGGTCTGAAAAGCTGAACTTTTCCGTCGGCTCTTCTGTAAGCCTTCAAGCCTTCGAATACCTCGGAGCCGTAGTGAAGAACGGTTGACGCCGGATGAATTGAAAGGTTTTCAAACGGAACGATCCTCTGATCGTGCCATCCTTTTTCCGGGTCGTATTCCATCATAAACATATGATCCGTGAAGTAGTGACCGAAGCCGAGGGTTGAGGGATCCGGTTTTTCCTTCGGACAAGTTGTTTTAACGAATTTGATTTCCATTTATATCACTTCCTGACAAAATTATTCAAAATCGGCGCCGAGCTGCATCGCGTGTTTATTAACTTCAAGCATATCGGCGTGCTTTGCGGAGATCACCTTCGAGAGAGCGGCTGTAACGCTCTCGTCGTCGAAGTCGTCCAGCACCTTAAGTATTTTACCCATAAGTATCATATTCGCGAGCGTCGGCGTATTGTTGTCGCTCGCCATTTTTGTAGCGGGAACGTAGTAAGCGGTCACGTCGTCTCTTTCGACTTTTCGCTCGATGAGAGTCGAGTCGGCGAATATTATTCCGCCCGGGGCGACTGACGACTCAAATCTGTCGAGAGAAGGAAGATTCATCGCAACGAGGATGTCGGGCTCGGAGACGATCGGCGAGCCGACCGGCTCGTCGCTGATGATGACGGAACAGCTTGCCGTGCCGCCTCTCATCTCGGGCCCGTAAGAGGGAAGCCAGCTGACGTTTTTACCGGCGTTGAGTCCTTTATATGCGAGGAGCTTGCCTGCAAACAGAATACCCTGACCGCCGAAGCCGGAGAGAAGAAATTGTTTCGTGCTCATTTTGCCGCCTCCTTTTCAGCCGATCTGTCTTTGTAAACGCCGAGAGGATAATAAGGTATCATCTTTTCGTCGATCCATTTGAGAGCGGCGGAAGGCGTCATGCCCCAGTTTGTCGGGCAGGACGAGAGGACTTCAATAAGAGAGAATCCCTTTCCGTCTATCTGGTTTTGGAAAGCCTTCTTGATAGCTTTTTTCGCCGCGCGTACGTTCTTCGCGTTATTTACCGTTACTCTTTCGAGATATTCGGGTCCTTCAAGCTCGGAGAGCATTTCGAAGACCTTTATCGGATAGCCGCAGAGCTTGGGGTCGCGTCCGTAAGGCGACGTCTGTGTCACCTGTCCGGGAAGAGACGTCGGCGCCATCTGTCCGCCTGTCATTCCGTAGATCGCGTTGTTGATGAATATAACGGTTATGTTTTCGTTTCTTGCGGCGGCGTGAACGGTTTCAGCCATGCCGATAGAAGCGAGGTCGCCGTCTCCTTGATACGTGAAGACTATATGGTTTTCCGGATCTGCGCGCTTTACTCCCGTCGCGACGGCGGGCGCTCTTCCGTGGGCCGCCTCGATCATATCGCAGGCGAAATAGTCGTAAGCCATGACGGAACACCCGACGGGCGCGATGCCGATCGTTTTTCCTTCGATGCCGAGCTCGTCTATCGCTTCCGCGACGAGACGGTGGATTATACCGTGCGTACAGCCCGGACAGTAGTGAAGCGGTACGTCGAGCATCGCGTGAGGTCTATCAAAAACTACCATCAGTCGTTACCTCCTTCGGAAATTTTCTTGATCGCGGCGAGAACTTCGGCGGGCGAGGGGATCATACCGCCGGCTCTGTTGCAGAGCGTGACGGGAACGCGGCACTCGGTCGCGAGTTTTACGTCTTCGATCATCTGACCCATCGAGAGCTCGACGGATATGAACGCCTTCGCGTGATCCGCGGCCATCTTAAAGGGCGCTTTCGGGAAGGGCCAGAGAGTTATAGGTCTTATAAGACCGACTTTTATACCTTGTTTTCTCGCTTCGTTTACGGCGTTTCTCGATACTCTCGCGGCGATGCCGAACGCGGCGATTATAATATCGGCGTCGTCCGTCAGATATTCTTCGTATCTCGCTTCGTTCGCTTCGACTTCTGCGTACTTTTCGTATCTTGCGAAGTTGCCGCGTTCAAGTTCGTCGGGCTTCAGGTACAAAGAGTTGATAATATTGTGCTCGCGCGCCATTTTCGTGCCCGTCGTAGCCCACGGCTTTTCGGGGACGGGCGCGACGTTGAAGTCGAGAGAGACGGGTTCCATCATCTGACCCATCGTGCCGTCCGCGAGGATCATCGCGGTCATTCTGTATTTGTCCGCAAGCTCGAAACCGCGTACGGTGAGCTCCGCCATTTCCTGAACGGAAGCCGGGGCGAGGACTATCATGTGATAGTCGCCGTGGCCGCCGCCTCGAGTAGCCTGGAAATAGTCCGACTGACTCGGCTGGATACCTCCGAGACCGGGACCTCCTCTTTGAACGTTGACGACGAGCGCGGGAAGATCGGCGCCGGCGAGGTACGAGAGACCTTCACCCTTAAGGGATATTCCGGGGCTGGAAGAGGACGTCATAACGCGAAGACCGCACGACGCGACGCCGTATACCATATTGATAGCGGCGATCTCGCTCTCCGCCTGGAGGAACGTTCCGCCAATCTTCGGCATAACCTTCGCCATATAAGCGGCGACTTCCGTTTGAGGAGTTATCGGATAACCGAAATAATGTCTGCAGCCGGCTCTTATCGCTGCCTCAGCGATCGCCTCGTTGCCTTTCATAAGTACTTTTTCAGACATGATTCACCCTACCTTTCCACTTTGATGATGCAATCCGGACACATCAGGGCGCACGTAGCGCATCCGATACATGCAGATTCGTCTGCGAGCTCGGCGGGATGATGTCCTTTTTTGTTGATCTTTTCCTGCGCAAGACGGAGGATATGCTTGGGGCAAGCTTCGACGCAGAGTCCGCAGCCCTTGCAGTTGTCCGTCTTAAAAGTTAGTTTTGCCATAGCCTTTGCCTTTCTGTAAAATCAACTTATATTATCTTTTTTTGCAGTTTCAGCGGAAAGAGGTTTTCGATTTTTCCGCACAGAATTTCGGCGACGGACGTCTCAGCCGTCGTCAGTACGACGGGAAGTCCCGTCAGCTTTGAAATCCCGTCGGCGTAAGGCACCGTCTTCAAAACGTCTTGCGCCGTCGTTTCAACTCCGAGGTTTGAGTTGTTGACGATCCCTGTGAACGGTATTCCGCACGCCGTCTCGATCTCCCTCATTACTTCGACAGTCGATGCGGCGTCTCTCGTAAGGGGCCTGTACGCGTTCACGACCATAAGCATATCAAAGTCGTTTTCTTCCTTGATAGCCGGTGCGATCCTTCCGAGGACGTACGCGCCGCGGTCGTCGCCGCCGATGTCAAGAATGACCTTCATCGACCTGTCGTCCGTTATAGTGTATATGTCCTGCGGCAGCGCCGGTATGTCGAGGTTTGAGTTCGCGTACTCGGAACAGATGAATCTGATCCCCGACTCGCGCAGCTCCATTTCGCTGTCTTTCGTTCTGAAATAGGGATTTACGATGTCAAGGTCGGCGATGGCGGTGTTATCCCACTTTCTCTTGAGGTCTAGCGCCATATTGACCGCGACGTTCGTTTTTCCCGTACCGTAGTGACCGCATAGAAGCGTCAGTCTTTTATATTCCATATCAGAGTTTATTTCGCTGGATCTTGCCGCTTACGGTCTTCGGAAGTGAATCCTTGAAGACGACGATGCGCGGATATTTATACGGAGCGGTGTGTGTTTTTACGTAATTCTGGATCTCTTTTTTGAGCTCTTCGCTCGGCTCGGTTCCCTTCGTCAGAACAATGCTCGCCTTGACGACCTGTCCTCTGATCTCGTCGGGAGCCGCTGATACGCCGCATTCGAGAACGTAGGGAAGCTCCATTATAACGCTTTCTATCTCGAACGGACCGATACGGTATCCGGACGATTTGATGACGTCGTCCGCGCGTCCGACGTAGAAGAAGAAGCCGTCCTCATCGCGCCACGCAAGGTCGCCCGTGTGATAGAAACCGTCGTGTCTTACTTCCTTCGTCTTTTCCTCGTCGCGGTAGTATTCCGTAAAGAGACCGCATGGGTTACCGTGAGAAATGTCGACGCATATCTCGCCGATGTCGCCGTCGGCAGTTTCGTTGCCGTCGGCGTCAAGAAGCTTTACGTTGTATATCGGAGCGGGCTTGCCCATGGAGCCTATCTTATGAGGCGCGCCGCACATATTACCGATTATCATCGTGCTCTCGGACTGACCGAAGCCCTCGAGGATCTGAAGTCCCGTCGCTTTTTCAAACTGACGGTAGACCTCGGGGTTCAGCGCCTCTCCCGCCGTCGTCATGTGACGGACGGATGAGAGATCGTATTTCGATATGTCTTCTTTGATCATCATGCGGAGCATCGTGGGCGGCGCGCAGAACGTCGTTATCTGATACTTCGCAAACATCGGAAGAATGTCGGATGCGTTGAATCTGTTGAAGTCGTAGACGAAAACGGCTGATTCCGCGAGCCATTGTCCGTAAAGCTTGCCCCACATGGATTTAGCCCACCCGGTGTCGGAGATAGTGAAGTGAAGTCCGTCCGGCTCCGTGCAGTGCCAGTATTTTGCCGTGTGGAAATGGCCGAGGGGATATTTGTGATTATGGAGCGCGATTTTCGGGTATCCGGACGTTCCGGAAGTGAAGAACATGAGAAGCGGATCGTCGCCGCAGGGAGAGTCATCCGTTCTCTTGAAATGGGTGCTGTAAAGAGTATATTCGTCGTTGAAGTCTCGCCATCCGTCGCGGTGGCCGTTGACGATAAGTTTCAGCTCGAGCGTCGGCGACGTCTCGGCGGCAATATCCACCTGCGACGCCGTTTCACCGTCGGCGGTGCAGACGATGGCTTTGACGCCCGCTGAATTGAATCTGTATTCAAAGTCGTGTGATTGGAGCTGATTCGTAGCCGGTATCGCGACTGCGCCGAGCTTGTTGAGACCCATCATTGCAAACCAGAACTGATAGTGTCGCTTTAGGACGAGCATCACGCGGTCGCCCTTCTTTATACCGAGAGCTTTGAAGTAATTCGCGCATTGGTTGGACGCTCTCTTGACGTCTTTGAAGGTGAACCGTCTTTCAGTCTTGTCGCCGGAAATGTGGAGCATGGCGAGCTTATCGGGATATTTGTCCGCAAGCGCGTCGCAGATGTCGAAAGCGAAGTTGAACTTTTCCGTATTCTTGAATTTGATCGAAGTCGGCGTGCCGTTTTCATTGAGCTCGACGTCGATGAAATCATGATAGATACGCTCTGATTCACGGCTGTCCTTCAGAGCGGCGTCCTTCGCGCTGACAGCCCGTGAAGGCTGAAGCTCGGGGATCGGCTCGCCGGTCGGGTTGAGGACTATCGCGTAGAATTCGCAGTCCGCGCCTTCGACGGCGATCATACCGTGAGGAGACGATGAATCGTAGTAAATACTGTCGCCTGGGTGAAGTATCTCGCTGTGCTCTCCGACCTGTACTTTAAGCGCGCCGCGGATAACGATGTCGCATTCCTGCCCCTTGTGGGTCGTAAGTTCTATCGTTGCGCCTTCCTTATAATCGGCCTTGACGTGAAGCGGCTCCGCTATCCTGTTTCTGAAAGAAGCGGCGAGGTTGAAATACGTCATACCGTGAGCTTTTTCGATCCTCTGACCTCCGCCGGACCGCGTGACCGTGTAAGACGCGAGTCTCGGGCTCGAGCCTTCGATGATGTCGGTTACGTCGACGTTGAACGCCTGGGCGCAGCGGTATATAAATGCGAAGTTGAGGTCGCACCTTCCGTCTTCGCAGGCGATATATTCGTCGACCGTGACGTCGGTTTTTTTCGCCATCTCGGCGGGAGTAAAGCCCTCGATCTCACGAAGTGCCCTTATTCTGCCCGCCATCTCGCGTATCTTGTAATCAAGTTCGGTGATCTGCTGCATTGTTGTTCCTTTCGGCTATACAGTCAAAGTTTGCTTCTGATGATTTTTCCGCTTATCGTCTTCGGAAGTTCATCCTTGAAGACGACTATCCTCGGATACTTGTAAGGCGCGGTATGTGTCTTAACGTAGTTCTGAATTTCCTTTTTCAGTTCTTCCGACGGCTCCTTGTCTTTTGTAAGCACAATGCTCGCTTTGACGACCTGTCCTCTTATTTCGTCGGGAGATGCGGAAACTCCGCACTCGAGCACGTAGGGAAGTTCCATTATGACGTTTTCGATCTCAAACGGACCGATCCGGTAGCCGGATGACTTGATAACGTCGTCCGTCCTGCCGATATACCAGTAGTATCCGTCCTCGTCGCGCCACGCCTCGTCCCCGGTATGGTAGTATCCGTCGTGCCATACTTCGGCTGTCTTTGCCGGGTCGTTGTAGTATCCCTTGAAAAGCCCGCAAGGCGGATCTTTCGGATCGGCTTTAATACATATTTCTCCGGTTTCGCCGATGCCGCAAGGCTTTCCGTCACGGTCAAGCAGTTCAAGCTCGTATGACGTCAGCGGACGTCCCATCGAGCCGACCTTCTGTTTTCCTCCGAGAAGATTTGCTATCGTAAGCGTCGTTTCAGTCTGACCGAAGCCCTCTCGAACGGAAAGACCGGTCGCCTTTTCAAACTGATAGAAGACCTCGGGATTCAGAGCCTCGCCGGCGGTCGTCGCGTGCTTGATGGAGGAAAGATCGTACTTCGAAAGATCGTCTTTTATAAGCATGCGGTACATCGTCGGCGGAGCGCAGAACGTCGTGATGTTGTATTTTTTGAACATCGGGAGAATGTCATGCGCGTTGAATCTGTCGAAGTCGTATACGAATACCGCCCCTTCGCACATCCACTGTCCGTAGAGCTTGCCCCAGAGAGCCTTGCCCCAGCCGGTCTCGGAAATAGTAAAGTGAAGTCCGTCACTCTGTACGGAGTGCCAGTATTTTGCGGTAGCGTAGTGACCGAGCGCGTATTTATAGCTGTGCTCGGCGATTTTAGGATATCCGGAAGTGCCCGATGTGAAGAACATTACCATAGTATCGTTTCCGCAGGGTGAATCTTCCGTACGCTTGAAATGTGTGCTGTAAAGTTCAAACTCTTCGTTGAAATCGTGCCATCCGTCCTTTTTGCCGCCGACGAGTATCTTCGTCGTCAGAGTCGGCGACGTTTTTTGTGCTTCGTCGACGTAGCCCGAAACGTCTCCGTCCGCGGTGCATACTATCGCTGATACGCCGGCGGTATTGAATCTGTATTCAAGGTCGTGCGTCAGAAGCTGATTCGTCGCGGGGATCGCGACGGCGCCGAGCTTGTGGAGAGCGATCATCGAGTACCAGAACTGATAGTGGCGCTTGAGTATCAGCATAACGCGGTCGCCGCGTTTGATACCGAGTGATTTGAAATAGTTTGCGCACTGGTTGGAAGCCTTTTTTATATCTTTGAAAGTGAATCTTCTTTCGGTGAGATCGTTCGCAACGTGGAGCATCGCAAGCTTGTCGGGATATTTGTCCGCGATTGCGTCCACAGTGTCGAATGCGAAATTGTATCTGTCGGTATTCTTGAAGTCGAAAGATACCGGAAGCCCCGCCTCGTCTTCCTTACATTCGACAAATTCTTTAATGAGAAGGTCTTCGGAGGCTCTCGCTGTGACGATGGTTTTGTAGGAAGGTACGGATTTTTCGTTCTCCTCACCGGGAAGTACGACTGCGCAAAAGACGCAGTCCTCGCCGTCAACGGCTATCATTCCGTGCGGTGTCGATGAGTCGTAGTAGATGCTGTCGCCCTCTCCGAGTACGGTGATATGCTCCCCGACCTGCACTTTCAGCTTGCCGCTTATTACGATGTCGAATTCCTGACCGCTGTGGGTAGTCGTATGTATGGGTCTTGACTGGAGTTCTTCGGAGTATTCATATTTGACCCAATAGGGCTCCGCTATCTTCCGCCTGAAAAGAGGCGCGAGGTTGCTGATCTCGATCCCGTCCTCTCTCGCCGTGAGCTGGCCTTTGCCGCGTCTTGTGACCGTGTATGACGTCAGCTTCGCGCTGTCGCCTTCAAGAAGGTCTGTAAGACCGATGCCGAAGGCGAGAGAACATTTATAAATAAAAGTGAAGGGAAGATCTACGAGCCCCTGCTCGTAAGCTCTGTATTCCTCAAGCGAAACCTCCGCTTTTTCGGCGGTTTCCGCTTCCGACATGCCGAGGATCTCGCGCATTTCTTTTATACGCGCGGCGACCTCGGCTATCTGATTTTGCGTTGCTGTTTTATTCGTATCCATAAATTATCTCCGCGCTCACGCTGTTTCCGTGCTTCCGGCCTTCTCAAGTCCGAGCTCCGCTATCGCGTCTTCGCGCATTTTGTATTTAAGTATTTTGCCCGCTACGTTCATCGGGAAAGAATTGACGAATTTTACATACTTCGGGACTTTGTGCTTAGCCATATGGGAGAGAATATAACTTTTGATCTCGTCCTCTGTGGCACTCTCTCCGTCCTTCAGTATGATGCACGCCATGATTTCCTCGCCGTACTGTTCGTCGGGTACTCCTATGACCTGAACGTCACTGACTTTCGGGTATGTGTAGATGAATTCTTCTATTTCCTTGGGATAAATATTCTCGCCTCCGCGGATGATCATATCCTTGAGCCGTCCGGTTATACGGTAGTTGCCCTCCGGAGTCTTGCAAGCGAGGTCGCCCGTGTGGAGCCATCCGTCGGCGTCTATCGCGGCGGCGGTCTCCTTCGGCATCTTATAGTAACCCTTCATTATGTTATAACCACGGGCTACGAACTCGCCTGTCACGTTCACGGGAAGCTCCTCTCCCGTGTCGGGGTCGACGATCTTACACTCTATCTCGGGCATGGCGCGTCCGACGGTCGATACTCTGACCTCGATCGGGTCGTCTGTCGAGCTCATCGTGCAGCCGGGCGATGCTTCCGTCTGTCCGTAGACGATGGTGATCTCACTCATCCTCATTTTTTCGACGACTTCCCTCATTACGGAGATAGGGCAGGGCGAGCCAGCCATAATACCCGTTCTCATATACGAGAAGTCAGTCTTTTCAAAGTCCGGATGCTCAAGCATCGAGATAAACATTGTCGGTACGCCGTGAAACGCGGTGATTTTTTCGTTGTTGATGCACGAGAGCGCGGATTTAGCTGAAAAATAGGGAAGAGGCAAAACTGTCGCGCCGTGGGTCATGGACGCGGTCATCGCAAGGACCATTCCGAAACAATGGAACATCGGGACCTGGATCATCATACGGTCGGCGGTCGAAAGGTCCATTCTGTCGCCTATACATTTTCCGTTGTTGACGATATTGTAGTGGGTCAGCATAACGCCCTTCGGAAATCCCGTCGTGCCGGAGGTGTACTGCATATTACAAACGTCGTCGGGAGAAACCTCCGCCGCCATTCTGTATACCTTTTCTTTAGATACGGACGACGCTTTGGCGAGAGCTGCTTCCCATGTAAGACAGCCTTTCTGCTCATATCCCACGGTGATAATAGTTCTGAGGAAAGGAAGACGCTTTGCGTGGAGCGCCTCGTCTTGGCGCTTTGTTTCAAGCTCCGGGCAGAGTTCGCGCATTATCTCGTCGTAGTGTGAGTCACGCGAGCCTTTTTCCATAACGAGCGTATGCGTGTCGGACTGCCTGAAAAGGTACTCGGCCTCGTGTATTTTGTATGCCGTGTTGACCGTGACAAGGACCGCGCCGAGCTTTACCGTCGCCCAAAAAGTAATGTACCACTGCGGTACGTTCGACGCCCAGACGGCGACGTGGGTACCCGCCTTGACGCCCAGCGCAACGAGAACTCTTGCGAATTCGTCTACGTCGTCGCGGAACTCCGAATAAGTTCTTGAATAATCGAGCGTGGTGTACTTGAACGCGGGCTGATCCGGAAAGTTTGTGACCATCGTGTCAAGCACTTCCGAGAATGTTTTCTCGATGAGCGTATCCTTTTTCCAGACAAAGTTACCCGTACCGGATCGGTTTTTGTAATAGGTGTTCCTCTTCCACGGCTCCTCATCAAAGGACGAAAGATACGCCGAAAACTGAGGAAATATTATATCGGGGTCGTCGAGCTCGCTCACCCACTCGGGGTTCCATTCAAGAGAGAGATAACCTTCGTAGTTTATCGAGCGCAGCGCCATTAAGAACGAGCGAATCGGCATACATCCCTCTCCCATGAGGCAGGGCAGGCCTGCTTCATCACAGTCCTTTATATGTATGTGCCTTACGTACGCGCCGAGGTTTTTGATCGACAGGTCGGGCGTCTCGTGACAGACGGAGAAGGGATAGTAAAAATCCCAAAGAGCCGCGAGGCTGTCTGACGCAAAAGAATCGAGAAAATCGCGAAGGCGCGACGTGTCCGAGAACACACCCATTGATTCTACGAGCAGGGTTACTCCGGCGTCTTCGGCTTCCTTGAGATGACGTTTTATGAAACTCGCTGCGTTTTCCGCGGCGACGCCGTCCGTAACGTCTCCGCCGCATTTGAGCCTGATATACTTAACGTCGAGCTTTTTCGCAACGGTGAAGCACTCGCCGATCTCATGTGACGCGTCGCTTGCTTTATCGGCGTCTCCGATGTCGGTCGACAGATTTATGCAGTTTATATTTATATTCGTGTCTTTTTGTTTTGAGTAAACCGAATTGATATTTAAGTTGTCGAGCTCGCGAACGCTGTGTATCTCAATACCGGCGAAGCCGTAGATCGCGGCGTACTTGAAAAAGTCCGAAACGGTACGGTCTTTCCAGTAGTTTGTGGAGAACGAAAGCTTCATCATACGTCCTCCTCATAGCAGATCTTGTTAAGAGCCTTTACGTAAGCGCGAATGCTGGCGCCGATAATATCGGTCGATACGCCGCGTCCGGAATAAAGCTTTCCGTTGAAACGGAGTTTTACGAGCGCTTCGCCTACGGCTTCCCGTCCTTCCGTGACGGACCTTATCTGAAAGTCGTCAAGTTCGAAATGACGCCCGACGATCTGTTCTATAGAGAGGAACGCCGCGTCGATGGGACCGTCGCCGACGCTGATGCCGGATATGACCTCCCCCGCTTTTTCAAGCTCAACGTGAGCCGTTGCGTTGATTATGTTTCCGCTGTTGATAACGTAACTTTTAATGCTGTACGTCGCGGGAAGCTGCATCGCTGACGTCGCAATGACTGCCTCAAGTTCGCGCCGACCGATCGGCTTTTTCTCGGAGAGACGGTGCGCGTTTTCGTAAACCTTCTCCGCGTCTTCGTCGGAAAGCTCGTAACCGAGCGACGTCGCGACGGAAACGATCCTTTCAAGGTCAAAGTCTGGTGTGATCGTTACGTCGTCCGCAACGGTCGAGGAAGCGGACGCGATAGGAGAGAATTTGCTCCGTTCGGCGTCTGTAATAGACTTTACCTCGTCGTACGTTCTTCCAAGCGTCGTGTAGTTGACGGAGCAGGCGACGCCGGCCGACTCTCCTTTTTTCTTTACTATCTCGGCAAAACTTTTGATATCGGCGGCGTTGCATCCCGTGAACGAGACGCTGACAAACGCGGCGCCGTGTCTTGCCGCCTCAAAAGAATTGACGGCGGATGAAGACATAGAGTCGGAAAACTCAACGCCGAGGGAGACGTCCGTTTTGTCAAAGCCGCATTCGGAATAGATCCCGTATACGAAGCGCGCCGCTTCGTCGGGAAGCGTGTCGCCCGTATTGTCGCAAAGTATTACGGAGCTTGCACCGCAGGCGACGGCTTTATTTATTACTGATACCAGAAAATCACGGTCAGCTCTCGTCGCGTCCTCTGCCTTGAAGTATACTTTGGCGCCGTAGGATACGGCGGCGCTTATAAGCTCCTCAGCGAGAGACGCCATGGCGCTCGCTTTTTTATGGCATATATATTCCATCTGCACGGTTGAGGTAGGGAGAGCGACGACGATCGCCGGACGGCGGCAGTTTTTTACCGCGTTCCACGCCTTTTCAAGCGACGAAGCGTCATAACCAGAATCGCACGCGAGAGTGGCGTACTTGACCGAAGGCGCGGCCGTGTGTACGAGCAACGTATCCGCTTTTTCGTTGGCTACGGGGGGAAGCTCTATAACGTCGACTTTCAACGCGTCGAGCTTTTTGATGATATCAAGTTTTTCTTTGAAGCCGATGCTGTCGTCAACGTTTGTGAGTGTGGTGTCGTTGATTATGATTTTTCTCATTTTTACACTCTCCCGAAAAAGAGGACCTGCGGCGACGCCGCAGGTCCGACTTGCTTAATCAATACCGGTATGGTATAAGAGTCAAGCACGACCAAAAGCGCCGTTATCAGATTTTTTGCCGATAATCTGAATCGCAGCGACGAGTAGAAGTGCTATTACGACGAACTTTGTCATAGCTTTGCCTCTTTAATATACCGTGTTGCTGTGATTCTATCACATTTTATTGCCGGTGTCAAGTGTTTTGCTCAATAAAAATAAACGTTTTCAGAAAATTAATGAAAAAAGATAATAATCCATTTGACTCGGCTGATTTTGTGTGCAATTTGACTATTCAAGTCTCAAAAACTGTCTCTCGATGGAACTCTTTTTTATCTCAAAAGCGACCGGCCTTCCGTGCGGGCAGGTCTTTATGACTTTGCCGTCCTTGTCGGGAGGCGTCAGCAGTCTGTCGCATATCCATTTGATATGTTCGATACCGTACTGTCTTCCGCCTTTGATAGCCGCCTTGCAGGACGCTTGATAGAGAGCTTTTTCGAAGAATTCGGCTTCCGTCTCTTCAACTGTTCCTTTGCCCTCCGAAAGCCTTGACAGCATGGCACAGAACGTACTGTCCGCGGCCTCCGTCGTTATTTCGACCGGGATCGACGTCAGCGAAACGGTTCCGTCGCCGTTTTGCTCGAATTCAAATCCGATGGATCTCACGTCCTGTGCATACTCTGACAGAGAATCGAGGTCTGCCGACGTCAGGTTTACTTTTATCGGAGCGAGAAGAGCCTGGGTTTCTTTTTCTTTTTTCTTTCGTCTCTCGCAAAGCTCGTCGAATATGATGCGCTCGTGAGCTGCATGTTTGTCAATGATCAGTATTCGGTCATCAAGCTCGACCATTACGTAACAGTCGTACGCCTCGCCGATGATCTTGTATTCGGGCGTACCTTCGCGGCTGTCTGTAACGTCTGAGACGAGAGAGATCTTCGGCGCGGTTTTTTCAACCGGCTGCGAAGACTTCTTTACAAAGTCCGGTATATCGTATCCCGCAAGGATCGACGACGCGCCGTGACGTTCGGGCGCCGTTGTCTTTCCGATATCGTTTTTTTCGAATGAAACGTCGAGTTTCTTTTGTATTTCGCGTTCCGACTTCGGGCGTTCCACCGGAGCGAAGGCGTTCAGTATTCTGTTTATTTTTCCTTCGTCGACGCTTGGCAAGACTGTCGGCGCGTACTGTTTTCCACTTTCGATCTCGGGTCTTTCTGATGAAGTGTTGAGCGCGGTAAGAACCGCGTAGTGAAGCGCTTCCGCGACGATCCTCTCATTTGAGAATTTTACTTCAAGTTTCGTCGGGTGGACGTTTACGTCGACCTCCGACGTCGTAATGCCTATATTCAGCACGCACATCGGAAACTTGTCGTCCGGTATCCTTGAAATGTACGCTCTCTCGAGAGCGGACATCAAAAGCGGACTTTTTATATATCTCTCGTTTACGAAGAATACCTCGTTCGTCCTTTTTGAAAAGGTCATGTCGACCTCGCTGACGTACCCGGTCACAACGACGCCGTTTTCGCGTCTTGCGACCTTTACGAGCCGTGAGGCGGTGCTTTTGCCGTAGATCGAGTAAATGGCGTTTTTCAGATTCCCGTCGCCCTGGGTCATAAAGCGTATCTCACCGTCTGTTATGTACTTAATTGATATTTCGGGAACGGAGAGCGCGATCTTTTCGATAACGTCCGTGATCTTTGCGGTCTCCGTCGCGTCGCGCTTCAGAAATTTTCTTCGCGCCGGCACGTTGTAGAAAAGCTCGTCGGCTATTACCGTAGTGCCCTTGGCGCATCCAGCCTCGCACAGCTCCACGATCTCTCCGCCCTCGCAGATAAGCATAGAGCCGCTTTCGGCGCTTTCGGTCTTTGAGTATATCTTCAGCTTTACGACGGAAGCGATCGCTGCGAGCGCCTCGCCTCTGAAGCCGAGAGTGGAGATCTTTGTAAGGTCATCCGCTTCCTTGATCTTGCTCGTCGCGTGACGGAGAACGGCGACGGGAAGGTCATCCTCGTCCATTCCGCATCCGTTGTCAGATACGCGGATATGAGAAATACCGCCGTTTTTTATCTCGACCGTGATCTCCGTCGCGCCGGAGTCTATTGAGTTTTCGACGAGTTCCTTGACGACAGACGCCGGTCTGTCGACGACTTCGCCCGCCGCGATAAGATTGGCGACGTCAAAGCCGAGTACGTTGATCTTTCCCACGGTATTTCTCCTTTCTTTGAAATTTATGCTGAATTCAGTCCGACAGGGCCTTCTTCCATTCGAAAATACAGTTCATAGCCTCGATAGGAGTCAGAGTGTTGATGTCGGTCGACTTGATTTTTGAAATTACGTCTTCTTTTGCAAGGTCGAGGAGGCTGATGTTGAAGTCGCCCTCGGTCTCGGGTTTTGCTACGTGCGGCTTCGCCGGAACTGCATCCGTTCCGTCCTCAAGTCCTTCAAGGATCTCCTTCGCGCGTTTGACGATGGAGCTCGGAATCCCCGCGAGCTTTGCGACCTGTATTCCGTAGCTCTCGTCAACGGGACCGTCAACTATCTTGCGAAGAAATGTGAGGTCGTCTCCGCGTCTCTTTACCGCGACGTTGCAGTTTATCACGCCGTCGATCTCGTTCTCGAGCGACGTCAGTTCGTGATAGTGAGTCGCAAACATCGTTCTGCATCCGATCTTAGGCCCCGCCGTGTATTCGACGACAGCGCGCGCGATACTCATTCCGTCGTAAGTCGACGTGCCGCGCCCGATCTCATCGTAGATAATAAAGCTCTTTTTCGTCGCGTTGTTTACGATAGAGGCGACTTCCTTCATCTCGAGCATAAAAGTCGAGGTTCCGGATGCGAGGTCGTCCGACGCGCCGACTCTCGTAAAGAGACGGTCGACGACGCCGATCCTCGCGTCGGAGGCGGGGACGAAAGAACCTATTTGCGCCATAAGGATAATAAGCGCTGTCTGCCTCATATAGGTGGATTTACCCGCCATGTTGGGACCGGTTATCAGCATCATACGGCGGTCGGTCGTGTTGAGTACGGCGTCGTTGGGAACGAAATATGAGTCCTTGACGAATTTTTCGACCACGGGGTGGCGCCCGTCTTTTATGATAAGGTCTGTGCTGTAATCGACCTCGGGGCACACGTAACCGTTCTGGACCGCCGCCTCGGCGAGACTGACGAAAACGTCGAGCTCGGAAAGCGCCGCCGCGCTTTTTCTTATACGAAGGGAAGCGTCGGATACGGCGTTTCTTACGTCGCAGAAAAGCTCGTATTCGAGCGCCTTGACCTTGTCGGATGCGCCCAGTATCGTCGCCTCCGTGTTTTTAAGGTCTTTCGTTATGTATCTTTCGCAGTTGGCGAGAGTCTGTTTCCTGATGTAGTCTTCCGGTACGAGATCCTGATACGATTTCGTGACTTCGATATAGTAACCGAAAACTCTGTTATTTCCGATACGGAGCGTTTTGATGCCCGTCTTTTCACGTTCCTCGGATTCTATCTGCTTTATGTAATCCGACGCGTTGTTCATTATGCTTCGCAGTTCGTCGACGTCGGGGTTGTAGCCGTCTTTGATTATTCCGCCTTCTTTTACCTGGAAGGAGGGATTTTCGACTATCGCGTTGTCGATCAGCGTGTAGATATCGGAGAGCTCGTCAAGGTCCTTGAAAATATTCGACAGTTCTTCCGATTCGAGAGGATCGAGCATTTTTTTGACGTCGGGGAGCACCTCGAGAGTTTGCGCTACCGAGCGAAGCTCTCTCGCGCCCGCCGTGCCGTAGGTGATTTTCGTCATCAGCCTTTCAAGGTCGAGAACGTGCGAGAGTTTTTCCCTGAGTTCTTCTCTGAGGACGAAGTTTGACGCTATCTCCCCGACCGCCCTCTGACGTCTCGTTATCTTCGCTACGTTCGTTAGCGGATGCTCTATGGTAGAGCGGAGAAGTCTCGCGCCCATTGCCGTGCTCGTCTTATCGAGCACCCAGAGAAGAGAACCGCGCTTTTCCTTCGTCAGCATCGTTTCGCAAAGCTCGAGATTTCTCCTCGTCGACATATCCATTTCAAGATACTGACGGTTTTCGTAGATGTCTATTGAAGATATATATGAAATGTCCGTTTTCTGCGTCTCTTTAACGTAAGAGAGAGCGGCGCCTGCGGCGACGAGAGCGGTGGCGTGGTCGTCCTCGTGTCCCGTGATGCCGAACTGCTCGGATGCGCGTTTCAGCGCGTCGGATACAGAGAATCTTTCGGGCGCGATCTCGCTGCAGCCGATGCCGAGTTTTTCTGACATAAACGACGATACCGCGGGATAGAGCGCAAGGTCGGTATTACAGATGACCTCGGCGGGGCTGTATGTCGAGAGTTCGTTTATGATAAACGTCTCGAAATTACCTGACGTACAATCCGTGGCGTGTACCTCCGCAGTCGAGATGTCCGCAAAACAGACGCCGCAGCCGGAATCGGTTATATACAAAGACGCGAGATAGTTGTTTTTGCTCTCGTTGAGAAGAGAAGATTCGATGACGGTACCGGGCGTCACGACGCGGATAACTTCGCGCTTTACGAGACCTTTTGCGAGAGCCGGGTCCTCCATCTGCTCGCAGATCGCTATCTTATATCCTTTTTCGATAAGTTTTCCGATATAAGTGTCGACGGCGTGGTAAGGAACGCCGCACATCGGCGCTCTTTCCTCCGCGCCGCAGTCGCGGCCGGTCAGCGTGAGATCGAGCTCGCGCGACGCGGTCTGCGCGTCGTCGAAAAACATCTCGTAAAAGTCGCCGAGACGGTAGAACAGAAGGTATCCCTCGTACTGTTTCTTTATCTCGAAATACTGTTCCATCATCGGTGTAAAAGCCATTTTATCCTCCGGTAAAGGGTCGTCGCCCTTGTAAACTTGCTTTAATCGCAGCCGTGGCAGGTTGAGCAGTCGTGAGTGCAGGAGACGGGCTTCTTTCCCGTTACGGCGTACTCGAGCTCGTTATAGACGGCCTGTGTAAATTCGTTGTATTCATCGGATGCTTCTCTGAACTGAATGTATGAGGGGTTATTTGAGATCTCGGAATATATCTCGTCCATTCTTACCTGCAGTTCTTTTATTCTGTCGTCGCTGAAATCGGGTTTGTCAAATTCTTTTGTGACGTTCTGCTGAAGTTCCGCGTATTCTCCGAGGAGCTTGTTGATCTCGCGGTCAGCGTTATATTCTTCCGATATTTTGACCATATTCGAGTATCTCGCGTCGCATTTGATGAGCTCTCCCACCTTGTGTATCGCGCTCATGAGTTCGTTTGAAAGTATGATATCCATATATATCTCCTTGATTTTTTACTTTATTATTTCACCGTTCATCGAAAAAGTTTCGGCTTTCGTTATTTTTACGTCGACGAATTTTCCGATGACGTCGGCGCCCGCCGGAAAATGAATCGGTCGGGGCGAGTCGGCTCGGCCGGTAAGCAGCCCTTCGACGTTCTTGCACGGCTCTTCCGCAAGTACGCGCAGGGTCTTTCCGAGAAATCTCCCGTTTCGCTCGAGGGAGATCGGATTTACGACGTCCATCAGCCTTGCGAATCTCTCGCGTGAGACCTCCTTCGGTACCGCGCCGTCCATTTTAGCCGCCGGAGTGCCGACGCGCGGGGAGTATATGAAAGAGAAAACGGCGTCGTACCTCACGTATTTCAAAAGGTCGAGCGTCTTTTCAAAATCGTCTTCGGTCTCACCCGGGAAGGCGACAATGATATCGGACGTTATGCTGACGTCTTTGACGGACGACTTGAGCTTGTCGATGATGGAAAGATATTTTTCCACGTCGTAATGTCTGTTCATCCGTTTCAGTATCCCGTCGGAGCCGGATTGGACGGGGAGGTGAAAATGTTTCGCTATTTTGTCCTCTTCCGCCATAGCCTCGATAAGCTTGTCCGAGGCGTCCTTCGGATGGCTCGTCATAAAGCGGAGACGAAAATCACCGTCTATCCTGCATATCTTTCGCATAAGGTCGGCGAAGTCGACTCCCTCTCCCGTATCCTTGCCGTATGAGTTAACGTTCTGACCGAGAAGGGTAATGTCCTTCGCGCCGCCTTCGATAAGAAGTTTAGCTTCTTTCAGGATATCGTCTGATTTGCGGCTTCGCTCTCTTCCTCTGACGTAGGGGACGATGCAATAAGAGCAGAAGTTGTTGCAGCCGTACATGATCGAGAGCCACGCTTTGTGAGCATCCCGACGGACCGCGGGAATATTCTCGGCTATTTTGAAGTCGTTCTCCGTTTCGAATCTGCGCTTACCGCCGGAGAGAGCGTTTTGAACGAGTTCGGGTATTTTATAGATCGCTCCCGTGTCGAAAACGAAATTGACGTA
This sequence comes from uncultured Ruminococcus sp., assembly GCA_902796675.1. GTDB lineage: Bacteria > Bacillota > Clostridia > Oscillospirales > CAG-272 > RUG14199. The sequence continues at coordinate 19,363 of CADBQA010000068.1, forward strand.
TGGCATACCGCGCTTGATCTTGTCGGCTCTGTGACCCTGCGTCACCATACATCCGCCGACGCCGATCACGACGGACGGATCTTCGTCTTTGATATGTTTGTATTCGCCGATGACAGAGATAGCTCTTATTTCGGCGTGCTCACGTATCGCGCAGGTGTTGACGAAGATGAGCTTCGCCGATGTCGGGTCGTCCGTGTATTCGTAACCCATCAGTTCGCAAAGCCCCGCGATCCTTTCGCTATCGGCTTCGTTCTGCTGACATCCGAGAGTGTTTATGTAATATTTAGGCCTGTCGGCACCGTATATCTCTTCGATTTTAAGGGCGACTTTTTTTGCCGTTTCAAGCTCGGTGAGGACTATTTTATCGTCCACGTATTTTTCGTTGAAAGTTCCTTTGTCCAAAGTGGACCTCCGTTATGATTCCGCCGTTGTTTCGGGCTCCTTGTATTCTTCAAATCCGCCGTCGCCTGAAAGACCTTCCGTAAGATATACGCTGCCGTCCTCAAGCTGTGCTACGGCTTCAAAAGCCACATCCGTTCCGGCGAGCGCCTTGTAAAGGTCTTTGATCCCGTCGGTACCGAGAACGAACAGAGCGGTGGAAAGCGCGTCGGCGTATGCGGAGTTTTCGGAAAGAACGGCGACGCTTATGACGTCGCTCTTTGCGGGACGTCCCGTTTCGGGGTCGAATATATGACCGTATACGACGCCGTCTTTTACGAAGTTTCTTTCGTAATCGGCGGAGACGGAGACGAATTCGTCATCGACGAAAACGTAACCTATGACCTTTGAAGTGTCGAGCGCGTTAGTTATGGCGACTTTGAATTTGCCTGTTGTCGGCTTTTTGCCGAAAGCTCCGACGTTGCCGCCGAATGAGACGATCCCGTAGTCGACGTCCGACGCTCGAAGATGATCGATCATTTTGCCGAGAGCGTAACCCTTGCCGATGGCGCCGAGGTCGATCTTCGTCTTTCTGTCGGTTTTTCTCAGCGTGGCGCCGTCGGTTTCGATCTTTTCATATCCGACGTGAGACACCGCTTCTTCTATTGATTCGTCTGACGGAACGTCGGCTCCGTCTGACGTCACGTTCCAAAGTTCAGTGACCGTACCCACGGTGACGTCAAAGGCACCCGCCGTCAGTTCGGATATTTCATTTGATTCTTTAATCAGCGCGAGGACTTCGGGATCGAGATCGAAGAAATAGTCCGTCTCTTTGTTGATCTCGGAAATCACGCTGTCTTCTTTTGTTCTTGAAAGAGCCGATTCATATTCGGAGACGAGGTTTGCACATTCCTTTATAACGGACGATAAATACGCTTCATCGTGAAAGAGCGCGTTCTCGTCTTCGTCTGTCTCTCCCGTGCGGCGGGCGAGTTTTACCGTTATCTCCGTATCCATCGCGAAGAAGGTCGCGGAATAGTATTCCTCCGGCTCCGGCTCTTTTTCTTTGCCGCAGGAAACGAGAGATATCAATGTGATAAAGGACAATATAAGAGCTGAAATTCTTTTTAACATATTCATACCTTTCCGATATAGATCCTATCCGGCAGCAGCGTCAGTATGATACCGGTCAGCGCACCGCACAAAACGGCGGACACGACGAGCGCGGGATAATACCATAATACCGACGCGTTGCCCATAACGGCAACAGACGCTGCAAGCTGCCCGACGTTGTGAGAGAACGCCATTGCGACGGACAGACCGATATAACTGCATTTAAGGTTTTTGATATGGGTCAATAAAAGAAGCGCCGAAAACGCGAGCGCTCCGCCGGCAAGAGAGAATACGAGAGTCGTTACACCCGAAAAGAGCAGGGACGTTATAACTGATTTTAATACGGTGATCACGGCGGCGGAGAGCGGCGAGACCGCAAAATACGCGACGACTACCGCAATGTTTGCAAAGCCGGGCTTGAAACCGGGTATCGGCACCGCGGCTGTAACGGGGATCAGAAATTCAAGATAAGACAGCGCAAGAGAAACAGTGAGTAAAAGCGCGGTCAAAGAGATGTTTTTTATCTTATTTGACGACGGCGTCGACGTCACTATCCGACACCTCCTCCCCGCAGGTTATCATAAGCTTCGCCGGAAGGCAAACGATACTTCCGTTTGTTTTTCCGACGGGTCTCGTATTTTTACAGATCCCGTCCGGACAGTCCGATTCCTCAACGTATATTTCGCCGTTTGAGACCGATATTTTGAAATGATAACCGTTTGATTCAAGGATAAACGCCGTATCGGCAGCGAGGTCGACGGTCATTGATCCCCCGGCGGTACTTATGACCGCTTTCGTATTATCGCTTTTTGTAAAAATGATCGGAAGCGCGGCTGTGAGGATAATGACAAAAATCAGGATCGCGTCGAATACGGTCAGTTTTCGCTTCGGTCTTTCCATCTCGCACCTCCGGTAAACTATTATAATATTATACTATTACTTAAATATTTTGTCAATCGCTGAGGCGTGTTAATTTTACAAAAATCGCCCGGTTTCCCGGGCGGCTTTTATCCGTTTATTCGTTTTACGCAATCGGAGATGATCTCTTCGCTGTCGTTATAATTAACGACGGCGATTTGCCTCTTATGATCGAACGATATTATTTCTCCGTCGTCGCCGAATACCGGCGAGTATGCCTTCTCGATCTTGCAGGCTTCGGGCTTAATAAGAAGCCCCTCCGCGCAAAGGTCCCATAAGCCCTGCGCCCAAGTTACTTCTCTGAATCTCCTTTTGAGCCATGCGGCGAGCGGATCATCAGACGGAAACATTTCGTCGATCTCGTCGTCTGTTCTCCTGTATGGAGCGACGACTTTTCCGGCGCAAACAAGGACCGTATTCTCGGCGAGAGAAAAGAGAAGTTTGCCCGCCTCGATATCGTTGTGATAGTTGTATTCTCCGGTATTATGATCTCCGTCAAGGTCGTCGAGCGCGAGCCATACGACTATCAAGTTGCTCCTGATTTCGGGATAAAGCGCGAGGGCGGACGCGACGTTAGTGCAGCAGCCGGAAATTACAGCGGTCACGGGTTCATCCGATGAAATAACCGCGTCTCTTATATTTCTTGCGGCTTCGCTTTCGACCGGTTTTTTTGCTCTCGTTATGTAATCCGCGCTGCCGCAGTATACGGGAACTCTCTCTCCGGCGGCTTTTATTATTTCTTCACATTCGAGTTTTCCGGCCGCCGAGGTCTCGTCCGAATTGTCGTTGAACGGAGCGGAATTTACGGCGATAACCTTTACTTTGTCCTTCGCCCTCAAAGCGTACGCGAGCGCGAACTGGTCGTCGCCGTCGGCTCCCGCGTCGCAGTCGACTATGATCTGTTTGATCTTGTCGCTTTTAATGTATTCTATCAGTTCATCCGTTGTCATTTTCTCACCTCATTATGAAATTATAATTTATTCTTATATCCGTGTCAATCAAAAAAACACTTGACAATGAGAAAAAATTATAGTATACTTTCATTCGTGACAAGCGAGAGTGGCGGAACTGGCAGACGCGCACGTTTGAGGGGCGTGTGGTTCACACCGTACGGGTTCAAGTCCCGTTTCT
>CADBQA010000069.1 GCA_902796675.1 uncultured Ruminococcus sp.
TCGACCGCGAGAAGCTCCAGGAAAGACTCGCAAAGCTCTCCGGCGGCGTAGCCGTCATCAAGGTCGGCGCTGCGACAGAGACCGAAATGAAGGAAAAGAAGCTCCGCATCGAGGACGCTCTCAACGCGACGCGCGCCGCTGTTGAAGAGGGTATCGTCGCAGGCGGCGGCGTCGCTTTCCTCAACGTAATAGACAACGTAAAATCCCTTCTCGACACCGTCGAGGGCGACGAGAAGACGGGCGTTCAGATAGTCCTCAAGGCTCTCGAGGCTCCCGTACGTCAGATCGCCGAGAACGCGGGTCTCGAAGGCTCCGTCATCGTCGAGAACATCAAGGCGAACGGCAAGGTCGGTTACGGCTTTGACGCGGCAAAGGAAGTTTACTGCGATATGGTCAAGAGCGGTATCGTCGATCCTACTAAGGTTTCGAGAAGCGCACTTCAGAACGCGGCTTCCGTCGCGGCGACGGTCCTCACGACAGAGGCTCTCGTCGTCAACCAGCCCGAGAAGGAGCCGGCGGCTCCGATGGGCGGAGCCGGCGGAATGGGCGGCATGTATTAATAGGTAGAACGTGATAGGACGGGAACACCGAGAAAAGACCGCAAAGCGTACTTAAGTTAATACAGACTTTACAGACCGCAAACGCGGCGACGGTACATCGAGTGCCGCCGCCGCGTCTTTTCTCTTTCGCCGCTCAGCCCCCTCGACGTAGGCAACTACGCCTCACGGGGGCTGATCGACGAATCTTCCTCGCCCTATCGCGCTCTATTCGCCGGACGGGAACACCGAGAAAAGACCGCAAAGCGTACTTAAGTTAATACAGACTTTACAGACCGCAAACGCGGCGACGGTACGTCGAGTGCCGCCGCCGCGTCTTTATTGTTAATTTGCACTTATCATTAATAATATTCAGCGTTTTTTCAGCTAAAATTCACAAAAAGGTATATACAAACGTGAAATTGTATGATATAATAAAAATGCAAAGAGGATAACCCTCTTCGCAGAATCTCAGAAAAGGTGGTGTCCCTATGAAAACAACGATCATCGGAAGGCAAATGAACGTCTATGACGAGACGAAGGCGCTTATCGAAAAGAAGCTTGCCAAGTTCGATAAGTACTTCAAAGGAGAGCCGGAGGCGTTCGTCACGCTCAGAAAGGTGCGCGAGAGCGACCGTATGGAAGTGACGATATCCTGCAACGGCACGCTTTTCCGCGCGGAAAAAACGAGTCCCACCTTCCGCATCGCCCTTGACGAATGCGTCGATTCTATCGAAAGACAGCTCAGAAAGAACAAGACGAGGCTCCAGAAGAGACTTCGTGAGAAGATCGAGTTCCCCGCCGCGGACGACGGCGGCGACAACTTCGGTGAGGAAAACGAGTTCAAGATCAGAACGAAGAGCTTCCCTCTCAAGCCGATGACGGCGGAGGAAGCGATCCTCCAGATGAACCTTCTCGACCACACTTTCTACGTATTCAAGGACGAGGCGACAGGTGAAACGAACGTCGTTTACAAACGTGAAGCAGGCAGCTACGGACTTATAGTACCGGAGCACGCCGAATGATTTATAAACAATAATCAAGTCTGCGGCGATATTCGCCGCAGACTTTTTTTATTGACAAGACGGCGCGTCGCTGATATAATAAAGGGAGCAAAACCGAAAGGAAGACTGTATTATGAAAAAGATAATTTCAATCTTACTGATAATCGCGGCGCTGACGCTCCTTGCCGCATGCGAGCCGATCGACGTAAACCCTCAACCGACCGACACCGAAAAAGAAGCCGTCGACACGGACGAGCTCTTCTCCGATCCCGTAACGGTAAAGATCGACGTGCGCGACTTCGGCACGATGACGCTCGAGCTTTACCCGAAGGTCGCCCCCATCACGGTCGAGAACTTCCTCGCTTACGTTGACAGCGGCTTTTACGACGGTCTGACCTTCCACCGCATCCGCAAGGGCTTTATGATCCAGGGCGGCGACCCGGACGGCAACGGCACCGGAAGCGGGAACCTGCCCGCCATCAAGGGTGAATTTGCCGCAAACGGAGTCGACAATTACCTCTCGCACACCTACGGCGTTATCTCCATGGCGAGGACCTCGAGCAGTATGAACTCCGCGACGAGCCAGTTCTTCATCTGCAACGCCGACGCCTCCGCCTCTCTTGACGGAAACTACGCCGCGTTCGGCATACTTGTTGACGGCGCCGAAGTGCTCGACGCGATCTCGAACGTCGAGGTCGAGGTAAATATGTTCGGTGAGAAGGCGAAACCCGTGACCCCCGTCGTTATCGACAAAATTTACAGAGCCGAGTAAATAATGACGTCAAAAAACGCTTTGGTAAATCCAAAGCGTCAGGCTGAAGACAAAGTCTTCAGCCTGAGTCAGAGGAAGAGAAACGCAGGTAGATTTGGTGATCTCGCCGCGGTAGGCGTAGTGACCTACGTCCAGCGGCGAGAGCGCCGA
>CADBQA010000070.1 GCA_902796675.1 uncultured Ruminococcus sp.
ATTGATTTATTGAAAAGAAGGCAGAAATGAAAAATACAAAATCCACGGAAAGGAAGAAGAACGGGAAAGCCCGGATGATGTGGGACTTCACGAAGGGCAGCCGCGGCGCGTTCGCGCTCGTGCTGTTCTCGGTGATCGTCCCGGCGCTCGCCGAAATGATAGCGCCGCAGATCATCCGCGTCGCGCTCGACAACGTCATCGGTGACAAGCCGCCGGATCTGCCCGCCTGGGCGACGGGGCTTATCGACTCCGTCGGCGGCTTTGAGGTGCTTAAGGCGAATATCTGGATACTCGCCCTCGCCCTCGTCGCGGTGGCGGCGGTCAAGGTCGTGATGCAGTACGTCGTGAGAGTTTACACCTCCGTCGCGGCGGAAACGCTGACGAAGACAATGCGCGACCGTCTCTTCTCCCACATAGAAAGACTTCCGTTCACCTGGCACTCAAAGATCAAGACGGGCGACATAATCCAGCGCTGCACCTCAGACGTGAATATGATAAAATCGTTCTTTTCGGAACAGCTCACGTCCGTGCTCCGCATTCTTATCCTCGTCGTATTCTCGATCGTATTCATGGCGTCGATGAACGGTACGCTGACACTTATCGCCGTTATCCCGATGCCGGTGATCCTCATCTACTCCCTCGTCTTCCGCCGCAAGATGGCGAAGGGCTTCAAGGAGTGCGACGAGAACGAGGGCAAGCTCTCGGCGATGGCGCAGGAAAACCTGACCGGCGCGAGAGTCGTCCGCGCTTTCGGCCGCGAGAGATACGAGCGCGACCGCTTCTTCGCCCACAACGACCACTACACCTCGCTCTGGATAAAGCTTGCCAAGACGATGAGCCTTTTCTGGTCCTCGTCCGACGTGCTCTCCGGTCTTCAGGTGATGATAGTCGTCGTCTTCGGCGCGGTCTTCTGCGTAAAAGGGACGCTTACCTCCGGTGAGATGGTCGCATTCATCTCCTACAACTCCCTTCTCGTATGGCCTATCCGCATGCTCGGAAGAATGATATCCGAAATGAGCAAGGCGGGCGTTTCCATAAACAGGGTCTACGAGATCATGGAGGCGGAAGAGTAGGAGGACGATCCGGAGGCGACCGACGCCGATATGACGGGCGACATCGTCTTCGAGAACGTCTCGTTCTCCTACAACAACAGCAAAGAGATACTCAAGAATATCGACCTCACCGTCAAGTCCGGCACAACGCTCGGCATCCTCGGCGGCACGGGAAGCGGCAAGTCGACGCTCGTCATGCTTCTTGACAAGCTCTACGAGGTCAAAGAGGGATGCGGCAGGATAACGATAGGCGGCGTCGATATCAGAAAAATCAAGACGGACCACCTCCGCCGGAATATCGGCATAGTCCTCCAGGAGCCGTTCCTCTTCTCCCGCTCGCTCGGCGAGAACATAGGGATAAAAGACCCGTCGATTACGCTCGACAGGATCAAGGCGGCGTCCGTCGCCGCTCACCTGCACGAAACGGCGCAGGGCTTTGCGAAGGGCTACGACACTTTCGTCGGCGAGCGCGGAGTGACGCTCTCCGGCGGTCAGAAACAGCGCGCCGCGATAGCGCGCAACTTCACGACCGACTGCCCCATTATGATCTTCGACGACTCGCTCTCCGCGGTCGACACAGAGACCGATGCGAAGATACGCGCCGAGATCGAGGCGAGGTTCGGCACGGCTACGGTCATCATAATCTCCCACCGCATAACCACGCTCTCGAAGGCAGACAAGATAATAGTCCTCGAGAACGGACGCATCGTCGAGGAGGGCACTCACGACGAGCTGAAGTGCGCGGGCGGAGTATATCAGGACATTTACGAGATCCAGTCGGGGTCCTCCGGCGGTGAGGAGGCGGCGTCATGACGGATAACACGGTAAATACTAAAAAACGTCTGCGCTTCTTCGGACTCGGAAAGATCGTACCTTATCTCAAGAAGTACCGCGCGACGGTCTTCACGATGATATGCTGCGGTCTCGTCGGAAGCGCCATCGACATCATCCTCCCGCAGTTCCACCGCTACGCTCTCGACCACTTCGTCGCGGGCGGCACGCTCGACACGCTGGCGTACTTCATTATCCTCTACGTCGCCACCGTCCTTATGAGCGCGCTGATGAACTATATCTGCTTCACCTTCGCGATACGCGTCGAGGTCTCGATAAACCGCGACCTCAGGAACGACGCTTTCGAGCATCTTCAGACGCTCTCGTTCTCCTACTTCAACCAGAACAGCGTCGGCTACATACACGCCCGCGTCATGAGCGATACCGAGCGCGTCGGCAACGTCGCCTCCTGGTGCCTGATGGACGGCGTATGGCACGTCTCGTACCTCATTGGCACCGTCATCACAATGATGATGATAAACTTCAAGCTCGCGCTGATGATATGCAGTATAGTTCCGCTGATCGCCGTTCTCTTCTCACTATTTGAAGGGAAACTCGTCAAGGTCAACCGCGAGGTGCGCGAGATCAACTCCCGTATCACCGGCAACTTCAACGAGGGCATCACGGGAGCCAAGACCATCAAATCCCTCGTCATCGAGGAAAAGATGGAGCGCGACTTCACCGATGAAACTCTGAATATGAGAAAAACCGCCGTAAAGGCGGCAAGGATACGCGGTCTCTTCTCGATGACGATGAACTTCGCCTCATCCCTCGCGCTCGCGATACTTCTGTGGCGCGGCGGCTACATAGCGAAGGAGGAGGTCGGCACGTTCTCCGCGTTCATGTCATACGCGCAGGGTATGATGGAGCCCGTCAGATGGATAATCGACGTCATCTCCGAGCTTATCACGGCGCAGGTCAACATCGAACGCCTCACGAACCTCATCGAGACCGAGCCTAACGTAAAGGATTCGGATGAGGTCATCGCAAAATACGGCGACGTCTTCGACCCGAAGCGCGAAAACTGGGAAGAGATACGCGGCGACATCGAATTCCGCGACGTCACGTTCAGATACCCCGACGGCGACGAGGACGTTCTCGAGCACTTCAACCTGAAAATCCCGTTCGGCACGAACGTCGCGGTCGTCGGCGAGACGGGAGCCGGAAAATCGACCATCGCCAACCTCGTCTGCCGCTTCTTCGAGCCGACCGAGGGCGCTGTGCTGATAGACGGAGTCGACAGCCGTGAGCGAAGCCAGCTCTGGCTACATTCCGCGATAGGCTACGTTCTCCAAACACCTCACCTCTTCTCCGGCACCGTCAGAGAAAACCTTCTCTACGGCAACCCGACGGCGACGGATGAGGATATCGACCGCGCGATAAAGCTCGTCTCGGCGGAGGGTGTGATCGAGAAGCTCGACGGCGGCATCGACAGCGACGTCGAGGAGGGCGGCGACCGCCTTTCCACAGGCGAAAAGCAGCTCATCTCCTTCGCGCGCGCCATCATAGCCGACCCGAAGATACTCATTCTCGACGAGGCGACGGCGTCCGTCGACACCATCACCGAGCAGAAGATACAGTCGGCGATAGACGAGGTCATAAAGGGCAGAACGTCCATCGTCATAGCGCACCGCCTCTCGACAGTCAGAAACGCGGACGTGATACTCGTCGTCAAGGACGGCAAGATAATCGAGCGCGGACGGCACGAGGAACTGATGGCGGCAAAAGGTCACTATTACCGACTCTACACGCGCCAGTACGAGGACGAGGCTACGTCCTCTATCCTCAAAAAATAAACAAACAGAAGCGGCATCCCTTACGGGACGCCGCTTTTCAGCCTGAAGACAAAGTCTTCAGGCTGAGTCAGAGGAAGAGAAACGCAGGTAGATTTGGTGATCTCGCCGCGGTAGGCGTAGTGACCTACGTCCAGCGGCGAGAGCGCCGA
>CADBQA010000071.1 GCA_902796675.1 uncultured Ruminococcus sp.
TATCAAACGTATTCCAATGAATTCCGCAGAATTATCGAAAAAGAGCGAGAGGAGCAGAGGTTAGCAAGAAAAGCAGGATTACAAACGTGCTTCGGTAAAAGTGTCAGTCGTGATGCTATTGATCGGACCAGTTCAGTTGTTTGCAAAATGCTTTATTACGGGTACGGAGAGGAAATATACAGCAAGCGCGACATAGCTCAGCATCTGGAAATTGCGCCAAAACATGTCGATAAATTCTTAATGGAGGTTTCAAAATGGAACAGCTAACCCTATTCAAACCTCCGTACAAATACCTTATTGATTCTTCATCAATATTGGCACAGAAGCCTTCAGATGCCCTTCCACGACAGGTACACAAAAGCCTATGGGAGATGATTGAAAAAAGCATCCAAGAACAAACCATCGCAACTTGCTCTGAAATTGAAGAAGAAGTTAAGAATGACAACGTGGTTGGTGACTGGCTAAAATCAAATCAGTGTGTAATTCTTCCAATTGACGACGAAGTTCAGAGAAATGTAAGAAGGCTTGTCACTGAGCACCCCAAGATGATTTGTTTTTCCGGTGGGAAGGGGTCATCGTCCGGCGATGCATTCTTGATTGCTACTGCGATGAAATACAACCTTACGATAATAACTGAAGAAAAGAAAGATAAACAGAATAAGATTCCGATTATCTGTAAAGACTACGGAATACAAACAATGAGCATTACGGAATTGTGTGTCGCGGAAGGATGGGTGTTTTGAATGGATTTTTTTGAAAATGTTGATAATACTATAAATTGTTTTCATCAACATTTGTTTCAAAAATAGATTCCAAATAACACTACCGGTATTACTCAATTTCTCAATACTTTTCTTTTGTGAAATCTGCATAGGGGAACTTCTTAGTACACGAACCACCGGCACCAGAAAAAACCTCGCCCAAGCGAGGTTTTTTCAACGAAATCCGTCCTTCGGACGGGTGAAATCCACCTTCGGCAGGTGAAATCGCAGCGCGATGAAATCCGCACTGACGTGCGGGTGATGACGGGGTCCCCGGCGAATCGCGAATAGCGATTCGTGGGGTGTCAAGGACGGATTTCATTTCACCGTGAGCGAAGCGAACGATTTCATCCGAGCATCGCGAGGATTTCACCGCGGCACTGCCGCGATTTCACTTTTTGTGTTTTTGTTCGTTCAGAACGCAAATTATTACGCTTTTCTTTGATTTTTCCATGTTTTTACCCTTCCTCATATTTTCAGTTGCGGCGGTGCGGTTGCTGTAACCTGCCGCAACTTTATACATATTTTTACCTCATACCTTAGCATATGTCAATATTATTCGGCGAAGAAAAACTATCGTTCAAATTTACCATATCCTATTGAACAGCACAATTTTTTATGATATAATTTCGACATACGCTTTAACGGCAATAATCATGCGGTACGTCCACCATTTTGCTTATACAACGACGGCTGCAACCGTCTGACGCTGAAAAAAAGATCTGACGCGTCCGTCCGGACAGTCGGACGATAATCAATCAAACGGAGAACTGAATATGGAACTTATACAGAGCTTTTCGGTAGACCATACGAGGATAGTACCCGGCATCTTCACGAGCCGGGTCGACCGTCTCGGAGAATACGCCGTCACGACCTACGACGTGAGGCTGAAGCGCCCCAACCGCGAGCCGGTCGTCGACGTCGGAGCGATGCACTCGCTCGAGCATTTGATCGCGACACACCTTCGCAACGACCCCGAATGGAAGGACGAGGTGATATACTGGGGGCCAATGGGCTGCCTCACGGGTTTCTATCTCATCCTCAAGGGCGAGCGCGCGCCGCGCGAGCTTTACGACCTCATCCTCGGCGCCTTCAGAGCGGTCTCCGAAGCCGAAAGCGTGCCGGGGGCGACCGCCGTCAACTGCGGTCACTATCTGATGCACAACCTCGGTATGGCGAAGTATTACGCCGCGGAGTTTGCAGAATATCTCGAAGCGAACAGAGACAACGACTTGATCTTTGAGTACCCCAAGACGGAACGCCTCGTCACGGACGGCGGCAGGCACTTTTTCGACTCATAATAGATCATAATAGATAATGAACGATATATTAGTCGGAAACGTGTGCAGTCTCGCCGCGATGGTCTCGGATTCCGTCAGCAGTACGAGAAAGAAAAACGGCGAGGTGCTCGGCGTACAGATGATCAGCCAGGTCTTTTACGGCGCGGGGTCGATAATATTAAAAGGCTACAGCAGCACGGTCCAGAACGCCGTCGCGATAGCGAGAAACCTCGTCGCGATAAAAAAGATAAAATCGCGCGTCGTCGAATGGACGCTCATCATCCTCGGCGTCGCGCTCGGGATATATTTCAACAACCGCGGCGCGATGGGCTTTCTGCCCGTCGCCGCAAACTTCGAATACTCCGTCGCGGTATTCCGCTTTAAGGACAAGGTCTCGCTTCTCAAGGCAGCGTTTCTCGTTAACGCCGTGATGTACCTCGTCTTCAACTTCGTGATAAAGAACTACGTCGGCGCGGCGGCGAACGTCGTCGTCATCATAACGACCGCCGTCGCTCTCATTAAAGACAGAAAATACAGAAAGGGCGCGTCGCCGACGGAGGAAAAATGAAAATTCTTTATCTTGACGTCACCCGCGGCGCGGCGGGCGATATGCTCGCCTCTTCCCTTCTTTCTCTGCTGCCGGACACCGACGGCGTCGTCCGCGCTCTCAACGCCGCAAATCTGCCCGCCGTCTTCAAAGCGGAAACATTAACGGCAAGCGGCGTCTCGGGGCTTCATCTCTCGGCGATACCTGTCAAAGAGGAGCGCTGCCACGGCGGCATGGAAATGATCTCGCATACGGTGTCCTCTCTTGCCGTCGCCGACACGGTCAAAGAAAAGATACTCGGCGTTTACGGTATCCTCGCCGAGGCGGAGGGCAAGGTACACGGCGTGCCTGCCGGCGAGGTCCATTTTCACGAGATAGGCCGCCCCGCCGCCATCGCTTCCGTCGCGGCGTTCTGTATGATCGAAGACGCGATAGACCCGGACAGGATAGTCGCAACTCCCGTTCGCACCGGGTTCGGCAAGGTAAGGTGCGCCCACGGCGTCCTCGACGTTCCCACACCCGCGACCGCCGAAATACTAAACGGTATGCCGTACTTTGCGGGAGAGGTCGAAGGCGAACTCTGCACGCCTACCGGCGCGGCGATCGTAAAATATTTCGCGGACGAATACGGCGAAATGCCGCCGGACGGCGCGGGGTTCTCCGGCATCGGTATGGGTACGAAGAAACTCCCTGAGCCGGGGTATGTAAGGGCAATACTGACAGAAAGACTCGGATGTTGACATCCGGGGCTTTTTGTCATATAATGTAGTAAGCAAGGACTAACCAAAGGAGTTCGAATATGTGGCTCGACATTCTTGAGGGTCTCGCCCTTCCGTTCATAGGAACGGCGGCGGGCTCCGCCTGCGTGTTTTTCATGAAAAAGGATTTAAGCCGTCCGGTACAACGCGCGCTGACCGGATTCGCCTCCGGCGTCATGGTCGCGGCTTCCGTCTGGAGCCTCCTCATCCCGGCGATGGAAGAGGCGTCGTCGATGGGAAAACTCGCTTTCATACCCGCCGTCGCCGGCTTTTGGCTCGGCATACTCTTCTTACTCGCGCTCGACCGCGCGATACCCCACCTCCACATGTACGCGGAACGCGCCGAAGGGCCACGGAGCAAGGCGAAGAAAACGACCATGATGGTACTCGCCGTGACGCTCCACAACATACCCGAGGGTATGGCGGTCGGCGTCGTCTACGCCGGACTCCGCTCCGGCTCCGCCGAGATCACAGCGGGCGGCGCGCTCGCCCTCGCGCTCGGTATCGCCATCCAGAACTTTCCGGAGGGCGCGATAATCTCCATGCCCCTCCACGCCGAGGGACGGAGCAAACCGAAAGCGTTTCTTGACGGCGTCCTCTCGGGAGCCGTCGAGCCCGTCGCCGCGGCGATAACCGTCCTCTTCTCGGGACTCATCGTACCCGCCATGCCATACCTTCTCTCATTCGCCGCGGGCGCCATGATGTACGTCGTCGTGGAAGAGCTCATCCCCGAAATGTCCTCGGGCGAGCACTCCAATATCGGCGTCGTGATGTTTGCGCTCGGCTTCACCCTTATGATGGCGCTCGACGTCGCGCTGGGGTAATAAAAAATCAAAAAGCGGGGCAGCTTCGGCTGTCCCGCTTCAGGCTGAAGACAAAGTCTTCAGCCTGAATCAGAGTGAGAGAAACGCCGGTAGATTTGGTGATCTCGCCGCGGTAGGCGTAGTGACCTACGTCCAGCGGCGAGAGCGCCGA
>CADBQA010000072.1 GCA_902796675.1 uncultured Ruminococcus sp.
AGGTCTTCCCTTTATGATCGCCTGATAAAGCTCTCCCGCCTCGCAGGCGGAGCCGATAAGAAGCCCTTCTCTGTACTCTTCTATATGGGATTTGGGAAATCTCGGATAACGTCTGAAATACTTGAGATAAGAGTCCGAAACGAGTATATAGAGGTTGCGAAGGCCCGTGAGGTTCTTGACAAGTATTATCTGATGGTAAGTTTTCAGTTTCAGCGGGTCGGCTCGTTCGCTCATGACCTCGGACATCGTCTTGAAGTCCGTGACGCCCTCATCGCGGAGCTTTTCTATCATCTTGAAAAAAATGAGCGCGAGCATTTCGGCGTCGTCGCAAGCTCTGTGGTGATTGAAATCGCCGAGTCCGAAATATTTTGCGAGCGAATCGAGCTTGTGATGCGCAAGGTCGGCGTTGACGTAATGAGACATCGCGACCGTGTCGAGATAAGGATTCGTGAAAGGAAGTTTCTGCCTCTCGGCGGCGCGTCTTATAAAGCTCGTATCAAAATTCGCGTTGTGAGCGATCAAAAGCCTGTTCCCGATAAACTTAAGAAAATCCGGCAGCACCTCTTCTATATTGCCGGCACCTTTTACCATATCGTCGGAGATCCCGGTAAGTTCCGTTATCTTCGCCGGTATCGGCATCTCGGGGTCCACGAATCTGTCGTATCTTTCAAGTATCTCTCCGTCCTTGACTTTTACGGCGCCTATCTCGATTATTCTGTCGTTCTGAGACGAAAAGCCCGTCGTTTCGATATCGAATACGATAAATTCCCCGTCAAAACCGCCGTCAAAATCACCGTAAACCGAGCGTTCCGTATCATCTACGAAATAAGCCTCGATCCCGTATATGACTTTGAAATCCCTGTAATCTTCTCTCTTTTTAAGTTCTTCCGCCGCAATCATGGCGATCGGGAAGCCCTGAAGGTTTCCGTGGTCGGTTATGGCTACCGCCGGGTGTCCCCACTCGTACGCCGTTTTAACCGCCTCGTCGGGCTTTATAAGAGCGTCAGCCTCCGACATATTCGTATGAAGATGAAGTTCGATACGCTTGTCGTCAGACAGATCGCGCCGTCTTATCTTCTTGATCTTCATCACCGCCGACGGGTTCATGCTGTATTCACCGTCAAATTTATCTGGCTTGATGGGTCCCTTCGCAGCGACGATCTTACCGGGCTTCAGCTTTGATTTCCATTCATCAAGCTCGCCGGATGCTATTACTTTTTTAAGGTATAGCGACGAGTCTTTGTCAGTTATTCCAACTGTAATGCTGAATTTGTCCCCTCCGCGAAGCTCGCGCTCTTCAAACTTGAATATTTCGCCGAGAACGACGGCGTTTTGCTCATATCTGTTGCACGAACGCATAGCGAGGGGGCTTGAAATCTCAAATGCGTTACCGATAAGAGGCTCCGCGTTGTTGGTGTCGAACGTCAGACGTCCTATCTTGAATACGCCGCCGAATGCGGACGTCTCCGTCTCTGTAAACAACGATGCTTTCCGTTCGTATACGGGCTTGTCCTCGTCTTTTTCATTCAAAGCAGCGTTTTCGATCGCGCTCTTCACCTCGTCGCTGTAAACGCGTCTTGCGCTCTCGTCCCTCGTCTTGAGGTAATCGTTGATGCCGGACGCCATCTCGCGGGAAAAAACTATTTTCGTTTTATACCGGAGCGAAAAACGGTCCTTGATTACTTCCGATATGACGTCTTCGATCTTAGCAAGGTCGACTATGATCCCGGCGCTTTCATCAAACGGGATCTCAAGCGAGAGCGTGCCGTCTGTAATCGACGCCTTGTACTCTGAGAGGAATCCCTTTACGGCAACACCGCTTCTCTTCGCTTCTTCGATCACCTCGTCCACGGCGTCGATGTCAAAGGTCTCCGACGGGTAAGACGGATAAAGCCTGACGACTGTGAGACCGTAAAAATCCGTCAGATGATTTTCAAGAACGTACAGCGTTTGCGTTTTGATGACCGACGGGTAAGAAAAATATATATGATACATCTTTCTTTCTTTGTCTGCTTTGATCGACACATCGTACGCGTTCTTGAATATATCGCTCTCGCCCTTGTTGACAGGTGCGTATTTTGTAAAAATATCAGTAAGTTTTCTGTTCGGCATCAAATCCACCCGTCATTCGTTTATAAAGCTTTCCGTTTCTTTAACAAGCGTTTCTATGATCTTATCGCTCTCTATTCTTCCGACGGTTTCGCCTTTCTTGAAAAGAACGGCAAATCCGTCGCCGCCGGCTATACCGAAATCAGCCTCTCTCGCTTCTCCCGGTCCGTTTACGACGCATCCCATAATGGCTACTTTCACAAGTTTGCCCTTCGTGTCTATTGCATCGGAAATTTTCCTGAATCGTTCCGTAATTCCAATAATATCGATTTTAGTTCTGCCGCAAGTCGGGCAGGATATGATATCTACGCCGCACCGTCTTATGCCAAGAACCTTCAGAAGTTCACGGCCGGCGACGACTTCCCTCACGGGGTCGGCGGTCAGCGAATATCTTATAGTGTCTCCGATACCGTCGAGAAGAAGCGAGCCGATACCGGCGGAATTTTTTATGATGCCGCCGTATTCGTCACCCGCCTCCGTAACGCCGAGGTGGATCGGGTAATCCGAGTTCTTAGCAACGATCCTCGACGCCTCGGTCATAATTCCGACGTCGGACGATTTTATTGAGAGAACAATATCTGAAAAAGCGTATTTTTCAAGCATTTCAGCCTGATTCAGCGCGCTTTCCGCGAGAGCCTCGGCGCAGGGCGAGCCGTACTTCTTAAGAAGCGATTTCTCAAGAGAACCGGAATTGACCCCTATCCTGATCGGCAAGCCGAGTATCTTGCAGGTCGCAGCGACCTCGCGGACTTTATCTGCGCTGCCGATATTTCCGGGGTTTATCCTTATCTTATCCGCACCGCACATAGCTGCGGCGATTGCCGTTTTATAATCAAAATGAATATCTGCAACGAGCGGAATACCTATCTTTTCGCGCTTAAGAACGGAAAATATCGCCGCGGATTCTTCGTCAGGCACAGTCAGCCTTACGACGTCGCATCCCGCGTTGACGATCCTTTTCACCTGAGATGTGATCGCCTCGAAATCATGAGGATCGGCGGTGGTCATCGTCTGGACGCTTATGGGGGCGTCTCCTCCGATAAAGATATTTCCGACTCTTATTCTTTTCGATATCCTTCTGTTTTCTTTCATAATACACCCCGGTAACGAGAGTTGTTTAAAACAATCCGATAACGTCCTTAACTATAATAAACGCGGAGAACAAAAGCAGAACAACGAGGCCGGCGAAGTTGATGTAGCTCTCGATCTCCATCTTGACAGGCTTCCTTCTGACAGCCTCGATAAGGAGGAATATGATCCTGCCTCCGTCAAGCGCCGGAAGCGGCAGAAGATTCATCACTCCGAGGTTCATGCTTATAATGACGACGAGGTACAAAAAGTCGAAAAATCCGTATTTCGTGCCGGTCTCAACAAGCGCCTGCGCCGCGCCGACGGGTCCCGACACGGCTTCTATACCGTATCTGCCGGTAATAAGGTCAAAGAGCGACTCCCAGATCATTTTAATGGTATTTACAGATTGATAAAACGACTCTTTGAGAACGTTCCCGAACGTTTTTTCAAGGCCGTATACTCTGAAGTCGATACTGCCGAGAACAGCCCCGCTCTCCTCGACGGTCGGAAAAACGACGTCCTCGAGCACGACCGTCTCACCGTCTCTTTCGACGGTCAGATCTATGGGCTCGACGCCGCGTCTCATAATCTCATACGACATCTGTCTGTATATGTGTACGGAATGTCCGTCAACTTCGACGATCTTATCGCCCGACTGAAGTCCGTAATTCAACGAAGTCGCTTCTTCCGTCGGAAAGTCGTAGACAACGGTCGACGCGAACTGATCCGTCACGGCGACGCATATAAACATCACGACTATACCGAAAAGAAGGTTGACAGCGGCGCCCGCAACGGTTATTATCAGTCTTTTCCAAACGCTCTTTTTATGGAAAGCGTTCTCATCTGAGGACTCCTCGTCCTCTCCCACCATACTTACAAATCCGCCTATCGGTAAAGCTCTCAGGGAGTATGCGATACCTGTCTTCTTTGAGACTTTTGATATCAGCTTCGGCCCCATACCGATCGCAAACTCTTTGATTGATACCTTAAATATCCTTGCGGTGACGTAGTGTCCGCATTCGTGGATGAATATCAGAAAGCCGAACGCGAGGATAGCGAGAATTATATATAAAGCTGTCAAGATACGATCCCTTTCTTACAGTGCGAAATAATTGCCGATGCGGCGTCGCGCGCTTCACGGTCGGCGTTAAATACGGCGTCCGGAGTAACGTCGGGGTAAACCTTAACGGTGTCAAGAGTCTTTGCTACCACTGATGAAATATCGTTGAAGCCGATTTTCTTCGCAAGAAACGCCCCGACCGCCGCTTCGTCCGCGGCGATAAGAGACGCGGGCGCGGTGCCGCCTTTTTTATAAGCTTCCACAGCGGTGTTGAGAAGAGGAAACGCTTCTGTATCCGGTTTTGCGAAAGTAAGACTCCCGACGGCTGCAAAATCGAGCCCCGCTTCTTCGACAAATAGTCTTTCGGGATAGGAGACGGCGTATCTAATACAATGCCTCATATCCGGCGCGCCGAGCTGCGCCATCACCATATTATCAATGTATTCGACCATCGAATGAATAATGCTCTGTCTGTGAACGAGAACTTCGACGCGGTCAATATCGACGCCGAAAAGGCGGCATGCTTCGATGATCTCGAATCCCTTGTTCATAAGTGTAGCAGAATCGACGGTTATTTTTTGTCCCATACTCCACGTCGGATGATTGAGCGCCATTTCGGGCGTCACGCGCGAGAGTTCCTCTCTTGTCTTTCCGAAGAAAGGGCCGCCCGACGCTGTGAGAAGTATCCGCTTGACGATCTCCGGCTTTCCCTGTCCGTCGGCTGAAATTGCGCCGGACGTGAGAAGACATTGGAATATCGCGCTGTGTTCGCTGTCGACGGGTATAAGCTCGCCGCCGAAGCGTTTTATATTGTCAAAAATCAATTCGCCGACGGAGATGATAGATTCTTTATTTGCTATTGCAAGGCGCGAGCCGGTGCGCGACGCCTCGATAGCGGACGGTATTCCCGCCATACCTGAGATAGAATGGACGATAACGTCGGCTCCGCACTCACGTACAGCCTCACAGATCCCGTCGTCTCCCGAGTAAATCTTAACGTTCAAATCCGAGACAAGGATCTTAAGCTCGCGAGATGCGTCGTCGGAGGATACGGCTGCCGCCTTGCATCCCGTTTGTCTGATTTGTTTTGCGAGAAGCTTCACGTTCCTGCCGCCGGTAAGGAGAACTGTTTCGTATTTTCCGTTTACTACGACGTCAAGAGCCTGCGTCCCGACGGAACCGGTGCTCCCGAGAATTGCAACTTTCTTTTTTTCCGCCATTTCGTCACCCGGTTACAGAATCACGTTCTTAAAGAAAACGAGAAGGATAAGGAATAGCGGCGCCGTAGGGATAACGCTGTCGAATCTGTCGACGATACCGCCGTGACCCGGAAGAATATTACCGTAGTCCTTGACGCCGTAGCGGCGCTTTATCACGGATGCGACAAGGTCGCCGAGCTGAGACACCACCGCGATAAGAAGTCCGCCTACGACGAACGTCCACGCGGGAAGAATAAACTTGAGGTCGACCGCATGACGGAGGATAAGACCGTAAGCCGTACAGATTGCCGTGCAGAAGATCGTGCCGCCGATGGCGCCTTCAACCGTCTTTTTGGGGCTGACCTTCGGGACGAGCTTGTGTTTGCCGAAGAACCGTCCGGTAAGATACGCGAAAATGTCGCATGTGAACGGCGCGATGACGGGGATCAGGAAATAATACTCTCCGTGCTCTTCAAGCCTTAACAGAACGAGGGATACGAATCCGGTTATTATGTACATACAGAGCGCGAACGTTTCCGCCGCGTCGACGATGTCGGTCTTCGATGAGAAAATCCCCGCCGCCATCATCATAAACAGCGTCAGCATAAGTACCGCAAGATACGTCGCCGTGAAATAATTGATGTTTTTAATTACCTTCGCGAGTATCGGAAACGCCGCGGCGACTATCATAACGGGAACGGTAATGAGCGGATTATTGACAGTCCCGATGCAGCGCAGCATTTCAAAAGTTCCGATCGCGCAAAGAAGCGCGATAAAAACGGGGAAAACGTAAGTATCCGAAAAAATGATCACCGGAACGGCTATACACACCATACATAATCCGGTTATCGTTCTCTTAAGCATTTTTTATTCCTCCGAATTTACGTTTTCTTTTTGAAAAGTCTATAATAGCGTCGTCAACGTCCCGGTCGGTGATATCCGGCCACAGCACGTCCGTAAAATAGAATTCGCTGTACGCCGACTGCCACATCAGGAAGTTTGAAAGTCTCTTTTCACCCGCCGTTCTGACGATAAGGTCCGGGTCGGGAGACAATGACGTGTAAAGGTGCTTTGAAATATCCTCCTCGGTCACAGCCGACGCGCCTGACGCGATACATTCGTTCACAGCCTTCACGATTTCCGAACGCCCACCGTAATTAAGAGCGATATTAAGCGTCCTCTTATACCGTTCCGTAAGCTTTTCAAGCACTTCGCAGTTTTTCGCAAGTCCTTCGTCGAGCGCGGTTTTATCACCGAGAAAAATATAGCGTGTCCTGTTCTCCTCGTCCTCGTCTTCCGCTGTCCTTATATACTCGTCGAGAAGCTTCATGATAGCGTCGACTTCCCTTTTCGGGCGAGACCAGTTTTCCGTCGAGAACGCGTATACCGTCACGGTCTCGATCCCGCAGTTAAAGCAGTACTTCACAATTTTTCTGAACGACTCGATGCCGACCTTGTGCCCCGCTTCTCTCGGAAGCGATCTCTTTGTCGCCCATCGTCCGTTTCCGTCCATTATGAAGGCGATATGACATAGACCGCTATCCCTTACAAGAGCGGGTATGTCAACGGCGGCGTCTCGGCGCCTTTTATTTTTGAAAAACATATATACTCCGATTAATTGAATTAAACAAAGACGCACCCGACACACTCACGCAGAGCCGCCGGGGGCGTCGAGGAATCATCCGGTATCGTCAGATTTCCATGATCTCTTTATCTTTATCAGCGGTTACCCGATCGATCTCTTTGATGTACTTATCAGTGAGATCCTGAGTCTGCTTTTCGCACTGCTTCTGCTCGTCCTCGTTGATCTCGCTGTTCTTCTTCATTTCCTTGATTTCATCGTTAGCTTCGCGGCGGATGTTTCTGATGGCGACTTTCGCCTCTTCACCCATCTTGGAAATCTGCTTTGAAAGCTCGCGGCGGCGCTCCTCGGTGAGCTGAGGGAAGCCGAGACGGATAGTTCTGCCGTCGTTAATGGGAGTAATGCCGATGTCGGATGCGAGGATCGCTTTTTCGATCTCCTTGAGGGTCGTCATATCCCAGGGTGTTATGATGATCGTTCTCGCGTCGACCGCCTTGACCTCAGCCATCTGGTTGATGGGAGTCATAGTGCCGTAGTAAGAAACCTCAACGCCCTTCAGAACGGAGGTATTGGCTCTGCCGGCTCTGATGACCGTAAGGCTCTCACTGTAAACCGATACTGATTTCTTCATTTTTTCTTCATAAGCTTTGGTATCAAATTTCATGGTAAATCTCCTTTTATTATCAGGCGTTGCCTTATTTATCTGACTATTGTGCCGATCTTCTCGCCCATAATGACGCGATAGATCTTTTCAGGGTCGTCAAGCCCGAACATAACGGCGGGGATACCGCCGGATTCGGCGAGAACGGACGCGGTGAGGTCTATTGCCGACAATCTGTTGTCGACGATCTCGGTATAAGTCGTTTCTTCTATCTTCTTCGCATTCGGGTCCTTTCTCGGATCCGCGGTATACAGATAGTCGATATTCTTCGCAAGAAGTATGGCGTCGGCTTCTATCTCCATCGCTCTGATCACAGACGGCGTGTCCGTCGAAAAATACGGGGAACCGAGCCCGCAGGCGAATATGACGATTCTGCCCTTTTCGAGGTGACGGACCGCTTTCTCCGCGGTGTAGTACTCCGCGAATTTATCCATGGGGACCGCGCTCATGACCCTCGCGTCAAGCCCCGCCTTGCAAAAGGCGTCCTGGAGAGCGAGAGCGTTTATCGCCGTCGAGAGCATACCGATATTATCGGCTCTTACTCTGTTCATATCGCCGGCGCTTCTGCCTCTCCATATGTTGCCGGCGCCGACGATGATCGCCGTTTCTACGCCTGCCTTATTGCACTTCGAGATAACCTTCGCAATCTCGGCTATATAATCGTGGTTGAATATTTCATCGGTGTTTTTTGCAAGCGCTTCGCCGGAAAGCTTCAGAAGCACTCGTTTATATGCGGGCTTTTGATCCATAGTTGCTCCTTAATATTATATTAATAATATTATACATTCTATTTCCCGTTTTGTAAAGTACTTAATACAAAATTATAAAGCGGCGCGAAACAACGCGCCGCTTTGATTCTGTTACCAACCTCTAAGATTTACGTAGTCGAGGAACAGAACAGGAAGCGATTCGTCCTCGATAAAGTTTTCATCCTGGGCGGGATTGACACCGAATATATGCGAGAGTTTCTGATAAGATTCGAGGTTGTCCACCTCGTCGCGAAGCTTATCAAAGTTTTCGTTGAACTCGGCGTAGCTCATAGCCTCGATCCTCTCGTACATTTCCGCCGATCTCTTCGTAAGATCATCCACAAGCTCGGCTGTGGTTTTACTTACACTTGAAAAACCGTATGTATAGGGGAGAAAGAGGTTTACGTTGAACTCTTTAGCCGCGTCCCAGTCGCTGATGGGTCTGCCGTCTCCCGGGTATGTTATGAAGCAGTTTCCGGTCTCGGTCATATCCATCTTGTATTTGTCGCTCATAACGTGAATAACGTCGGTGTTCTCAACGTCGTATCTCCAGTGGACGCCCTCCTGACCGTACTGAAGTATGGTACGAAGTTCCGTATTCGTGTTGATGGCGTCGATTATCTGAAGAGCGCGCTCAGGATTCTTTGAATATGAGCTTACCGCGAACGCGGACTTGAATACTTCCTCGCGTGAGAGCTTCGGATTCTGGAGAGTTACTATTTTATAATCGTCCTTGTACTTCTGAAGTTCTTCAAACGAACCGTTGAAGAAGCCGACGGCGAAGTTTTCCGCGCCGTCAAAATCGACGGGCTGGATTATCTCTCTGATCCTCTTGTTCAAACGGTAGGAATTTACGAAGTTACCGTTTCTGAATACGTTGTCCATACCGAACGAATCCCATCTGTCGACGTCGGGGGAAACGAGAGCGGCAAGAAGTGAAAAAGTGGAGTCGTCCGTATTGCTGAAATAATGGATATTCGTCGCGTTATAGTTGCCGGCTACCGGTATCACGTCGGGCAAAGAGTTCTTTACGTCTTCTATGAAAGAGATTCCGGAACTGTCGTAAGAGAACAGTTTTTCAACGCTGTCAAATCTCTCGGGATCGTAGAAAAGCTGTTCGCAAACGCTCTTGTTAATGAGCATTGCGCTCGCCTCGCCCGCCGGTCTGTTGTTCGGAATGACGGAAAGCGTGCCGTCATAAACAGCTCCTTTCATAAACGCGGAGTTGACGTAGGACGAAACGTTGTTCGTGAGTTCAGTGAGAAGAAAATCGTTATAAAGAAGCTCAAACTCCTCAAATCCGTGTACGAGGAATATGTCGAACTGATTGCTCTCGACCGCGGGGTACGAGGCAAAGATAGAAGCGTTCATATAAGCGTGCTCGTACTCGTAATCGTATACCTTCTTACCGTTTTCGTCATCGGGAAGAATGTATTTCGAAGCGTCGGTCGTTTCAAATTCGACGACGGAATCCGCGGCGTCTGTTTCAGTCTCGGTCTCCGTTTCCGTATTCGTTCCGTTCTTTTTTTCTCTGTTGGCCCTTCTCGCCGCCGCTTCCGCTGCCGCCGCGGCGTCCTCAGCCTCTTTTATCTGATATAATTTCGACAGAACTATCGAATCGTATTCATCCGCCGGGAACACCTTGAGTTTTACCGCTGTCGTAAAATTCTTCTGCGTAAACTCATTTATCGCGTTTTCAACGTTGATAACGGCTTCGTCGTCGACTTCGGTACCTGCCGCCGCGGGAAGCCACAGCGTAAGCGTTGTGCCGACGGTGCCTATCGTCTCATTCTCGTTCGTTTCGCTCTCGCACCCGAAAAGTGTGACGCAGGAAAGCGCCAGAACAAATGCGAGCAGAACGCTCAGAATACTCTTTTTCATAAAGATCCTCCTTGGGGAATTGCCAAGAATGCCGATTGCATACATATTCAGTATAGTTTATAATAATGTCTTTGTCAAGTAAATAATTAAAATAAAGTGTGTCCGTCTTACTTAAGATCAATCGAGAAAATCCTTTAGTTTCTTCGATCTGCTCGGATGACGGAGCTTTCTGAGCGCCTTCGCTTCTATCTGCCTTATGCGCTCTCTCGTTATATCGAACTCCTTGCCCACTTCCTCAAGCGTTCTCGGATGCCCGTCGATAAGCCCGTATCTCAGTTCAAGAACGTGTTCTTCCCTCGGGTTGAGCGTGTGAAGGACCTCGGCAAGCTGTTCCTTCAAAAGCGCGAAAGACGCGGCGTCAGCCGGCGCGGGGGTGTCTTCATCCGGGATAAAATCGCCGAGATGACTGTCCTCCTCTTCGCCGACGGGGGTCTCGAGCGAAACCGGTTCCTGCGCTATACGCATGATCTCAAGGACTCTTTCGGGTGTCGTGCCGGCTTTTGCGGCGATCTCCTCCGCTGTCGGCTCCTTACCGTTTTCCTGAAGAAGCTGTCTCGATATCTTTGAGAAGCGATGGATCGTTTCTACCATATGTACCGGTATTCTGATAGTCCTCGCCTGGTCCGCTATGGCTCTCGTTATGGACTGTTTTATCCACCACGTTGCGTAGGTCGAGATTTTATAGCCCTTCGAGTAGTCGTACTTTTCGACCGCCTTGATAAGCCCCATATTCCCTTCCTGGATGAGGTCGAGGAAAAACATACCCCTGCCGGAATATTTTTTTGCAATACTGACGACAAGGCGCAGGTTGGCTTCGATCAGCCTGTTCTTCGCGTCAGGATCGCCCTTCGCCATCTTTTCGGACAGCTCGATTTCCTCATCGTTCGTCAGAAGCGGGATCTTGCCTATCTCCTTGAGATACATTCTTACGGGGTCGTCGATCGCGAAGCCCTCTTTTTTGAGAGCGTCCTCCATCACCTCGGCGGTTGTCAGCTTTACGGCTTCCTCCTCAAACTCCTTTGTCTCGTTGTCGTCGCCGCTTACTATCGATATGCCCTGATCTTCAAGAGATTCATAGATCTTATCTATCTGATCCATATCGAGATCAACGCTGTCGAGCGCGTTTGCGATCTCTTCTCCCGACAGTGAGCCGTTCTGCCGTCCCTTTTCTTCAAGCCTTTTTAATACGTCAAAGTTCTCGTTTTCCATTTGTATGTCCCTTCGGATATATTTACCGCGCCATCGAAGTGATACCGCGGAGCGGAAATCACATATTTCTCAGCTTGGAATATTTGACGAAAAGTTTTCTGAGAGCCTTCTTTTCAATCTGTCTGATACGCTCTCTCGTTATTTTGAGCTGCTGACCGATCTCCTCGAGGGTGTAGGTCTTACCGTCGAGAAGACCGTACCTGAGTTTAAGAACGTGCTCCTCTCTGGGGCTGAGGGTGTGAAGCGCGTTGCTGAGCTCTTCCTTCAGAAGAGATTTATACGCCTCGTCCTCGGGAGACGGAGTTTCGGAATCCGGTATAAAATCTCCGAGATGGCTGTCCTCTTCCTCGCCTATCGGCGATTCAAGAGATATAGGCGTTTGTGTAACGCGCTGGATGTTGACGACGCGCCACGGCTCCATGCCGAGCCTTTCGGCGAGTTCTTCGGTCGTGGGTTCTCTGCCGAGCTCCTGGAGCATCTGCCTTGAGTATCTCGTGACCTTATTGTACGTTTCAACCATGTGTACGGGGATCCTTATAGTTCTGCCCTGGTCAGCGATGGCGCGGTTGATCGACTGCTTGATCCAGCAGGTCGCGTAAGTCGAGAACTTATATCCCATCGTATGGTCGAACTTTTCGACGGCTTTGAGAAGTCCTATATTGCCCTCTTGGATAAGATCGAGGAAAGGAAGACCCTTGCCGATATATCTCTTCGCTATGTTGACTGCGAGCCTGAGGTTCGCCTCGACGAGCTTGTTCTTCGCCTCTTCGTTCCCGTCCGCTATCTTCATGGCGAGCTCGACTTCTTCGTCGGCGCTGATAAGCGGGATCTTGCCGATCTCCTTCAGATATATTCTGACAGGATCCTCGGTCGATACGTCTTCGGTCGTAAGGATCTTGTCGATATCCTCAACGTCCTCTTCGCCGTCCTCGTTTTCGATCTCGTCGATCTCATCGGGCGTGATATAATCTATGACGTCGATACCGTCCTCCTCGAGCCAAACGCTCACTTTTATGAGGCTGTCTATCGACATTTCGGGATTCTTGTATACGTTTCTGATGTCGTCGTACGTGATGTATCCCTGTTCTCTTCCTTTTGCGAGAAGTTCTTCGATTTCGGCGTTCTTGGAAGGCGATTTCTTTTGCGCCTTCGCGGGTTTTACCGGAGCTTCAGCCGCGGTGTCGGACGGGACGTTCTCATCGAGCGGAGCGGAAGACTTCGCGGCGGACGCGCTCTTTTTCTTCGCAGGCTTCTTGTCTTCCGTCTTTTCTTTCTTCGGCACTTCCGTTTCCGTGGTAGGTTCCGCTTTCTTCGCGGCGGATTTTGCGGGCGTCTTTTTCGACGGCTCCGCATTCACGTTTTCGTCACTTGCCTTTTTGGCGGACGCCTTTTTCTTTGGAGCAGAAGTTTTCGCGGTTTTTTCAACTTTTGAGGCGGTCTCCTTCTTAGCCTTCGCGACTTTTTTCTCTTCCGCAACCGCGGTTTCCTCTTTTACCGCTTTTTTCGGAGCAGTTTTTTTCTTTTTCGACTCCGCGGCGGGAGCTTCCGCCTTGATCTCTTCGACCTTCTTTTCTTTCTTTGAAGCCATCTTTTTTCCTCTCAATATATGTGTTGTTTTTATAATCAGTTTTCTCTCATGCGCTTGATTTTTTCCGACAGATCGTCCGCCGTACCGACCGTTTTGGTCCTGAGTCGGTTTATTTCTTCCTTAAGAACGCCAACCGTCTCAGCGAACACCTCTTCCGTATTTGAAACGGACATTCTGTCGGTCAAAAGCTTTTGCGCTCTTGAAACTTCATCAGGCGTCAGCTTTTCGTTGAGCAGAGAGAAATCGAAACCCCCGTCGTCTTCGGCACCCATCATAATTTCGAAGACACGACGCCCGAATTCGGTAAAGAAATCGTCCTGCTCGAGCATATTCTTTTCCGCGACCTTGTGAATCAGCTCTGGCCTTGCAAGCATCATGCCGAGAACGTTCTCTTCGATCCTTGCGATACGCGGATTTTTCACGAAATCACGGTTCACGCGGTCTGAAATGCCGGACGTCTGCCGCACGAGCTCTTCGCGTCCCGCTTTTCTTTCGCGGTACTTCTTTCTTCTGATCGACGTGTTAACGTCATATTCAAAGCTCTTTTTGTCAACTTCGAGTTTTGCGCATACCTTCGATATGAAAAGATCGCGTTCCACTCTTGACGGAAGTTCGGCTGCTGTCGCGACAAGCTCTTTGACAGCCGCGATCTTTTCGTCCTCGTTGGCAACGTCGTGTTTCAATATCACGGCGTCGATAAGAAAATCAAATTTAGACTTTCCCTCGTCCATCAGCCGCCTGAACGCTTCAACGCCGAAACGTTTTATATAT
Organism: uncultured Ruminococcus sp.; assembly: GCA_902796675.1. Taxonomy (GTDB): domain Bacteria; phylum Bacillota; class Clostridia; order Oscillospirales; family CAG-272; genus RUG14199. The sequence goes on from CADBQA010000072.1 coordinate 13,881, forward strand.
TCGTCCGGGTCTTTCGCGCCCTCGAGCTTTATGACCTTTGTTTCGACTCCGACCTCGTCGAGAAGCTTTATTACTTTTTCCGTAGCGCTCTGACCCGCCGTATCCCCGTCGAAACAGAGGATGGCTTTGTCGGTGTATTTCTTGATCACTCTCGCGTGGTCAGACGTAAACGACGTGCCGAGAGGCGCCACGGCGTTCTCAAATCCCGCCTGATGGAGCATCACGACGTCTATATTTCCTTCAACAAGAAGGATATTTTCCGAGCAGTTGTTCTTTGCAAAGTTAAGCGCGAAGAGAGTTTTTCTCTTATTGAACGCCGCTGTGTCCCTCGTGTTTATGTACTTTCTTCCTTTTTCCTCATCCGCGCTGAGCGTTCTGCCGCCGAAGGCTATCACGTTTCCGGAGACGTCGATCAGCGGGAACATCACACGGTTTCTAAAAAAGTCATAAACCGCGCCGGACTTTTCGCTCTTGCCGCAAAGCGACGCTTCCACCATTTCCTCATCCTTGAAGCCGAGACCTCTCAAATGATTTCTCAGGGCGTCGAAACTGTCCGGCGCATAGCCGAGACCGAAGCGCTTGATTATCGGAAGATCGAGCTTGCGGTTTGCAAGGTACGCGCGTCCCGGAGCGCCGAGCTTTTCATCAAACAGCACGTCTCTGTAAAACCTCGCCGCAGCGGTGTTCATCTCTATGACCCTCGACCGGGAAACACGGCGCAGACCGTAGCTGTCGTCCTTCGTATCCGGTATCGTAATGCCGACCCGCTTCGCGAGGTATTCTACGGCTGAGGGATAGTCGAGATTTTCAGCCTTCATGATGAAGCTGACGACGTCGCCTCCCGCCTTGCATCCGAAGCAGTAAAAGCTCTGCGACGATGTGAAAACAGTAAATGACGGCGTTTTCTCGCTGTGGAACGGGCAAAGCCCCTTCATATTCGACCCCGATTTCGTCAGAGTGACGTAGGAAGATATAACGTCCTCTACGGGGTTTCTGTATTTTATGTCTTCGATTATGTTTTGCGGTATTCTTGACATACACTGCCTCCGTAAAATTTTCTGACGTTATATTAACACACCTCGCGGGTCGTTTTTGCACCTCAAGTCAAAGATTGTTTTCCGGCGTTCTCCAGACGGACGGGATAAAGAGATTTTTATAAGTATCTATTGCCGAACGGTCCGTAAGACTTGAGATGTAGTCGCAGGCGCACCTCTCGACAGAATCGCTGTCTATGAATTTTGAATAAGGTTCCGGTATCTCTTCCGGGTGTTTTACGAAATGGTCGTAAAGTATGGCGAGCATTTCCTTCGCCTTCGACTCTTCGGATTTAGCTACGGGATTTCTGTAAACCGCTTCAAAAAGGAAGCTCCTGAGCTTGTCCGTAGCCTCGCCGATCTCCTTCGTCATCGAGATCTCCGGTTTGTCGGTGCTCGCTTCAATGACAGCCGAGACCATGGTGTTTATCCTCTGTCCGTGACGCTCTCCGAGGACGTCGAGGATATCCTTCGGTATGTCGGAGAGAGTCATTATGCCCGCTCTGCAGGCGTCGTCAATATCGTGATTTATGTAAGCTATCCTGTCGGCGTATTTCAGCACGATACCCTCGAGAGTCGAAGCTTTATTGTCACCCGAGTGATTTACTATACCGTCTCTGACTTCCCACGTCAGATTCAGACCGCGTCCGTCGTTTTCAAGCTTTTCAACGACGCGAAGACTCTGCTTATAGTGGGTGAATGAGGGATCGAAGCACTCCTGCATGACCATCTCTCCCGCGTGTCCGAACGGCGTGTGACCGATATCGTGACCGAGCGCCGCCGCTTCAACGAGGTCCTCGTTCAACCCGAGAGCGCGGCAGATAATTCTCGCGATTTGAGTCACCTCGAGTGTGTGCGTCATCCTCGTTCTGTAATGCTCGTCCACCGGGAACAGAAAGACCTGCGTCTTGTGCATAAGCCGCCTGAAGGATTTAGAGTGAATGATCCTGTCGCGGTCGCGCTGAAATTCGGTTCTGTTGGGGCACGGTTCGTACGGAAAATCACGGCCTCTCGTCGCGGAGGTGGGGAAAGCGTACTTTGACAGATATTTTTTCTCACGCTCGCAGAACATCTCGCTGACGGTCATATTCCCTCCGATAAAAAAAGACATTTATCACTTTGCTTATAAATAAAATACGCAAATAAATGATAAATGACTTTTATTCTGATCATAGGTTTCTCTCGGGGCGTTCCTCGGTCCCGATCACTCTGACATCGCATTTTCCCGCGGTAATCTGAGTCACAAGGTCACGAAGCGCGTCGACATCCGCCGAGCCGCAAGAAACCGTTATGGCAACGTCCTCGGCAAAGTCCGCGCCCTCCTCCGCGTACCCGGACGCGGCAAGCTTCGGCGATATTTTAGAGTAATCGGAGTATGAGCAGGAAACCTTGCATAAAGCATACTCCGTCATTACCGCGATACCCGCCTCGTCGATCGCCGCCTTCGCCGCCGCGCCGTACGCGCGGACGAGTCCGCCGGTGCCGAGAAGTATCCCGCCGAAATATCTCGTGACTACGATGCAGACGCCGTCAAGTTCCGATTTTTGAAGCACGTTCAACACGGGTATACCCGCGCTTCCCTTCGGCTCTCCGTCGTCGGTAAACCTGCTTACAATGCCTCCGTTCAGAACGTACGCGTATACGTTGTGCCTCGCATCGTAATACTCTTTTCTGACTTTTTCAATAAAAGCGCGCGCTTCCTCCTCGCTTGATACGGGAGATACTGAGCCTATGAATACGGATTTTCGTTCCTCTATTTCAGCTCTCGCCTCGCGACGAACGGTTATTCTCTTCTTTTCGCCTGACATTTGTACCCCCGTCAATCTACCGTCGGAAACATTTCATCGTATCCCGTCACGTACCGCTTGAGTTGTCCGGCGCTCTTTGAATCGGCAAGAGCTTTTACGGTCATACCGTTTTCGTTGTACTCAACGCTTACGTTTTCGCAAATCTTGTATACGGTCGAGAGAACGCCGGATTCGGCGTGCGAAAGATTCAGCGTTATCTCCCTCTTACCGCCGCGAATAAGTTCTTCAAGGGATGATGAGAAATCCTCGACGCCCTCGCCTGTCAGAGCCGAGATAAATACGCATTTTTCATCCGCGCCCGAAGAAAGACGTTTCAGCGTCATGAGCTGTCCCTCGTCCCTCAGCGCGTCGCATTTATTGAAAACGACGAGAGTCGGTTTTGCAACGGCGCCCAACTCTGAGAGCGTATTTCTCGTTACTTCCATCTGCGACGGAAGGTTTTCGTCCGACGCGTCGCAGACTATTATGAGCACGTCGGCGAATACAGCCTCGTCAAGCGTGCTTTTGAAAGAAGAAATGAGATGGTGAGGCAGGTTTCTGATAAATCCGACGGTGTCGGTAAGAAGAATCTTTTTGCCCGACGGAAGGACGTACTGTCTTGTCGTAGGGTCAAGTGTCGCGAACAGCTTGTCCTCGGACAAAATATTTGCGTCCGTCAGCTTATTCAGAAGAGTCGATTTTCCGGCGTTCGTATAACCGACGACCGCGCAGCAAGGTATACCTCCGCGCTCGCGGGACGAGCGCTGCGTAGCCCTTACCGCGGCGACTCTTTCGATCGCGTCCTCAAGACTTTTGATCCTCGATTTCATACGTCTTCTGTCGATCTCGAGCTTTGATTCGCCGGGACCTCTCGTGCCGATCCCGCCTCCGAGACGGGACATCTGACGCCCTTTTCCCATAAGGCGGGGAGCGGTGTATTTAAGCTGCGCGAGCTCGACCTGGAGCCTGCCCTCGGCGCTCGTTGCGTGTGCGGCGAAAATGTCGAGTATCAGCATGCTTCTGTCGATGACGGAAACCGCGCCGTCGAGCTCGTCCTCGATGATCTTGATCTGTACCGGAGACAGCTCGGTATCGAATATAACGACCTCCGCGCCCGTCGCTCTTATCATATCGGAAAGCTCTGCCATCTTTCCCTTGCCGATAAATGTTCTGCCGTCCGGTTTTTCTCTCACTTGCGTCACGACGCCCTCGAGAGTTCCGTTTGCGGTCTCAAGAAGTCTCTTCAGCTCTTCAAGGCTGACCGTCGCCTCATCCTCGTCTTTTTTTGAATAGGCGCTGACGAGTATCGCGCGTCTCGACCCCGCCTCATCGGCTAACGCGGCGGGTTCTTTATCGATTTCCGTATCAGTTTCCGTTATTAATTCAAAATTATCTTCCATGCAACCTCTCAAAAAAGGAAAAACCGGATAAGAGTTTGAAGCTCTTATCCGGAATAAACCAACTTATTTTGCGCGCTGCAGACGCTTGTTGAACT
>CADBQA010000073.1 GCA_902796675.1 uncultured Ruminococcus sp.
CGCCGGTAGATTTGGTGATCTCGCCGCGGTAGGCGTAGTGACCTACGTCAAGCGGCGAGAGCGCCGAAAAGCAATGACGGCGGGGGACTTGGGTTAATCCCAATTCCCCCGCCTCTTTGATTTTCGGTGATGCTTTATCTTCTTATGATGTTATGCTTACCTCACCTTTTTTGCCAGTCATTGCTGCTCTACCAAGTTTGTCTTCGCTCTGAGACAGCGTCAGCTGTCTTTTTTCGTATTTGATTCCGCATACGCGCAGAACGCGCGGCAGAGGTCGGGGTGTCTGAAAATAAGCGACATCTTCGGCTGTGCGAGCCTCGTGAGCGAGACCGCGCTCTCGGAATAGCAGACCTCGACGTCGGGGAAGCGCTCGCCGCGAAGGACGTCGAACTCCGTCCTTCTGAAGATCCTTGCAAACTCTTCCGCGGTGAGGGCGGGCGCGCTCTCGGCGAGCGGCTCGCATTTTTCAAGGAGCGAGTTGAACGACGCCCCGAGAGAAGAAAGGAGCGCATCATCCTCGTCGTAACGGTAGACGCCGTCCTCCGCCTCGCGTCCGGGGGAGCAAAAACCGGAGATACACGCGCCGTGAGGCGCCAGAAACAGGGTCGACGAAAATCTGCCGGACGGCGGCGTTTTGCAGTAGTAGGACTTTATCGCGCCTGAGGGATAGAGCGGAAGCCAGCTCTTGATCGCGCTCGCCATCTCCTCCATTCCGCGGTCGACGTTGTGGATGATCGTTATCTTCGTCCCGCCGCGCACGGCGTGCGCCATCAGCGACGCCCACCTCGCTCTGAACGAGGGGTCGGCGACCATCCACTCCATATTCTGATCGGAGTAAAGAAGCATCGACGGGGCGCGCTTGTCGATGACTAAGGAGAGAAAACGTATGACGGCGGCTCTGAGCCCTTCGGCGCCGACGTAAACGTTCCGACCGTCAGCGCCCGATGCGCGGACCGCGTCGAGCGGAAGGATCGGGTTCTTAAGGGCGCCGGGAAAATCGTTCACGCTGACGATTAGTTCTTCGACGAGAGGCGCGCCGGACTCGGGCGTCACGTCGTAGAGCCAGCGGTAGAGGGAGGAGCGCGCGTCGTCTCTGTTCTTTGCTCCGATGATGCGGAAGAGCTCTTCCTCGCGCCCGTTTTCAAACGTTTTCACGAGAAGTACGGCGCAGAGCTCGTCCATCACCTTCGGATTTGAGCGCGGCGAACGCTTGCCGCTTCTGAATCTACTGACGTAGGAGGGGTCAATATTCAGCGCCCTTCCGAGGCGTATGTTTGATATGCCGGAGAGCGTCATCACGGCGTCGAGACGACTGCCGAACGAGTCGACCTCAGGCGCTGGACCCTGCTCCGTCTCTTCGCCGTCAAACAGGTATTCTTCGATTCGGCGCTGCAGATCTTCCGGCGGGTATTCTTCACCTACTGCGCGGCAAAGTTCGATCTCAAGGTCGTTCGTCGAGGCGTAAGATGCTATTCCCTCACAGATTCGCCGCGCTCCTCGACCGCCCCGCTTCGGCGCTCTTTCGCCCGAGCGGAGTTTTACGATATACGATCTGTCGCACCCTATCGCCTTTGCCACAGCCGACGGCGTGGCGGAGAGCGCGTCCATAATATACGAAAACCTTTTTGCAAACATAACAGACCCTCAACAACAGTTTTTTCTATTCTAACATAATAGACGCCGCGGCGCAATACGTTGACTAAAATTTGTCATTGACAATATGACGTCACATATTGAAGGCGGCGTTTCTTTATTGTATATTTATATTGAAGAAATATATTGAAGGGGTAATAAAAGGTATGAAAAAAGTCATTGTTTTGATACTCGCGGCGTTCCTTGTGTTCTTCGCCGCGTCGTGCGGCGCGGAGTTGCCGCCCGACGACGGCACGCCCGCCCCGGCTCCGCTCGACGGCGTATATTCCGGCGACGGCGGGACGATGACGTTCAACGGCGACGGCAGGAGCGTGGTGTGCGACCTGACGGAGGATCTCGCCGCGAAGACGGGTCTTCCCGCGGGACATACCGAGGGGACGTACGTCTTTCTCTTCGCGCACGGAGAATGGCGCCGCGACAAGGCGGAAACGTTCCGTCTCACCGTGAACGGCGAGAGCTTCGAGGTGCCGAACGAGCCCGGTTATTCGGGCGACTCTTTCGCCATCACGGCGGACCGTGAGCCTGTCGTGTTTTACAAGAACGGAGGCAAATGATGTTTTGTCCAAACTGCGGCAAAGAGATTACCGAAGGCGCGAAATTCTGCACGGGCTGCGGAGCGGCGATCAACGGTCAACCTTCTGCATCTTACACCGCACAGTCATATAGTCAAGCGCCGCATTACGCCGGAGGCGGCGAGGTGCGGCAGGGAATCCCCGCGCCGGGCTTCTCCGACCGGGTGGATCATCCGGAGATCGTCGCGGCGGTAAAGAAAAACCGCAAAGCGGCGGGTATCTTCGCCTTCTTTCTCGTTCCGCTGCCGGTGATAGGAGCCGTTATTTTCGCTTTGGTCAGCGGAAAAACGGTTATCGGTCAGGCGGCGACGTACGGCGGGATCGTATCGGCGGTGTTCCTTGTCTTTGCGCTGTATAGTTTTATCAAGGAGCGTGCGAAAAACACTTATGAGGCGACCGTGATCGACAAGAAATCGGGCCTTACCTACCGCCACAAGAATACCGACGATCCGGAAATGGTGACGGAGTACGTAACCGTTGTGCGCACAAGCGACGGCAAGAAAAAAAGAATCGTCGAGCAGGAAGGGTCTCAGATTTTGGCGTGGGAGTATCTGCAAGTGGGCGACCGCTTCAAGTATCACCCGCAGTTCCATTTTCCCTACGAATTGTACGACAAATCACGCGCGCCGTATATCGCCTGCGTGAACTGCGGAACGAGAAACCCCGTGGAAGCCGACCGGTGCGGAAAATGCGGTCTGCCCCTGCTTAAGTGAGAGGAGAAGAGTATGAACGGAAATGAAACGCAAAACGACCGCGTGACGCTTTGCCCGGACGGTAAATACCGCTGGACGTATGAGATGAGTCTTTTCAAAAACCCGACGGTCTTTCTTCTCATTACCAAGATATTTTTCTTTATATTCGTCGGGATCTTCGCTTTCATAACGGTCCTCGACCTTATAGGCGGTGATTTCGAATGGGGAATATTTTTGTCGACGGCAAAGATCTTCGGCATAGTCATCCTCGGCGCGCTCGTCGTCATCACGCTCGGCTATCTCGTTTACGCCGCGGTAATGGGCGGAAAGTATATAGTCGAGTTTGAGATGGACGAGAGGGGCGTGAATCACCGCCAGACGGAGTCTCAGGCGGTAAAGGCGCGAAAGATAGGCCGCGCCGCCGCCATCGGCGGTCTTGCATCGGGCAGGTTCTCCGTGGCGGGCGCGGGTATCGCGGCGCAAAGGACCGAGATGTACTCCGAATTCTCGAAGGTTAAGAAGGTAAAGGCGTACCCCCGGCGCTGTCTCATAAAAGTCAACGAAACGCTTGGTCACAATCAGGTGTACGTCCGTAAAGAGGATTTTGACTTCGTGTTCAACTATATAACAGACCGTTGCCAAAACCTGAAGAAGAGTGCCGAAAGGAGATAGAAAAATGGCTTTTTGTCCCAACTGCGGTTCAAAGACGGAAGACGGCGCCGTGTTCTGCGGCGTATGCGGCAAGCCGGTCACTCAAAGGACAAATCAGAACGAAGTGATCGACAATCTTAAAAAATATCAGACGGCGCCTCGCCGGAACGAAGCGGTCGAGAACCTCAAAAGGTATCAGACGGCGCCCGCGGCGACGCCCGAGGCGCCGCGTCAGGCGATGCGCCGGCAGTACGCATCTCCCGCCAAGAAAAAGGGCAAAGGGTGGATCGCCGTCGTATCGCTCGTGCTCGCCGCGGCGATCGTCATCGGTATATTAGGTTTTCGTGATGGAGGCTGGTTCCGCGGTAAAGACGGAGAAAATACGGCGGTAGTCGGAAACGTTATAAAGACGGAGACGGGAAAGGTCAGCAAGGATTCCCCCGCCGTCACGCTCTGCGGAGTCACCGTCGACGTCGACGCGCTCATGCTCGGGTCCGGCGAACGCGACGTTTCGGTTTCGGTTTACGAGGGCGGAGAGGATACGGACGGCTCGCGCTGCGACATCTACGAGCTTGAAATGGGCGACCATGAGGATTTCCGCGTTCCGGTCGAAGTCACGTTCCCGTGTGACGTCGAATCCGGCGCCGACGTCGTCGTGGAGCACTACGAGGACGGCGCATGGAAACCGCTCATCTCGTTCGTCGATGAGAGCGAGGAGACCGTCAGCGCCTATTTCGGCAGTTTTTCTCCCGTAAGGGTCAGCTATCGCAAGGTCGGCGACAATCCGTCTCTTTACTATACGACGACCGATGAAGATAACCCGTATATGGTAAAGATGGGCGTCAAGTCAAACTATTGGGAAATACTGAAAAGGACCGATCCTTCCGAATATACGGACGAGGTGAAATCGTTTATGGGAGATCCCGAGAATTTCGCCGTGGAATTTCCGACGCTCGACCCGAAAATGGACGCCAAGGCTGCGTACGAGGCTTTCGTCGGCGTCAACACGATGTGGCCCTTCTGCGACGCTATGATAAATCTCGGTATAGAGACCCTTCCTTACTCCTCACAGAGCAAGGTCGTCAGCTTTATGATAGACCACTCGGGCGAGCTCGGCAGCGCCATGAACGCGATACCGTTCGTCGCAATGGCGACGCAGGTCGGCTTTGACCTCTATACGGGCGGCAAGGACGCATCGGATAACGCCGCGATAAATCTTTACAAAAATATGCTCGGAAGCTCGGGTACAATCTACTCCCTCGCGACCGGTTACAGTCATATCGGCTTCACGCTCGCCTTCGTCGGCGTCGCTCTGTTCGGTATGGAGCTGGACTATTTCATAGACGCGGCGAAGGAGGCCAAAGCCGAAAACGTCGCCGCCGTTTTCAACGCCTATTATTCGGAGATCAAACCGTTTGACGCCGATCATTGGTACGACGTTTTCGTCGACGCGTACTGGCGCTCGAACGGCGACGCCGACGCCGCCATGAGGGAGATCAAAAAGGCGGTCGACGACTATTGCGGTAAATTCTGGACGGAGGTCTACAAAGAGGGCAACGACGACATCATCTTCGCGACGGACGCCGCCGGATACAAAAATGTCTTCTTCAACGCGACTGACGAGCAAAAGCTCGCGCTCACCGAACAGCAGAAGAGAAAGGTATGGGACCTCATCGAGTCGCAGTCGATGCCGCACATCAAGCGCTTTCTGTTCGCAAGGCTCCAGGAGAACACGCTGAAGGAACTTGCAAAGGCAACCGATCTGTACAACACGGAGCTCTATTTTACGATACAGGAGTCCGTAGATCAGCAGACGACGGAGGTCACGAAATACAAGGGCTGCACCATCTGCCTCGGAAATGCCGGCGTACCGATACCGGAGCTTTACTGGAACGTAGCGGACGACGACAGTCTCGACGACGGCTGGGAGATCGAATATGAATGCACCCGCCTCGGCTACCTCAAGATGGGTATGGCGGATCAAGTGCTCGTCTACGAGGACGAGGAGGCGTATAACAACGGCGACAAACCGCTGGTCACCAAATCGTTTAAGCTCGTCACCGACGGAGACCGCCGCACCGTAATCGAGCTCGGAAGCGGGAATACGCCCGCCACCGGCGCGCCGGAATGGCTCGAGGGCGCATGGAGCCACACGGCGGGCATCGACGACGAGCAGTACTCGGAGTTCTCGCGGGAGAGCGTAAGGATCACGGTCATCGACGAGGACACTCTTCTTTACGAGGAATACTATTATCCGAATCCCGGAAAACCCGAATGGAATCACGGCGTGGATTACGCCTTTGAAAGACAGTATTATTACGACGCAAAAACCGACTGTGTGTTTATACTCAAGACCGAAACCGGCGAATTTGAGGGCGACGTCTTCCCCGGCGTTCACGACAAAGGCTACCTCTCGCCGATAAGGATCGAGCGTCATCCGGATAAGGATTCGATACACGGGTGTCCCGCCGCGAGGTTCGTTCAGGACCCGAAGGAGATCACCGGCGACGAAAAGACCGAATGGTGGAGCAACCTGCGCTTTAACCGCGACTTAAAGGAGTATGACTGGACGTTCAACGGAACGTCTCTCCCCGAGCCCGAAACGAAGGGAAGTGTGACCGAATGGACGGTGAAGGACGATTCCGTCACGATCCGCCTCGACGGGCTGACGTACGATGAATTCAAGGCGTACTGCGGCAAGCTTCAGGCGATGTCCGGCTGGAAGAGCGAGAACGACGAGGATACGGCTCATTTTCCCGCCGATTACAACGACAGAGACAAGGTTTACTTCACCGGGAGCTACAAAAACCTTCCGCACATATCGGCTCAGTATTACAGCGACTCGACTGTGAAAGGAAGCGGTCTGCCTCATTTCGTGATATTCGTCTTTACCGAGTGGTAATTACCGGACGGCAAATAAACGTAAATATCAAATAATATGAATAAAATACCTTCCGTGTAATATTCTATTACTACACGGGAGGTGTTTTTATGAAAAAAATAAATTGGGGAACCCTTGTTTCTTCGCTCGTGATACCGCTCGCCGTCGGAGGCGCCGCGGCGCTCATAACGGACGCCGGCGCGGGCTTTTACGACGAGGTGACTCAGCCGCCGCTCTCGCCGCCGTCGTGGGTGTTTTCGGTGGTATGGACGATACTTTATATCCTGATGGGCGTATCGCTGTACCTTGTGCGCACGTCGGGCGGCGGAAATAAAAGAAGAGCGTACGTCCTTTTCGGGGCGCAGCTCGCGGTAAACCTTATTTGGAGCATAGTCTTCTTCAACGCGAGGGCGTTTCTCGCAGCGTCCGTTATTATAGTTCTTCTGTGGGCGCTGATCCTCGCCATGGTCGTTGTTTTCCGCTCCGTGCGTCCGGCGGCGGGGTATCTGCAGTTTCCTTATTTCTTCTGGGTGACGTTTGCCGCGTATCTCACCTGGTCGATTTATTATTTGAATTAATTTTCATTTTTCGATATTTTTTTCGATGCAAAAATGTTGACTTGACGCCCAAACAGTTATATAATATACAGGTAAAAAATACAGCAAAGGGTGGTATTTCAACATGAGATGTACCGGTACAGTATCCCGCGGCGTCCGCGCTCCCATCATCAGACAGGGAGACGACATCGCAAAGATCGTCGCCGAGAGCGTTCTCGAAGCGTCGAAGAATGAGAATATCGAAGTCCGCGACCGTGACGTCATAGCGGTCACGGAGGCCGTCGTAGCCCGCGCTCAGGGCAACTACGCGACGGTCGACGACATCGCGTGCGACATTAAGAGAAAATATCCCGACGGCACGGTAGGCGTTCTTTTCCCGATCCTCAGCCGCAACCGCTTTGCGATCTGCTTACGCGGTATTGCGAAGGGAGCGAAAAAGATAGTCCTTATGCTCTCCTATCCGTCCGACGAGGTCGGCAACCACCTGATCGACCTTGACAGCCTCGACGACGCGGGCATCGACCCGTGGCGCGACGTGCTGACTGAGGCGAAGTTCCGCGAACTCTTCGGCATCGTGAAGCATCCCTTCACCGGCGTCGACTATATAGAATATTACAGATCCCTCATCGAAGAGGCGGGCGCCGAGGCTGAAATAATCCTGGCGAACGACCCGAGGGCGATCTTGGCGTATACGAAGAACGTTCTCGTCTGCGATATCCATACGAGAGCGAGATCGAAGAAGCTTCTGAAGGCAGCAGGCGCCGACACGGTGTACGGTCTTGACGATATCCTTTCCGAGAGCGTAAACGGCTCCGGCTACAACGCCGAATACGGTCTTTACGGCACGAACAAGGCGACAGAGGATACGGTAAAGCTCTTCCCGCGCGACTGCAAGCCGGTCGTCGAGAAAATTCAGTCCCTCATCGCGGAAGCGACGGGACGTCACGTCGAGGTCATGGTTTACGGCGACGGCGCGTTCAAGGACCCGGTCGGAAAGATCTGGGAGCTCGCGGACCCGGTAGTATCCCCCGCGTACACGGACGGACTTATCGGTCAGCCCAACGAGCTCAAGCTGAAATACCTCGCGGACAATGATTTCGCAGACCTCTCGGGCGACGCGCTCAAAGAGGCTATCAAGGGCAGGATCAAGACGAAGGACGCGAACCTCGTCGGCAAGATGGCGTCCGAGGGAACGACCCCGCGCCGCCTCACCGACCTTATCGGCTCGCTTTGCGACCTGACGAGCGGCTCCGGCGACAAGGGGACTCCGATAGTCTGGATCCAGGGCTATTTTGACAATCTTACGGCTGAATAATAGATAAACCTCCGGGACGATGCCCCGGAGGTTTTTTGCTCATATTCTTGAATTGTTAATGTTTACGTAGTAATATATCATTGACCCGCTTGTAAAGGAGAGTATGATATCTATGAAGAAAAGTGTTTCAGTTGTAATGATCGTTCTGGCTGTCGTTATGACCCTGGCGCTCGGCGCGTCGCTGACGCTGAACATCGCCGCCATGGGAAAGGCGGATTCGTTGAAGAACGACGTCTTCGCGCTCTCGGAAAAAGTTTCATCCGTGTCCGGCGACGTCGTGGAACTCAAGGAAAATCTGACCGCCGAGGTCGCGCCGGACGAGGACGTCGCCGCCGAGGACGGTGTGACGATAGCCGGGCAGTACGAGATAGAATCGACCCGGGCGATATCGGACGCTTATATTTCCGGCGACAGAACGGGCCTTGACGACAGAGAGCTTGAAACCCTCGATATGGCGTCTTCCGTACTCGATACGATCATCGAGGACGGAATGACTGATTATGAAAAGGAGATGGCGGTTTACGTCTGGATGACCCATAACCTCCGGAACGACGGCGGCATCCTTCCCGTCATCCCGACGAGCAGGACCGACTCAGACAACCCCTACGGAGTTCTGAAATATCGCAGCGCCGTCTGCGTAGGTTACGCGACGACCTTCCGCCTCTTTATGCAGATGTGCGATATAGAGTGCATGGTCGTTCACAACACGGAAAGATACCACACATGGGATCTCGTAAAGCTCGGGGACGGGTGGTATCACACGGACGTTTACGCTGACGTTGGCAGCGGCTCGTTCTCTCATTTCAACATGACCGATATTATGGTCGAAGGGCAGGGCTGGAACACCGATTTCTTCCCGGCGGCCGACAAGTACGAATACTGCTACGCATATATCAATTCGGTCGAATGTGAAGACGTTTTCGCTTTTCCGTCGATGCTCAGAGAGTGCCTTGACAAAAAGGCGCCGTCTTTGTATCTGAGACTCAGCGTCGCGCTTTACGGAGGACCTGAGGCAAGCCTGCTTTCGGGTATGATGTCGGAGATAGAGAGCAGAGCGGCGACTTCCGCCGAGCTCTCCGGCGTTTCGTTCTACTATTCGTTCGTGCCGGCCGACGTGGGATTCATATTTGCCGTCACCGTTCAGTATCCGGATGACGGGCCGATCATTCCGTCGGGCGAGCTCACCGAGGAGGAATACGAAAAAATGTACGAGGCTGTCGACGGGTCGTTCGGCGATCTGACGTGGGACGACGGCGGATATACGGAAAACGGCTTCGGTTGGGACGGTGACGCGGAATGAAAAAGGTTTTGACGGCGTTTCTCGTGTGCCTGCTCACGCTGTCCGTCTTTTCGTGCGGCGAGACGGCGCAGACGGCCGAAGACGTCAGCCTGTACGAGTTGTCAAAATCCATGCTGTCGGCGGACGAATTTCCCGAGATGGTCACCGTCTCTTCGTCCGACAAGGACGCGAAGGATAATTTTCTCTTCCTCTCCGACGTCGACTACGATCTGACGGACGGCTATTTCCTGTCGTACGCTAAGGAGGGCTCCGCATACGAGCTCGCCGTGATAAAGGTCGCGGATGAGGGCAGCGCGGGAGAGGTCGAGGACTCCCTCGCAAGGCACGTCGCAGGAAGAGTGAATCTTTATAAGAACTACTCCCCGTCCGATCTTCCGCTCGCAAAGAGCGCCGAGATCGGCTCCGTCGGAAAATACTGCTACCTCATAATGTGCCGCGACACCGCCGCGGTCAGGACGGCGATGCTCGACATGATAAAAGGATAAAAAAGACAACCGCCGAATATCGTGAGATATTCGGCGGTTGTCTTTTTGTTTTTTCTACCTATAAAGTAGGGATCGATGCCCACATCGATCCGCAAAAACCGTAGGGATCGATGCCCACATCGATCCGCCGACAATATAATCAATCACAGATCTTTATGATACGGATCATACGCCCATTTGACCGGGTTCTCTTGGATGTATCTCACCCTGATCATGTAATCATTATAATCTCTTATAATGTGATCGTAGAAGCTTGATTGGAAAATGCTTTTTCCGATCTCCTTTGAAACCAATATCTTATATGAACGGATTGCATTTGAAATATTCTGATTGTTGCTGTCATTGTTCAGAATAATAATTAGATGAATATGGTTAGGCATTATTACATAGCAATCAACGCATTTCATTGATAGTATGTACTTTTCCGCAATTTTGCCGATTTGGGTTAATTCGACTCGCGGACCGATGTGGGCATCGGTCCCTACGGTTTTTCGCGGATCGATGTGGGCATCGATCCCTACGGTTTTTTGCGGACCGATGTGGGCATCGGTCCCTACGGGAATGTGCGACAGAATACATTCGCGATCTTTAGTACAAATCGTAATAAAGTATGCGCCGTCATTTGAGTAATCGTATTCTTTCAACCGAAGCCTTTTTCTTTCGGGTAATGATTCCATATTATCTTTTGAAGATCGAAAAGATATCGAAAAGGATATCGCGGCAGGCGCCGGCGGGGTCCCTTCGCGGGTTATACTCGACGACGTCGAGCGAGACGACGGGCACGTCGTCCCAAACCGCGCCGAGCGCGTATACCACGTCGGAAAGCGGCAGACTGTCCTTCAGCGCGTACCCGGTCGCCGGAAATTCGTCGCCGCGTATCGAGTCGACGTCGAAGGAGAGGTGGACGTGCATTCCCTCCGTTGCCCGTATGACCTCGTTTATAACTTCGTCAATACCGCGGCGCTTTACTTCATCCGCGGTGTAGAGGTGAACGCCCTGTTCTTCGATTATTCCCCATTCGCCCTCGTCGATGCTGTGAGCGCCCACGATGTAGGTGTTCTTGCCGTAAAGGTTTACGCGGCGCTTCCCGACGGTAAGACGCTCGGTGCAAAGACCCATCGCGGCGGCGAGGGGCATACCGTGTATCATACCGGAGGGCGACGTCGCCTCCGTGTTGATGTCGGCGTGAGCGTCGATATATATGACCGCGACGCCGTCCGCGCCGTATTTTTCGGATACCGCCGCGACGGACGACATAGCGAGCGAATGGTCGCCGCCGAGAGTCAGGGGTATATAACCGTCCGAGAGCGCCTTCGCCGTGCGTCGGTAGTTTTCCCGGCATACCGTCATCACGGTCTCAAGGTGGCGAAGTCTTTCGTCGTGCAGCGTCTCTTTCGCCGACCTCTCACCGTCGTAAGGCGAGAAGACCGCGGCGTCGCCCATAACGCCCGGAAGACCGTCCGAGACGAGAGCGGAATACGCGTCCTCCGTTCCCCTTGTCGGGGAACCGACGCTGACGGGCGCTTCGAGTATCAGAAGTTTTTTACCGTTTCTCATGATACGTCCTTATTTTTTGTCTTTATCAAAGAAATACCTTTTGAAATTATTTTTCTGTCCGATGTAGTACCTTTTGATCCAAAGAAAGCGTCGAAGTGACGGCTCGGCGGGGCGGTCGAGAGTGCGGTAATACTTTTTCTCCTTAACAAGCCGCTTCGCCTCGGCGCGAAGCGCCCCGTCACTGACGTATTTCTTTACGACGGATCTCGGCACGTTGAGCCAGAGCGATTCGCCGTCGGCGAAAACGCAATCGCACCTCTTGCCGAACACCGCGTCGTCTGTCATCACCTTCATCATATTTATACCCGCGCCGCGGACGAAGTAACTGCTTCTTCCGAGGCGGGGATTTATCTCGAACATAACGCATCGCCCGTTTTTGCGGTCGTACTTCATATCTATATTCGAGAAACCCACGTAGCCGATATCCTCAAGGAATTTTTTGACCTTTCCGTAAATCTCGGCGTCGTGACGCGAGATTATCGCGGCGTAGTTGCCGAGGGTCTTCGGCGCGTACTCCTCGAGCACGGGCTGACCGAGCGCCATCGCGCGGACCTTTCCGTCAGCGTCGGAGTAGGAGTTGACGACTCTCATCGCGTCGTCGCCGCCCTCGATGAATTCCTGGATTATGATCTTTCCCTTGTAGTCGGAGTGGTTCATGCTCTCCATTACGCGAAGGTACTCCTCGCGGTCGTTGAAGAAGAACACCTTTTTCTTGCCCTCGAATTTTGCGTGGAGATATTCGACGGCGTTCGAGTTTTCCGGTTTCACGACGATGGGAAAATCAAAGGGGAGATCCTCGACGGCGGAGATCCTCCCGTCCGGCTCCGCAACGACGGTCTTCGGATAGTCCATTCCGTGCTTTTCGCAAAGGGCGTAGAACTTGTCCTTCGTGTCGAGCGCGTCGAGAAGCTCGGGGGATATGAAGCGGTTGGCGATAAGCCCCTCGAACTCCTTCGCGTGGCGCGAAACCATCGCGGCGTAGTAGTCCGAACACGGTACGACGACGAGAGCGTCGTACTTCGGCGAAAATTCTTCAAGTATCTTTTTCATCTCCGGCGCGAAGACTTCGTCGAGGTCAAAGCCCTCGACGCGGCGCAGAGTGAAGAGGCGGCTGTAAAGGGTCGGGATAAGCTGCCTCGTGCAGACGAGAAGCGGCTTTACGCCGTACGCGTCGTAAAAAAGACGCGCGGTGCCGTAAGCGTTCTCGTCGGAGCCGAGTATGATTGGAAGAAACGTTTTGCTCATATGACGCCTCTTATCTTATAACGAAGTACTGCTCGTACCAGAGCAGGAAGGAATATACGGTGTAAATAGCCCTCGCGTTGTTCTTTTCTCCCGAGACGTGCTCGTCGAGAAGACGGAGAAGTTCGTCGCGGCGGAAAAATTTTTCCGTATAGTCTCGCTCGAAGACCTCGCGGACGCGCGACGAGTATTTTTCATCGCGGAGCCATACGCGGAAGGGTACCATGAAGCCGGCTTTTTTGCGGTGCGCCCAGCCGTCGGGTATCGCGCTCCTCGCCGCCTCGCGGAAGGCGCGCTTCGTGTGACGTCCCTTCATCTTTTGCGCCGACGTCAGCGTGCGGGCGAGCGCCCAGACCTCGCGGTCGAGGTACGGCACGCGAAGCTCGAGAGAGTGAGCCATCGTCATCTTGTCCGCCTTGAGAAGGATGTCGTAAGGAAGCCACAGATTCATATCGAGGTAGAGCTTCTTCGTTAAGTCGTCGCAGCCCTTCACCTCGTCGTAGTACGGACGGGTGACGTCGCGGTACGAGAGGGAACTTCTGTATTCGTCGGAGAGGATAGCGTTTGCCTCATCGTCCCCCATTATGAACGCCTGACCTATATATGTATCCTCGACGCGCTCGGCGTTCGACGTGAAAAACTTCCGGATATGACGCTGCGGGATCTTTCCGAGAGTCTTGGCGAAGAATTTGCGAAGCCCCATCGGGAGCTTCTTGTAGAACTTCGACGCGCCGCTCTGGATGTACCAGTCGTACCCGCCGAAGAATTCGTCCGCGCCCTCGCCGCTGAGCACGACCTTGACGTCGCGCCGCGCAAGCTCGGAAAGGTAGTAAAGAGGAACCGCGGAGAGATTCGCGTGAGGCTCGTCCGAGTGGTACTGGACCGCGGGCAGCGCCTCGAAGAATTCGTCCGGCGTTATCTCCTTCATCTCGTTGTTGATGCCGAGAATGCGGCAGAGCTCCGAGGCGTAGCCGGTCTCGTCAAAGCCCTCGACCTTGAAGCCGACGGAGTAAGTGTGTACGGGCTTCGCGTCGGAGACGATGTAGCTCGAGTCGACGCCGCCGGAGAGAAACGCGCCCACCTCGACGTCGGCGATCTCATGATACTTCACGGATTCCGCGACAGTCTCTTCAATGAGCTTCACCGCGTTGTCGAACGAGCGGCTCTTCGGGTCGTAGGTCGGCTTGAAGTATTCGAACTCCTCGAATTTCCCGTTTTCGTATTTGAAATAGTGACCCGGCGTCAGCTTGTACACGCCCTTGAAGATCGACTCCTTGAGAGGGGAGTACTGAAATTCGAGGTACATCTTCAGCGCGTCGGGGTTGACCTCTTTTTTGAACTTCGGGTGATGGAGAAAGCTCTTTATCTCAGAGCCGAAAAGAAGCGCGCCGTCGAACTCTCCGTAGTAGAAGGGCTTTATTCCGAAGTAGTCTCTCGCGCCGTAGAGAGAGTTTTTCTCCCTGTCGTAAATCACGAAAGCGAACATACCGCGGAGGCGCGACGCCGTGCGCTCGCCGTATACCGTGTACGCGCGGATTATCGACTCCGTGTCCGAATTCGTTCTGAACTTTATTCCGTGTTTTTCCTCAAGCTCCGCCCTTAGCTCGCGGTGGTTGTAGATCTCGCCGTTGAAGACGATGACGTACCGTCCGTCCTCCGTGACGATGGGCTGGTCGCCGCCCGCGAGGTCGATGATGCTGAGCCTCCTGAAGCCGAGGGAGACCGCGCCGTCCTCGTAAGAGCCCGCGCTGTCGGGACCTCTGTGGGCTATCGCCTCGCTCATCTCCTCAAGGACCGCGGTTCGGTCGTAAGCGACGGCATCCGTATCAAAAAATCCTGCAAATCCGCACATAGATAATATCTCCTGTCAGTTTACCGCGAGGACGGCGCGGTCGTATTCTTCAAGCGTCCGTTTCGTGTATTCGACGTCGGAGGGACAGTCGACGTAGAGAGTCCCGCGCTTCTGCCTCGTTTCCTCGCCCTTGCCCGTGATGAGCACGACGCGCGGCTCGTCCGTTATTTCCGTCAGCGCGCGTCTTATCGCCTCGCCCCTGTCCTCGATTATAGCGAAATCGCATTTTTCGATGTTCGCGGCGACGTCGCGGGCGATGTTATCGAAGGGCTCCTCGCCGGAATCCTCTTCGGTGATGATTATATAGTCGCAGTTCTCGTCCGCGGCGGCTGCGAGGTCGTGGCGTCGAAGATACGCCTTCCCACCCGGGCAGCCGAAGACGGAAATTATCTTTCTTCCGGGGTACTCGACCTTGACGGAATCGTAGAGCGCCTTGAAGCTCATCTCGTTGTGAGCGTAGTCGACGATGGCGACGGCGCGTCCGTCCGCGCTCTTGTAGGTCTGCATCCTGCCTCCCGCTCTCGCGCGGAGAAGTCCGCTCCTCACGTACTTTTCGGGCACGCCGAGGACGTGGCTCATGGCGATGGCGGCGAGCGCGTTCGATACGTTGAAGATGCCCGGCATCGTTATCTCAAGTTCTCCCTCGAAGTCGGGAGTCCTGACGTCGAAAAGAATACCGCCGTCCACGGTCTCGATCCTCCTGCAGTATACGTCGTCCGTCTCGTGAGAGCCGAAGGTCACGACGCGGCACTTGCCGTCGGCGTAGGAAAATATCCTGTCCGCAAAATCGGAGTCGGTGTTGACGCAGGCGACGCGGCAGGAGTCGAATATTTTGAGCTTCGATGAGAAATAGTCTTCAAAATCGCTGTGCTCGGCGGGGCTGATGTGGTCGACGCCGATATTCATAAAGCAGGCGACGTCGAACTTGATCCCCGCGGTACGCCCGTATTTCAGCGCCTGGCTCGAGACCTCCATCACGAGGTGCGAGATGCCGGACGCCTCGGCGTTGGCAAAGTGACGGTAGACCTCGACGACCTCCGGGGTCGTGAGGTGAGATTCGAATTTTTCGACGCCGTCGTAGGTGTCGATCGACGAGATGACGGCGACGTCGGGTCGCCCCTCGTCCCTCATCATATCGTCAAGTATCGCGCGAAGATAGTACGCCGCCGTGCTCTTGCCCTTCGTGCCGGTGATGCCGACCGACGTGACGCGGCGCGGCGCGTCGTTGAAAAAGAGCCTTGACAGCGTCGCCATGGCGCGTCTTACGTCCGTCACGGTGATAAAGGGTGCCGACGTTTCGTATCTTTTCTCACCGACGAGAGCCGCCGCTCCGGCGTTTGCCGCATCATCTGCGTACTCCGGCTTGAAATGTACGCCCTTGCAAATAAAGATCGCGCCGGGGACCATCTCTCTCGTGTCGTAGGTCAGCCCGTCGATCAGCTTGTCATCAAATCCGTCCGCGTCGACGAGAAGCCCGTCGCGGGAGAGCGCCTCGGTATATTCCGATAATTTGTGTTTTTCCATATCTTAAACCCGATTGGTATATATTTATCATATTATTTTATCATATATGTTGCAGTTTTGCAAGAGTGAAATCGGACGTGAAGTTTGCGCCGTTGGCGCAAGTGATGCAGTTCGCTTCGCGAACAGTGATGTATTGCGGCTATGCCGCAAAGTGATGTGATGTGTTCCGCCGTGGCGGAACACATCGTTCCCAGCCACGCAAAAGGGCGATGCTTACGCATCGCCCTTTTGCATGGCTGGGATAGCAGGGTTCGAACCTACGATACAGGAGTCAAAGTCCTGTGTGTTACCACTACACCATATCCCACCGTGCGGTTTATTATACCACAGCGCGAGGCGGGTGTCAAGATTTTTCGCGCTCACTTTTTTATATCTGTACAAAACGGTAAAAATATGGTATACTGTAAAAAAATATTCCCAAAGAGGGGATTTATATGAAATATTACGGTTACAGCGGAAAAAAGAGCCAGAGCCGGAGAAAGGCGAACAAGAAGAGGCTCATTATAAATATCGTGATAATCGCGTCGGCGGTCATACTGTCGGTGACGTTTGCGCTTTTGCTCGGGAACCATTTGAAGAAAAAGCTCGAGGAGGCGCCGATATCTCACGACCCGATAGAAGAAATCGTAAACAAGCAGGAGAAGCCCGACGACACGGGGTACGACTTCAAAAAGAACGACCGCGCCGCGTCGGAGATGGCGGCGGTATTCGGATATCTCGACCTCGAAGGGTGCCCCGACGCCGCGTCGGCGAGAAAATTCGTTTCAAATCTTAAGACGGCGGGTTACACGGGCGTCGTTTTCAGCGCGAAGGGCGCGGACGGGAATTATTCCTTCGCCTCCGAGGAGGCGTACGCCATAGCGCATCTTACGCCGTCGGACGCCGTCGTGTCGCCGGGTATCATAGCGGAGGCGCTCGCCGAGGCTGAGTCTCTCGGCATGCGCAGCGCCGCGTATATTGACGTTGCGGACGCCGCAAACGCGGTTTCGTACGAGCTTGACCGCGCGGTGATACGCGAACTTTGCTCGCTCGGCTTTTCGGAAATAATAATCGACGGCGCCGCGAGGGGCGACCTGACGCCCGCCGTTGCGATATCGGTTTACGGTATCGTCGGGGAGATAAGGCGCGACTTTCCCGAGTGCGACGTCGGGCTCGTGATAGACCCGTCTGCTGTCGGCGACGCGGAGGCTACGAGCGCGCTTGAGATAATGTTCCGCTACTCCGACTTCTTCGCGCTCGACTTTTCCGACCGCGGGATCTACACGGCGGACGCCGTGAAGGAGTTCTACAAAACTTACGAAAAGTCGGTATCGGTATACTCCGCGCTGGCGGTAACGGGCGGCGGCACGCTTGAGGAGATAAGGAGCGCCGCGGCGACCTTTTCTTCCTTCAAGCCCGCGAACGTCGCCTTCGTGACGGCGCGCACCGACGCCGGGAGCGACTACGCGTCGAAGCTGAAATCCTATTCGCTGACCGAAAAAGAGACCGAAGACACTGCATCATCCGACTGACGGAGGATAAAATGAACGGACTCGAAGACACCCTTGTTACGGAGCTTATAACCTCCTCGTCCGGATGCGCGGATCTATCCGCTCCCGTACTGTTCAGCGGGGAGGACCTCGCGCTCGTCGAGATGAACGGCGCGGCGCGCTCGCGCTCGACGCTTCGCCGCGGCGACGACTTAAGGGAGCATCTGCCGCCCGACGACGCTCACGAGGTAAGGGCGTTGATACACCGACAGAACGCGGGACACACCGTGGCAAGGATAATAAAAAGCCGTGAATTCAGTTGGGCGCTCGTTATACCGAGGAGATTCTTCGGTATGAATTTCGGGCAGTTTTTCCTTTATAAAAACAAGAGAGAAATGCTCTCCTCGCAGTCCTTTCGCAGCATAGTTGCGCCGCCGCGTTTTTCCGGAGGTCGGGGTGCGCTTTACGTCAACAACGAGACGGAGCGCGTATACGGCGCCGTCGCGTCGTCGACTCCGTCCGTGCTCGACGTCAAGAGCGCGGCGCTCGCCGTCGTCAGGGAGGCTCGGACGCTTGGTATAAAGAACCTCAGATGCGCGACGTCGCTGCCGGTCGGAGAAGTTCTGATACAGGTTTCCGAGGTGACGCTCGCCGTCAGGACCCTCGCCGTCGCCTATTCCGTCGTTTCCGAACTGTCGTCGGAGGGCGAGGCAATGCTTAAGGTCGAGCGCGGCGAGTCGGACGCCGCCGTCACTTTCACATGCCGCGCCGTTACACCCGCGGGCCGCCTTTTCGGCGATTTCTCGCCGGAACTGATAGGAGAGGCGTATCCGCGCGTCGCCGCGCGCTCGAACATTCTTCACTACCTCTGTTCGCTGTCCGGGGTCTTTTGCTCCTTTGCCGTATCGGGCGGGAAAATCACCCTTCGTCTCGTCTTTCGTGAAGACGGTACGGAGCCGATACGCGTGAAGCACGAGGACGCCGTGATCACCGGCGTTCCCGCCGAGGTCGGTCTTTTCATAAAATATCTTGCGAGGTTCGACGAATGCTGAAAACGCTGAGGCGTATATCGGAGCGTCTCGCCGTCCACCGCTGTCCGGCGTGCGGCGCGGTGACAAGGAGAGCGGCGACACTTTGCCCCGAGTGCCTTGAAAAATACGCCGAGGAGCGGGAGCGAAGATGCCCGTTCTGCAAAATGACCGCTCCCGTCTGCGTCTGCAGTACGAGAGAACTCTATTACTGCCGCGAGCTCGGCAGGACGATGCGCTCGATCCTCTTTTATTCGCCCGAAAACCCAACGGCGAAAAAGCTTATAAAAGGTCTTAAATATTCGTCAGACAGGGAAGCGGAGATATTTTTCGCCCGCGAGCTCTCCCGCGAGATATTATCTCTCTTCGCCGAGTCGGGAGAGGCGGCGAAGGAGTGGCGCGTGACCTTTCCTCCGCGCCGTCCGCGCAGCGTTCTCATGTTCGGCAAGGATCAGGCAAAGAGCCTGGCAAAGCTCGTCGCCGAATATACCGGTATGACATTCTCGCCCGTTCTCCGTCACCGCGGAGGAAAGGCGCAAAAGACGCTCGGCGCCGCGGCGAGAGTGAAGAACGCGGCGAGATCGTATTCAATGAAGAGGGGCGCCGACGTCAAGGGCGGCAAGTTCGTCATAGTGGACGACGTCGTCACGAGCGGCTCCACGATGTCCGCCTGTCAGACGATACTTCTCAAAAACGGGGCGAAGTGCGCCTTCGTCCTCTCCGTCGCCAAGACGCCGCGCCGCGGCGAGGGCGCGGATATGATGAGGAGCTTCAGAGGCAGAAAAATCGGGTAAAATACGTTTTTCTTTAGGACTTATTCCGATTGACAGACTGAAAAAATGATAGTATACTTATATGATAGATAACCATTCGAGAGGTATGATATGTTTCAGGACAAAAAAGTCGTCTTCTCCGGAGTACAGCCGTCGGGCTCGCTGACGCTCGGCAACTACCTCGGGGCGATAAAGAATTTTTCGGCTTTCTCCGACGAATACAGATGCTATTACTGCGTCGTCGATATGCACGCGATAACGGTAAGGCAGAACCCCGCGGAGCTTCGCCGCCGCACGTACGACACGCTCGCGCTTTATATGGCGTGCGGTCTCGACCCGGAACGAAACGTGCTTTTCGTACAGAGCCACGTCCCCGCTCACGCCGAGCTCGCATGGATCCTCGACTGCTACACGATGTTCGGAGAACTCTCCCGCATGACTCAGTTCAAGGACAAGAGCGCGAAGAACGCGGACAATATAAACGCGGGTCTTTTCACATATCCTTCTTTAATGGCGGCTGACATCCTGCTCTATCAGACGGAGCTGGTCCCCGTCGGCGTCGACCAGAAACAGCACCTTGAGCTCTCGCGCGATATCGCGAACCGCTTCAACGGCGTCTACGGCGACGTCTTCGTCGTGCCGGAGCCGTACATCCCGACGACCTCGGCGAAGATAATGTCGCTCGCGGAGCCGTCGAAGAAGATGAGCAAATCAGACCCCAACGAGAACGCGGTCATCCGCATTCTCGACGACCGCGACACGATCGTCAGAAAGTTCAAGAGAGCGGTCACGGACTCCGGGTGCGAGGTGCGCCGCGGAGAGGGCAAAGAGGGGATAGAAAACCTGATGTCGATCTACGGCGCGGTCACGGGCAAGAGCTTCGACGAGATCGAGCGCGAGTTCGACGGACGCGGCTACGGCGACTTCAAACTTGCGGTAGGAGAGGCTGTCGCCGACTCTCTCGAGGGTGTAAGACGGGAGTTCGCCCGTCTTTCCGCCGATAAGAAGTATCTCGAGGAGATAATGGCGAAGGGCGCCTCGGAGGCAGCCCGCGCCGCCGCGAGAACGCTCGGCAAGGTAAAGAAAAAAGTCGGATTCACCGATATAAGATACTAAGAAGGTGACGATATGAAAACAAGAGCCACGAGGCTTTACGGCAAAAACGACATACGCACGGAGGAGTTCGAGCTCCCCGAAATGGGTGAGGACGAGATCCTCGCCAAGGTCATCTGCGACTCGATATGTATGTCGAGCCACAAGGCGGCGCTTCAGGGCAAGGATCACAAGAGAGTCCCCGACAACGTCGCGGAAAACCCGGTCATACTCGGACACGAGTTCTGCGGCGAGATACTTAAAGTCGGCTCCAAATGGCAGGGCGATTTCGCCCCCGGCGACCGCTTCACGATCCAGCCGGCGCTGAACTACAAGGGCACGCTCGCCGCGCCCGGTTATTCGTACCGCAACATAGGCGGCGGCGCGACCTACGTCATAATCCCGAACGAGGTCATGGAGTGCGGCTGTCTTCTCAAATACAACGGCGACGCTTTCTTCTGGGGAAGCCTCTCCGAGCCGATGAGCTGTATCGTCGGCGCGTTCCACGCTAACT
This sequence comes from uncultured Ruminococcus sp., assembly GCA_902796675.1. GTDB lineage: Bacteria > Bacillota > Clostridia > Oscillospirales > CAG-272 > RUG14199. The sequence goes on from CADBQA010000073.1 coordinate 21,158, forward strand.
ACCACGTCAAGCCCGGCACGTACGTTCACCATATGGGCACGGTCGAGGGCGGAAATATGGCGATCCTCGCGGGAGCGGGACCGATGGGACTCGGCGCCGCGGACTACGCCATCCACGGCGGCAGAGCGCCGGCCCTTCTCGTTGTGACCGATATAAACGACGAGCGCCTCGAGAGGGCGGCGAGCCTCCTCACAGTTGAGGAAGCCGCGCGCCACGGTACGAAGCTTGTCTATCTCAACACGGCGTCGATCGACGACCCGGTCGCGTATATGAAGGAAATGACACGCGGCGTCGGATTCAACGACATTTTCGTCTACGCTCCCGTAAAGAGCGTCGTCGAGACCGCCGACGGCATCCTCGCCCGCGACGGCTGCCTCAACTTCTTCGCCGGTCCCACAAACCCCGCGTTCTCCGCGGAGTTCAACTTCTACAACGTTCACTACGCCGCGACCCACGTCGTCGGCACGAGCGGCGGCAACACGGACGATATGAAGGAAGCTCTTTCCCTGATGGAGTCCGGCGCGATACACCCCGCGGGAATGATAACCCACGTCGGAGGACTGAACGCCGACGCCGAGACGACGCTGAATCTGCCGAACATCCCCGGCGGAAAGAAGCTGATCTACACGCACATAACCCTTCCTCTCACCGCCATCGCCGACTTCGGCAAAGCGGCGGCTGAGGGCGGACCTCACGCGGAGCTTTTCCGCGACCTCGACGAGATCTGCCGCCGTCACAACGAGCTCTGGTGCTACGAGGCGGAGCAGAGATTACTTAAGGAAGCGAACGAAGATTAAAATAAACGTCAAATACCGACCGGAACAAGATTTTACCGTTCCGGTCGGTATTTTAATATCTTTTACGCACTTTTCATATGATCACTTATAAATCAAAATAGTTTTTTTCAGGATATAAACTAATAACATAGCTGAAACTGTCTTGATTAAGTATGACGCCGTCATAAACGTCAAGGTAATGAGCGTCAATTGTATATGGGATAATAATTGTCCGTGATTCATAAGGCATTAAATCATCAACGATTTGTGACATATCCTCGTTATAAAAAAAGTTTTTCATCATCAATAGGTCCAGATTTGTTGAATAACCGCTATTGGTTTGTAAGGAGAAGTATCCGCAAAAAGGCATCGGTGATTCTTCGTTTTTCAGATTTGTTATTGACATAGTCAAAATGAAAACGTGTGTTTCATTCTCGTCCACATAAACCTCCAACCCATAAGTGTCTTTATAGTTGTATTCCTTTTTAAAGTCCCAATACTTCATCATCTTTGTCTGAACGATATCAAAAGCATAATCTTTATATATCATTGTTTCTCCGATATCGTATCGGTTTATGATTTTTTGCGGATACTTTTCGTTTATTATCTTATACCGAATTACGCTGAAAGCAATTGCAAAAACAAGAGATATAATCGCAAAGATTATAAGCGGCTTTTTAGTTGTTTTCATATATTTTACCGCCTTTCATCTCAATTGTTTCATCCGAAATGTCGTCAAGCAAGGACCTATCGTGACATGAAAGGATAATAATTCTATTTTCACATTTCATATCTCTGATTATTTCCTTAATATTTACAATGCTCTCCTCGTCTAAGGCATTGAAGGGCTCATCCAACAGCACCAAATCAGGCGATTCGAAAATAGCTGCTGCTATACCGAGTTTCTGTTTCATTCCGAGGGAGAACTTTCCGAATTTTTTCTTGCTAAAAGGATCCAAGCCAACATTTTTAATGGCATTTATTATTTCGTCATTTGTTGCTGTCCCTTTTATTGATGCTATCAGTTTTAAATTGTTGTATGCCGAATATTCAGGAAGCAGAGCCGGGGATTCTATGAGGGCTCCGACTCTTTCCGGAAAAGATATGTCTTCCCCCAATTTCTTTCCGTTTATTGTAATGAATCCTTTTGTAGGATAAATCAGTCCGCAAATAGCCCGGATCAACATCGTTTTTCCACTTCCGTTAACGCCGCGCAACCCGTATATTTTCCCCCCGCTCAAGGTTAAATTTATATTGTCCAGTATCGTTTTTTTGCGAATAATCTTTGTATATTCTCTTATTTCTATATTCATTTTTATGACCTCGGTAAGTAATCGATTTTTCTTAATTTTATGACCAAAATCAATATAACAACAAATAAAACAATCAATTCTGTAATAATAGCATCTGAAAATAAAAAACCGTTATAAGTACATATGTTGCTTCGCAATAACATAGAATAACTGCCTATAAGAAACGGGAATGAAAAATAGGCGGAGAGAACTTGATAGCAAATAATTGATATAAACCCGACAATTGGTCGAAATATTATTGTCAGTAGAGTTTGACAAACCGAAATGACAAAGGATGTAAAGACCGGCAAGACTATAACGTACATTAGCAAGGATTTTGAATCAATTAAAACTTGTGATTCATAGTTGATTTCGTTAAGATTATAGCTTACGATTCCCGTTAAGCTTATATCGCATCTTGTCAGCCCGAGAAGTGTTCCAAACAAAATCACGGCTATTATGATCAAGTAGTATGATAATACTACTGAAAAGCAATAGGCTATTTTACCAAAGAACCATTTGCGCTTTTTAGATGATCTTATCAATAATTGCTGACCGATTCCTGACATTTCATCGGTACTGTACTTTCCGATTGAAAAAGTAATAAACAGTTGTATTGCGAGCCATGAAGCCGGTATTTTAAACGGTTCCTTAAAGCCCGGGTCATACCTGTATTCACCACGAAGGATGTGTATCAGTGCATCTGAAATCGACGGGTTTTCGTCAATAATTCCGGCAACTTTCATTGATTGGCACTCTGAAATGAAAAATGAATAAATAGTCGCAGTCACTAAAAAAAACGCTAAATACTTAAACTTATTTTTTTTGAACGAATTTTTTATATCGTTAATAATTATGTTTATCATTGTGTTTAGTCAATCGTCTCATTTTTACGTGAGTAAAAGAAAAGCGCGCATCCCGTTGACAATAAAAGAATTAGGAATTCGAAAATAATAATTTGCGGAGTAATGCCTGTTATCCGGGGAGTAGGAGATAAATAGCAAAAAGGTGAATATTGAGGTATATGCATGATGTCAAAAACAAAGTGGATAAACGCATAAGTCATAAACGGAAAAATCGTGGACATAAATTGACTTTTTGTCATTTCACCTATTACAAGGGAAAAAACAGAAAACAAACCAGAAAATGCAAAAATCAATAAAAAATATATTAGAATGTAAAGGTTCGGATGAGTAAAATACAAGCTTGAAAGCATCATATTATCTGTTATCATCGACGTTCCGGTAGCCGGGTCGGGAATAATCGATGGTAACGTTAATATGCTGAGCCATAAATTCAAAAATAAAGGAAGAAGAACTGCAATTCCTCCCGAAATGAACGATACAATGTACTTTGACGCATAGTATCTGTTCTTTTTTTCTCTTATAAATAGCTGATATTGAAATCCTGTTTTTTTATCTTTGGCAAGTGAAATACCGCACGGTGTAGCCGCTAATATTGGAATAATCAAAAAAAGAATATATGATTGAGATGTATACCACTCGCCGCCTATCCATTTTTCATACCAAGTGTGTGGACACATCCCGCCAAAAGCCTCGTTTTTATATACGTCCAGATATTTGACACATGGAAGAACATTAAGAAAGTATTGCGATACTGAAATAACACATCCGATAAATAACGTGATCCAGAATAGTTTATTACTCAGAATTCTTTTTATTTCGATATTAATTAATCGTTTCATAACATTCACTCATTTCTATTGATCTCAATGGAATCAAACTGCAAAGATCAGGCGAATAGTCTGCCGAACCGTTTGGATTAGATAAAAGAAACATATCATAGTTTTCAAATTCTCCCCCGAAAGGCGCATAGAATAAAAGCGATGTCTTTATTGAGTCCCCGGGATTGAGTGAATCCTTAAAATATACATGGGTGTCGAGGCCCGGTTGATAAGTGCAATATAGCAAAGAGCATCCGTATACAGTCATATTATTGTTAATAAGCCATACGTAAAAACCATTTACAGGCAAATCGAGTATTATCTCTTCAGAATCATTATCTATTTCGACGTCAATCAACAAGTATTTATAATTGTCAACCATATCCGATTCAACCGGTTGAAGCATCAATGCTTTATCTCCTTCGAGTTCAGGGCATCTGTCATAATACTTTGCGCCGGTTATCCTGTAAGCAATTTGAATGCCTCTTATATTCATCCAATTCATTGAAGTGTCATTTGACTTGTCACGCTGATAAATATATTCAATATTGGATAGTTTCTGTTTTGAAAATTCGGCGTATATACTATGTTCCGCTTCCTTAGTGGATTTTTGATAATACTCGTTATAAGGATCAGACACGGGAGAAGAGTTTTGTTTTTTATCATCAGTATCGGATGTTTTTTGGGGTTTATCAACTATTCTTTTTGTTTCAGCGTCTTTATTCGATCCGTTTTTTTCTTCCGTCAACTCTCTTCCGGCGTTTTCGATTTCTTGCTCAAATTTATAATAATTTGCTTTAAGAATCGGAATTAAAAACCTTGCAGCAAAAACTGCCATTATAATTAGAAGTATAGCGAATATTAGCTTAGTTTTCATTTTTTCTATAGTTTTTAAGTAAAATCTTGATTTTTAATTCGCCGGCGGTTTTTGCCGCCGGCGAAACAGTTATTGAATGAAATCGGACTCTGGCAGCACTCCGTATTCATATACACTATCAGGGCTCCACAACCCTGAAGCGACGCCGTTTGTTGAACAAGAAGCGCCGATGCAAAGATACGGGTAACCCCATTCGTATGCATAATTGTACATAAACCGTCTTTCGTGTGCTAATGTAAATGAATAATGATATCCGGCAGACACATCATCTGCGACCGGTCCTTCTTCTTGAGGCATACCGAGTGCTTGTGCAGTGTATGAGATAGACCCGGAATTATAATTCATGTAACAACTGGAAGAGTCAGTTTTTGCTCGTGCAACCGTTATCGCGGAATTATTTGAAAAAGAATAGTTATAAGCAGTATCAATGTTGTTAGCTGCGTATACAACCAAAATCATTGACACTAAGAACATAACTGTAAACATAAGAGCAATTGTCTTTTTTACGATAATCTTTTCTGTTTTCATTTTCCTCTTTTCCTCTTTTCCTTTATAATATTTTTTGTAGAATGGTAAATAATATCTTTACTAAACCATTGGAATCACCCCCGTTATCAATTAGTTATATGATTTTTTACGTCGATCAATCTTCCGTCGAAGTAAATTGCGTCGACGCTCTCCGGGTCGATCACAGTCGCCGAGAGCCATTGTATCAGCGAGTAGTCCTCATTTGGCATGGTGCCGCCTCCGGTCTTGCTGCCGAGCGGTATTTTTTCATCGCCGCAAATCAAATACGCATCAGCCATTAGCGGCTGAAGTTCATAAACCGGTCCTCTGAGCGTCCAGTCGCACCATAGTGTGACGGAAGTCGCGGTGATCTGTCCGTATTTGAATACCATTCCGCCGTCCAATATCGAAAAATCATCTATATCGAATGAAACCGTGTTGTCAATTATATCGAGCTTTATTTGCACCGGTTCATCAAAAGCCGCGAAAGACTCGTCATAAGAGCCGATATATCTGTCAAGCGGTTTATCTTTATATTCGTCAAGGCTATGTGTTACGGTCATTTCGCCGAGATATAACTTTGCGGTTTTACCAAGGTATTTTCTGTTTATCTCGTTGAACATGAAGATGCATTCAAGATGATAACAGCAGTCGTTCGTGTCGTTGAGCATTATATATCCCGGAAGTTCCATTATGTGACCGTCTTCAAATTCAAGCCGATTTCCTGTGAAATCACATCGCGATATGTATCTGCCTTCCTCCGCTTCGGCTATAACGCCGCCGTCGCTTCTCATAATGGAAACCTCTATATATCCTCTTTGGGCATCGCCTGCAAAGCCGTTTACGGTGAAAATCAGCTTTCCCTCTTCATCTGTGCTCATATTATTATCGGTATCGACGCTGTTATTGGGTAAAAGCGAAAAATCAACATGCGGATCATTGTCGGTAAAGTAAAACAAATGCCGTGCGAGCGCAAAGCCCGAGACCGCCGCTCCTGCTAAAAGGGCTAAGACTATAGCTATTGCAAGTGTTCGTTTTAGTCCGGGTATCATCCTTTTTTCGCGATAACGGTCCTCCACCGCTTCGATACACGCGTTTGTTATTCTGCGTTTCATGGCGTCTCCCATCTCAATCTTATTTATTGCGGTGGAAATTGCGTCAAATATGTCATCCATTGTGCCTCTCCTCTAGCTTTTCTTTCAATAATTCCCTGCCCTTTTTGAGACGCATCTTTACTGCGGAATCGGTTTTTCCGATTATCTTTGCAATTTCTGCGGACTTATATCCTTCCACGTAATGAAGGTAAAGAACGGTTTTATACTTGTCCGGCAGGCTCATCAAAGCGTCGGTCACGTATGTATAATCTTCTTCCCGAGACTGCTCAGCTACAGTTTCAACGTCAATAAAGTTATGGCTTTTCCGGGTTTTTGAAATATCGCGGCTTTTGTTTGTGGCGACTTTGATAAGCCAGGCTTTTTTATGTTCTTCAGAAACAAAATCTGGAGCTTTTTGAAAGAATTTGATAAAAGTTTCTTGAACTGCGTCCTCGGCATCAAACCTGCTTTTCAGAATTATGTAACATATCCGGAACAACATATCGCCGTAAACGTCGATTGTGCGTTCGATATCAGAGGAGATGTATTGCTTCTTGTTATTCGTAAGCTCCACCCCTTTCAATAATAAAACGATTCAAAATGCAGAAAAGTCAATTTTTGATAAAAATATTTTAATTTCGATATATTAAAAAGCAGACTGACGAGTATTATCAGCCTGCTTTGTCGGACATGATCGTTTTTAATATTTGTTTGATATTTCACATAATGTCGGACAGTTTTTTTGATTTCAGAAAGTCGTGCGTTATCGCGTCGAGCTGTTCCCATATCGGGAGCGATTTGCACTCGGCGGCTCTCGGGCAGGGCTCGGCGTCGGGACCGAGGCAGGCGACGGTGACGACGGGCCCCTCCGACGCTTCGATTATCTCGAGCGCGGTGTACTCCTCCGGCGCCTTCGTGAGGTGATATCCTCCGCCCTTTCCGCTCGAGCCCTTTACAAGCCCGGCGCGGACGAGGTCTTTCACGATGATTTCAAGGTATTTTTTCGATATGTCCTGTCTCTCTGCGATATCTTTGAGCGGTATCGCCGCGCACTCGCGGTGATCCGCGAGGTCTATCATTACGCGCAGCGCGTAGCGTCCTTTTGTCGAGATCATACAGCACCTCCGTCGTCATTCTTTTTACCTATTATACCACAAGGTAAATAGGTAAATCAAGAGGGCGGAGAAGTTTTTTATACAAATTACCTATTGACATAGTAGGCGAATAGGAGTATAATTCAGACAACAGGAGGGACAGCGATGAAAATTTACGCGGACAACGCAGCTACAACGAAGATGAGCCGTCGCGCCGTCGACGCGATGATGCCTTATATATATGATATTTACGGAAATCCCTCGAGCCTCTATTCGGAAGGGCAGAGGGCTAAGGAGGCGCTCGAGGAGGCGAGGCGGCGCGTCGCTCTCGCGATTGGCGCCGAGGCGAAAGAGATAATATTCACGTCCGGCGGGAGCGAGGCGGACAATCAGGCGATAACGTCTGCCGCCGTCGGCGCGAGAAAGAATAAAAGGCACATAGTTACAACGGCGATAGAGCATCACGCGGTGCTTCACACGCTGGAGAGGCTTGAAAAAGAAGGGTTTGAGGTGACCCGTGTCGGAGTGGGGGAGGACGGCGTCGTCGACGCTCGCGACGTCGCCTCCGCGCTCCGCGACGACACCTGTCTTGTGACGGTGATGTACGCGAACAACGAGATAGGCACGCTTCAGCCGGTAAAGGAGATCGGACGTATCTGCCGTGAGCGCGGCGTGCCGTTCCACACGGACGCGGTGCAGGCTGTCGGGCATATTCCCGTCAACGTCTCGGACGACAACGTCGATATGCTCTCGGCGTCGGCGCACAAATTCCACGGACCGAAGGGCGTCGGCTTCCTTTACGCAAAGCGCGGAGTGAGGCTTCAAAACCTCATCGAGGGCGGCGCGCAGGAGCGCGGACGCCGCGCGGGCACCGAGAACGTAGCCGGAATCGTCGCGATGGCGGAGGCGCTCGACGAATCGATAGAGAATATGGCGCGCGACGCGTGCGCTCTGACGAGGGCGAGAGACAGAATGATCGCGGGACTCTCAAAGATCCCTCATTCGGCGCTGAACGGCGACGCGGCTCGCCGCCTGCCCGGAAACGTCAACTTCTGTTTCGAGGGCATCGAGGGCGAGAGCCTTCTTCTTCTCCTCGACGACCGCGGTATCTCGGCGTCGTCCGGCTCCGCCTGTACGTCCGGGTCGCTCGACCCGAGCCACGTTCTCCTCGCGATAGGCAGGGTACACGACGTGGCGCACGGCTCGCTCCGTCTCACGCCGTCGCCCGACATCACGGATGACGAGATAGATTACGTCATAAAGTCGGTGACGGAGGTCGTCGCTTATCTCAGAAGCTTTTCGCCCGTCTGGCGCGACCTTGTGAACGGACAAAAACAGCATATACTGTAAGGAGGAAAATATGGCACTGTACAGCGAAAAAGTTATGGATCATTTCAGAAATCCGCGTAACGTCGGCGTTATCGAGAACGCGGACGGCGTCGGCGAGGTCGGCAACGCGAAATGCGGCGACATTATGAAGATGTATCTGAAGATAGAAAACGATATAATCGAGGACGTGAAGTTTGAGACCTTCGGCTGCGGAAGCGCCATCGCTTCGAGCTCCATGGCGACGGAACTCATAAAAGGTCGTCCGGTGTCCGAAGCGGCGGCGCTGACGAATAAAGCTGTCGCGGAAGCTCTCGACGGGCTTCCGGATTATAAAATGCACTGTTCGGTCCTCGCGGAGGAGGCGATACAGTCCGCGCTCGAGAACTACTACGAGCGACACCCCGAAAAAAAGAAGGATAAAGAGGTATAAAAATGTCGGAATATAAATTTGAAACGCTTCAGCTTCACGTGGGTCAGGAAACGGCGGATCCGGCTACGGACTCCCGCGCGGTCCCGATATACCAGACGACAAGCTACGTCTTCCATAACTCCGCCCACGCGGCGGCGCGCTTCGGTCTTGCCGACCCCGGCAACATCTACGGAAGACTTACAAACTCGACCCAGGACGTCCTTGAGAAGAGGGTCGCGGCGCTTGAAGGCGGCGTCGCCGCGCTCGCGCTCGCGTCCGGAGCCGCCGCCATCACCTACACGGTAGAGGCGCTCGCGGCGTCAGGCGGCCACATAGTCGCGCAAAAGACGATTTACGGCGGAAGCTACAACCTTCTCGCCCATACGCTCCCCCAGTACGGGATCGAAACGACTTTCGTCGACGTCCACGACCTTGATGAGGTGACATCGGCGATCAAGCCGAATACAAGAGCGATATTTATCGAAACGCTCGGCAATCCGAACAGCGACATTCCCGATATCGACGCGCTCTCGGAGATAGCCCACTCGCACGGGATACCGCTCGTGATAGACAACACGTTCGGCACGCCGTACCTCATAAGACCCATCGAGCACGGCGCGGATATCGTCGTCCACTCGGCGACGAAATTCCTCGGCGGACACGGAACGACCCTCGGCGGCGTCATCGTTGACTCCGGTAAATTCAACTGGATTCCGGAAAAGTATCCGAATATAGCCGCTCCCAACCCGAGCTATCACGGCGTCGCCTTTACCGCGGCGGCGGGACCGGCGGCGTTCGTCACGTACATCCGCGCGATACTCCTTCGCGACACGGGAGCCGCTATCTCTCCGTTCAACGCGTTTCTCCTTCTTCAGGGGATCGAGACTCTCTCGCTCCGCCTCGAGCGGCACGCGGAGAACACGAAGAAGGTAGTGGAATATCTTGCGAACCACCCGAGGGTGGCAAAGGTCAATCATCCCTCGCTCCCGGATCACCCCCAGCACGCGCTCTACGAGAAATATTTTCCGAACGGCGGCGCGTCGATATTCACATTCGACATCAAAGGCGGACGCGACGAGGCGTGGAGATTTATAGATAACCTTAAGATTTTCTCGCTTCTCGCAAACGTGGCTGACGTCAAGAGCCTCGTTATCCACCCGGCGACGACGACCCACTCCCAGCTCTCTCATGAAGAACTCGAAGAACAGGACATCCACGACGGCACGATCCGTCTCTCCATCGGCACGGAACACATAGACGACATTATCGCGGACCTTGAGAACGGTTTCGCATCGCTTTGATGAAAGGAGAAAAACAATGGCAAACGTATATAAAGGAACACTCGGACTCATAGGAAACACGCCGCTCGTGGAGGCGGTAAACGTTGAAAAAGAGGTCGGCGCCGCTGCGAAGATCATCGTGAAGCTCGAATACTTCAATCCCGCCGGCTCCGTCAAGGACAGGATCGCGAAGGCGATGATCGAGGACGCGGAGGAGAAGGGCGCTCTTAAAGAGGGCTCCGTCATAATCGAACCGACGTCCGGCAACACCGGCATCGGCCTTGCGGCGATCGCGGCGGCGAAGGGTTACAGGATCATTCTTACCATGCCCGAGACGATGAGCGTCGAGCGCCGCAACATCCTCTCGGCATACGGCGCCGAGATAGTCCTCACCGAGGGCGCGAAGGGAATGAAGGGCGCCATCGCGAAGGCGGAAGAGCTCGCCGCCGAGATCCCGAATTCCTTCATCCCCGGTCAGTTCGTAAACCCGGCAAACCCGGCGATACATAAGGCGACGACGGGTCCCGAGATCTGGCGCGACACGGACGGCGAGGTTGATATCTTCGTCGCGGGCGTCGGCACTGGCGGCACCGTAACGGGAGTCGGCGAATATCTCAAGGAGCAAAATCCGGCCGTGAAGGTCGTCGCAGTAGAGCCGGAGTCGTCCCCCGTCCTCTCCGAGGGCAGGAGCGGACCGCATAAGATACAGGGGATCGGCGCGGGATTCGTTCCGGACGTGCTGAACACCGCGATCTACGACGAGGTCTTCAAGGTCACGAACGAGGACGCTTTCAAGACCGCGAAACTTCTCGCCAAGCGCGAGGGCATCTCCGTCGGCATCTCGTCCGGCGCCGCGCTCTTCGCCGCGATCACGCTTGCAAAGAAACCCGAAAACGCGGGAAAGACGATAGTCGCGCTCCTTCCCGACAGCGGAGACAGATACTACTCCACGCCGCTGTTTACGGAACAGTAATATAAAAAGAAATGAAAAAGGGCGGGGAACTCCCCGCCCTGACGTTTATCTTCGAGCCCTTGCCTCATCTCCACCAAAAAAGGCAGCTGACGCCGTCAAAAAATGAATTGAGGGGGCTCGCTCGGCGCACTACCGTGCGCCGACACGCCAACGGGAACCCCCGAAATCCGCGCGCGGATTTTGGGGAACCCCTATGTCGGCGAAAAACAGTCCCCCGGACTGTTTTTCTTCCGAAAACTCCTGCGGAGTTTTCTCCCTCCTTTTCGAGCCCTGACCTCATCTCCACAAAAAAAGACGGCATTAGCCGTCTTTTTTGGTGGAGATGAGGGGGCTCGAACCCATGACCTCTCGGATGTGAACCGAACGCTCTGACCAGCTGAGCTACACCTCCGCGCAGAATATATTATATTCCAACAGAAGGGATAAATCAAGTCTTTTCCGAAAAAAACGTCAGTCATGCTTCCGCTTTTTTATAAAAAACGTTCAGTATCGTTTCAAAGACGGCGGAGCGGTCGAGGTCGATCTCCATATATCTTTTTCCCATCGTCGCCTCACCCGGCAGGACGATTATATCGTCGTCCGACAGGGAGAAGACGTCGTGTTTTTCAAGGACGACCGATACGAGGTAGATAAAGCGCGAGAGCTCGAAGTTAGTGCAGGAGTAGTCGCCCGCGACGTTGTAAAGCTCAGTGGCTTTGGAAAAATCCGCCTTGATCGCGGCGAACGCCTTCGCGGCGAACGCCTTCGCGTACTGTATCTGACGGCGGCGGCGCAGCGCGTCGGAGTTGAAAGTCGACGTATCTCTTATCTGAACGTAATAGCGCGCCTCTTTGCCGTGAAGGACTCTCCACTCGCCCTCGGTAAAGAGTTTGCCGATGGTCTCGAGGCAGGTGACCTCGACCCCTCCGACGGCGTCGTTCAGCGCGCCGATACCGTCGAGGTCGAGCGAGTAGTAGTTCTTTATCTCGATACCGTAGAGCAGACGCTCCATCGAGCGAAGGACGTTCTCGCAGCTCCTCTCCCTGCCGTCTCCGTAGGAGTACGCGAGGCAGAGCTGGAGGCGTTCCGTCCCGATGCGCTCGCCTTCCGCGTCCATAATGTTGACGTCGGTCATGGAGTCTCTCGGTATCACGATGAGGGACATTTTACCACTCGCCGTATCGACGGCGATTATCATATTCGTATCAGACTGTCCCGCGCTGTTCGACACGCCCTCCTCGGTGTCAAGTTCTCTTTTATCGACGCCCATAAACGCGACGTAGATGACGTCCTCGTTGTAGACGTACGTTTCGCCGTTATATTTGATCGTTTTACCCTCGTCGTAGGGAACAGCGTTTTCGACCGCCTTAACGTGCTCGACGTTCATCACGGCGGGCTTGAAGTGGCTCTTTCCCACGGCGCGAAGGATGAAATACGCGCACGCCGCGAGAACAATAAGCAAAAGGATCACCGATAGAACTATCAGGGTGACCTTAAGCGCTTTATTCATTTTTTTCTTTTCGGTCATTCCGGTGTTTTCGTTATCCATCATTTCGTTTTCTCGTCCGATACGAGAACGCCGTTGACGAGGTATCTGTACGAGTTATCCTCCATGCAGGTCGAGAGCACGACGAGACGGTCGTCGTCCTTGAGGGTGACGCCCTCTCTGACGTTCTGAGGTATCATCGTGGGGTGCATAACGTAGTCGAAATACTCTCTCACCACGGCGGGGTTGGAAAAGTCGAATGAATTCATTATGTGGCGGTCGTCGTATCTGTACGCGGATACTATCTTATAAGTAAGGATATGACCGGGGGTGTAGATATAAAAAGTATCGTTCTCCTTGAAGAAATCCTCGTCCTCGAAGTTGTGGAGCGTCGCGAACATCGTGCCGAACTCGGTCATATTGTGACCGTAGATCACGGTGACGGGGTCTTTGAAGTCGCGCTTGTTGTGGCTCTGCGTGAAGAGGACGCCGGAGATATCGTACTTGCCGTCGAGCCCGCGGCGTAAGTAATAGAGGTCGTCAATGCGGCTTTGGAGTATCGGGTAGTTCACGTTCGTTCCCGGCACGTAGATCCACGAGTATATTTCGTCGTTTATCGCCTGCTGTTTTGAGAAGTTTATCGGGTTTTCCGAAGGAGAGGTCTCCGTGTCCGTTATCTCCGATTCGGTGCCGACGGGGTACTCCGTCGTCGCGGTCGGGTCGCTCACCGTGTCCGACGCGGGCAGCTTACCGGGGTCGCTTTTGAAAATCGGAGTACACATGGAAAGATAAAGCAGGCACGCTACGAGGATCGCGGCGAACGCCGCCACCGCTATATAAAATCTGACGGCAGCTTTATCTTTTTTCTTTTTTTCGTTTTGATCCAAAGTTTGCCTCCTTGCGGCAAAAAGACTCCCGTTATATAATAACCGGAGCCTTTCTCATACTATTCAAACCGGCTTATTTACCGCAGAAATATCTTCTGCCGGTAACGACAACGGACGCCGCGCCGATCGTGAGAACGACCGCCATGACAGCGAGCGCCGCGCTCATATTGTAGCCTGTTCCGGGGGACGTGTGATCGTCGTCCTTCTTTCCGCCTTCGCCTTTGAATTCCGCGATAAACTTGACGTCGCTCTTCGGTCTGATGACGACGACGAGGCTGTTGGCGTCGCCTTCGACCCAGTCGAACTCGCCCTCGAACGTCCAGCCGACAAACTCGTAGCCCTCGTCAGCCTTAGCGGTGATCTTGGAAGTATCGCCGTAAGGAACCGTCGCGGGGTCGGCGTTTGCCGTGCCGCCTTTATCGTCCTTGACGACGGCGACGACGTTCCAGTAGCCGGACGGGCTCGGATAATCTCCGCCTTCAGCGGATACGGCGACGGTGAAAACAGCCGCCAGCATTATAACTGTCAGTAAAACTGATAATACTTTTTTCATAATGGCACCTCGCGTAAAGGATTTATGATATACACTATTATATTAGCACAAAAAACTTTTCTTGTCAATATTATAACCTTTAATATTATAATTATTTCTTTTTATGAAAAAAAGCCCTCCGGAGAGGGCTTTTTCGTCAGTTGATTTTATTTGAGGGCTTCCTCTACCGCGACGGCGCACGCGACGGTCATACCGACCATCGGGTTGTTGCCGGCGCCGATGAGACCCATCATCTCAACGTGA
>CADBQA010000074.1 GCA_902796675.1 uncultured Ruminococcus sp.
CCCCGCGCCGGAGAAGTTCTCCATTATCGCCTTCGAGACGGAAAGGTCCTTTATCACGGTGTCCGTGAAGAACCACTCCGCCCACGCGCCGTAGAAGAGCGCGCCGGATACGACGTGGAAGAAGTAGCAGGCAAAAAGACCGACGACGCATCCGACGGCGATAGCCGCGGCGGGCTTTTTCATTTTGCGGAAGAGGGAAGAGAGACCGACGGACGTGAACGCCGCGACGTAGTCGAGAAGGACGACGCCGAAGGCGACGGCGATGCCCATATAGCTGTCGCTCGTGGGCGTGAAGAGCGCGCTGACGGTCTTAAGCCCCACGACTATCTGAAGAAGCGAGTAGACGAACGCCGAGCCGAAGCCCCACGCGGGTCCGTAGAGATAGCCTATTATGACTATCGGGAGAAGCGACGCTATGGTTATCGTGCCGCCGAAGGGAAGATTGAGAAACGGGATGAACTCGCAAACGAGCGAGATCGCCGTTCCCATGGCGATAAGTATCGCCGACAACGCGAGCTTTTTTGTTTTTTGATTTTTCATTTTTATTCTCCTTGACAAACAAAACGCGCACCGTTACCGGTGCGCGAAAATTGACCTATTTTTCTACCTACGCCGGTATTATCCGTATCAGGTTCGGGCTTCCCGCCCCGGGGTTCGCCTTTCGGCGTCTCAGCATCGCTCTCGCGCAGCACCCCCGATATTCAGTTCACGTGGATTATATCACGGCTTCGCCGTTTTGTCAATATCTTTGTGGGTCATCGCCGCTCTTTTTTGAAATCACCGCCGAGACGAGCGTAAAAATCAGCCCGAGGACGACCGCTCCGCCGGCGACGGCGGCAAAGGGTATCAGAGCGGCGCCCGCTATCTCGGACGTCACGACCCCTCCGACGTCTGTCTTCAGCATCAAAACAAGGAGGACCGACGAGAGCGCAAGTCCCGTGACGAGAAGGGCGCCTCCCGCATATCCGAAGAAGTATTTCGCCTTGAAGTTTCCCGCGACGGCAAGAAGGCCGAGCGCGCCGACGGCGAGGGACAGCGTGATGAAGAAGAACGCGCCGGACAGGAACAGCCTTGCCGCTTTGTACCCGACGCCCGCCTCGCTCTCGATATCTCCTCCGAGGTCGATAACGTATCCGGAGAGCGCCGCGCGCATATTCTCCGCCGCCTCCGGCGTGATCTTTACCGCCGACGCCGCCTCGATCCCGTCCGCGTTCTCAAGGAGAAGGTCGGCGACGGGCGCGAGGCTTACATCGCCCGCCCCGTCTCCCCGAAGGAGACGGTTTTTACCTTCGACGACGAGACCTGCGAAATACTCTTTGAAAAACGGAGTTTTTATTATCTTTTTCGCTCCGCTCTCCGTCAGAAACACTCCCTCGCCGGAGTACGCCATCGCCGACGCGAGATACGACGAGAGGGAAGTCCTCCCCTCTCCGTCCGAGACGAAAAGTCCGTCGAGGTCCGTCGCCTTCGCGTATGACGAGAGCGCCTTGTCGGACGACGCGTACCTCGCGATACCCGACAACGCCGATAACGTGAAAATGGCGCAGAACAACACCGCAACAACGGCGCAAAGCGCCTTAGCCCTCGTCTCGCTCCTCTGTTTTCTGAGTTCGTGGGGCTTTATTTCACCGTCAAGCATCATGGTCAGTTGAGCTGCGTTCCGCATCCCGTGCAGAAGCGCGCGCCGGGAGCGACAGTCTTTCCGCACTTCGGGCAGGAGGGCGCGGGAGGAGCGGAGAGATTGAGTCCGCACGCGGTGCAGAACTTCACGGCGACCGAAAGTACGTGTCCGCATCTCGGACAGGTCTTCGTTTCGGGCTCGGCGGGCGTCTCAACGGGCGCTTCCGCGGGCTCCCCGACGGCAGGCTCCTCGATCACGGGCTCTTCGGCGACGGGTTCCTCGATCACAGGTTCCTCAACGACAGGTTCTTCGGCGACGGGTTCCTCGATCACAGGTTCCTCAACGACAGGCTCCTCGATCACGGGTTCCTCGATCACAGGTTCCTCAACGACAGGTTCTTCGACGACGGGCTCCTCAACGATAGGCTCCTCGGCGACGGGCTCCTCAAAAGAGGGAGCCGCTTCATTGACGGACAGCTCCGGAAGAACGCTGCCGCATTGAGAGCAGAATTTCTGCCCTATCGGCATCGGCGCCGCGCAGACGTTGCAGAAGACCTTTTCGCCGTCGGTGAGGGGCGCGGGCTCCGGTATTTTCGCGCCGCAGTAGTTGCAGAACGCGGACGCCGACGTGACCTCGCTCTTACAGTTGGGACAGATCTTGACGCCCCTTGCGCGAAGGAGAAGCTCGCGGTATATCGCTCCGCGCTCCTCGGCTTTCTTTATCGACGCGACCGCGGGCGCGAGCGCCTCTTCCGCGTCGTCGCGGTGAAGGTCGAAATACGCCTTGCCGAGGGATGCAAGTCCCGCGGCTGCTTCGTTGTCGGCGGCGGCTATCTGCGCGTTTATCTCGGCAAAAGGATCCGCCGCTCTCTGTCTTTCAAAAAGTGCCATTTCCATACCCCCAAATATAAAAATTTTTTCTTATTTCAATTATACTTTAATCAAATCTTTTTGTCAACGCCAACAGACGCGCTTTGAAATAAAATCCGAAACCACTTGAAAAAAGACGCCTCCCGTGATATACTGAACCTGACAAATACGGGCGGCCGCCCGACTTTTCAGGAGTATGATATGAAGCTGATACCTGTACCGAAGAAAATCACCGAACACGCGGGCGCTTTTGACTTGACCGGCGCCGACGTCGTCGTAAAATACGGCGCGGACTGCCGCGTCGCCGCGCGCGGCGCGGACCTCAAAGCGGACGTCGAGGCGGCGACGGGAGAGACCGTACGTCTTCGCACTTCGCTTGCAAAGCCCGGGGAGCCCTGCGTCTTTATAGAAGCGGGGAACAAAGACGGCGAGAGCTATACGCTCACCGTCAAAGAGGACGGCGTCACGGTGACGTCGGGGAGCGCCGCCGGCGCGTTCTACGGTATGCAGACGCTTCGTCAGATGATAAAAGAATACGGAAAGGCGCTTCCTCTTTGCGAGATCGAGGACGAGCCGTCCTTCCCCGAGCGCGGTTTTTATCACGACGTCACGCGCGGAAGAGTTCCGACGCTCGAAAAGCTGAAAAAGATAGCGAAGGAGCTTTCCTTCTTCAAGATAAACGAGCTTCAGCTCTACGTCGAGGACGCCTTCGCTTTCCGCGAATTCGAGGGCATCGTGACGGCGGACGAGTGCCTCACCGCCGATGAGATCACCGAGCTTGACGACTTCTGCCACGCTCATTTCATCGAGCTCGTTCCCTCACTCTCGACCTTCGGCCACCTTTACAGGCTCCTCCAGAGCGATCGCTACCGTCACCTTTGCGAGTACGAGGACTGGCACCCCTGGCAGATATACTGGATAGAGAAGATGGCTCACCACACGATCGACGTCTCGAATCCCGAGAGCATAGAGCTTATAAAGAGCCTCATCGACCAGTACGTGCCTCTTTTCAGAAGCCGCAAGTTCAACATCTGCTGCGACGAGACGTTCGACCTCTGCCGCGGCAGAAACAAGGGGAAAGACGAAGGGGAAGAGTACTTCAAATTCGTATCGAAAATAATCGCGCACGTCAAGAGCTACGGCAAGACGGTGCAGATGTGGGGAGACATCGTCCTCAACCATCCGGAGAAGATGAGCCTTCTCCCGCCCGACACCGTGATGCTCAACTGGAACTACGAAAAGCAGGCGAACGAGAAGAACGTCAAGACGTTCGGCGCCTCCGGCATGACGCAGGTCGTCTGCCCCGGCACCTCCTCCTGGAACCGCTTCGTCGAGGAGATAGACCGCTCCTTCGGCAACATATCCTCCCTCGCCCGATACGGCTGGGAGAACGGCGCGAAGGGTCTTCTCAACACGAACTGGGGCGACTTCGGCAACATCTGCGCGTGGAGCTGTGAAAAGTACGGCATGGCAGTCGGCGCGGAGCGCGCGTGGAACCCGGTGGGAGAGATCGGCGAGGAGTTCGAGCTTGCCGCGTCAAACCTCCTCTACGGAGTGCGCGACCGGAACATGGTCCGCCTCATCTACGACCTCGGTCAGGCGGAACGCTCCTGCGACTGGATGCTCTTCGTCTACTGGTACAGCGCGAACACGAAAGAGGGAAGACATACAGAGCTTGAAGTCGATCCGGACGCCTGTAAGAAAAATCTCGCCCGCGCGGACGAGATCCTGCTTGAATTTACGGAAGCGGGAGAGCTTTCCGACCCCGTATTCGTCGATCTGAAGCTCGCCGCGAGAGCGGTCAAGCTGATGAACAAGGTCCACCTTATGATAAAGGGCGATCCCGATTTTCAGGACCGCGCCGCGCTGAAGCTCGAATGGGCGGAGTGGTTCCGCGAATACCGCGACGCTTGGCTTCGCGACTGCAAGCCCTCTCAGATAGAAATGATCGGGGAATTCCTCGATTCGATAACGACTCTTTTCTGAAAAGGAGAACGGTATGGATCTTCAGAAAATACTTGACGACATAAGATCCGACAGGGTCAAAAAGGTCATCCTCGACACGGACACCGACAACGAGGTCGACGACCAGTTCGCCCTCGCCTACGCGATCGGTGCTGCGCGCGTGGAGCTTCTCTCGGTCAACGCGGCGCCCTTCTCCCACCCCGAACGCAATATCACCCACGAAATGGGGCAGAGAGCGAGCTATAACGAGATCGGCCGCGTCTTATCGGCGTACAGCAAGGAAGAGAAGATCCCCTATTTCAGAGGGGCTTCGGTCCCCATGGATCAGAACGGCGGACGTCCCGTCGACTCCCCCGCGGCTCGAAACATCATCGACACGGCGATGGCGTCGGACGAGATGATTTACGTCCTCGGCATCGGCGCGGGAACGAACATCGCCTCCGCGATCCTGCTCGAGCCGGCGATAAAAGAGAAGATCTGCGTGATCTGGCTGTGCGCCAACGAGATCCACACGAACACGACGAACGAGTACAACCTCGACCAGGATTTCACCGCGGGCAAGGTCATCATCGACTCCGGCGTTCCGTTCATTATGTGTCCCGCGTGGAACGTCACGGGAACTCTCTGGGTCAATATGCAGACGATAAAAGAAAAGCTGGCGGGGAAGAGCCCGCTTTGCGAGCTCCTCTGGCAGCTCATCAACCAGGTCTGGTACTGGGTCGGCAGACCCGAGGGCTACGGCAG
>CADBQA010000075.1 GCA_902796675.1 uncultured Ruminococcus sp.
CAGGGCAATTTCACCGCCGCAGGCGATTTCACCCACCCCGCAGGGGTGGATTTCGTTGCCGACTGTCCTTCGGAACAGTCGGCTAAGCAGGGCTCTTTTGTAATAATCGGACACGCTCCCCAATAGAATCTATTGACGGGAGGTGATACGGTGGAAGCATACATAAGTGAAAAGTTCTCCCGAGTCCTTTCATATTTTCCGATAAGGTTGTCGTCGGTGATAAAATCCGCGGCGGAGGCTGCGGGCGGCTGTGATGAAATAAGGCTTACGGTCGGTTCTCCCGCGTCTGTCCTGACCGCCGGCAGCGTTACGGTGTGCGATACGACAGTAACGAGGGACGATATGTTAAAGACCGTGCGCGTCCTTTGCGGAAACTCACTGTATTCCCACACGGAAACAATTAAAGAGGGGTACGTGGTGACGCAGGACGGCGTAAGGGCGTCGCTCGCCGGAAGAGCCGTCACGGAGGGCGGAAAAATAGTCGCCGTTACGGACTTTTCGTCGGTGATCATAAGACTTCCGTCGAGAGTCCCGCATTTTGCGGACGTGCTGTATGAGGAGATGAAAAAGGATTCGTTCCGCTCGAGCGTACTCGTCTGGTCGCCTCCTTACGGAGGAAAAACGACGCTCCTTCGCGAGCTCGTCCACAAACTCTCGACGGATGAGCCGTCGCTGAAAGCCGCCGTCGTCGATACGAGATACGAAATATGCGACGGGCTTTACGGAGACAGAATAATCGCTTATTCGGGATACCCGAGGGCGAAGGGAATGGAGATCGCCGTTCGAACGTCGTCCCCCGACGTCGTCGTCTGCGACGAGGTTTGGCGCGGCGAGGACGAGGAGGCGATCGAATACGCAAGGCGCACCGGAGCCGCCGTCGTCGCGTCGTGCCACGCTTCAAGCGCCGCGGACGCGAAGGCGAGGTGCGGCGAATTCGATATATACTACGGCGTTGCGAAGGACGGCGACGGCGCTGTTCTGAGGACACGGGCGTGACGCTCTCGGTTATCCTCCTTGCATGCTCGGCGCTGTCCGTCTCCGTAATACTTCTTAAAAATTCGTCGGATAGGACCGAGAGCGCCCGCCGCGCGGCGTCATTCGCCGCGTATCTCGAGGAGCAGATAAGATACGCAAGGCGTCCGATAGATGAGATCAAGTCGTCGTATCCGGACGGCGACGTCATTTTCTCTTGTCTTGAGGAGGACGCTTCGTCCGCGGGGCTTATCGAAGCTATTTGTACCGGTGATTACGCGTCGGCGTGCGATAGCGCGCGCCTTCTTAAAAAACATACTGAAGAGGTCGAAAGAAACGTTGCGGACGAGGAATCAAGGAGCCGGAGCGCAAGGGCGTTTTTACCGCTTTTGGTGTCGGCGCTCGTCTTAATACTTCTGATTTGATAAATATGGACGTATCGCTTATTCTGAAAATCGCGGGTATCGGTCTTCTGACCGCGTTCGCCTGTCAGCTTCTCTCTAAAAGCGGCAGAGACGAGCAGGCGACCCTTCTTTCCGTCGCCGCGATGGTAACTGTTTTTATCGTCATTGTGGACAAGGCAAAGGACCTTCTCGACACGCTCAAGAGCGTTTTCGGCATCTGATATGGATATTCTGAAGATATGCGGCGCGGCGATAGTCTGCGCGCTTTCCTCGTCCCTTCTTAAAAAGCTCGGGGCGCCTGTCGCGTCGTCGGTTGCCGTTGCGGGTATCGTCCTTCTACTTTCGCTTTCACTACCGAAGATCGCCGACGCCGCGGCTTTTGTTAAAGAGACGGCGGGCGACGGTTTTGAGTATATGTCGATAGTTTTGAAGGTGACTGCCGTCGCGCTTATTTCCGAAGCGTCGTGCCGTATCGCCGAAGCGTCGGGAGAGCAATCCCTATCATCGGCGCTCGGAGCGGCGGGGAAGATCGAAATAATCTATCTTGCGCTTCCCCTGTTACATGACCTTTTTGACGGCGCGTCGTCCGTCGCCTCGCTGTCATCATGAAGGCGGTAGCGTTGATCTCGGCGGTGATCATCGTCGCGGGAGCGTCGCAGGGGTCGCTTGCCGATCGGTATAATGAGTATTCGTCATACGACAGGCGCGTCACGGTGACGGAGTTTCTGACCGGAGAACCTGATGACGGTGAGGAGCCGTATCTTGAGGACGTCGAAGGATTTTTCTCGTCTTTACCAGACAGCCTTTCGGGAGTCGATCTTACGTCAGACCCCGCGACGGCGGCGGAAAAATACGATTTTTCGTATTTTTCCGGTATAATGAAAGATAAAGTCCGCGGCGCTCTGTCGCGTTTCGTGTATCCGTTCTTGCTCTTGACGGTGTTGTGCCTCGTTTCATTCCTTGTTAAGAATCTATGCGCGTCCGGAGGCGTCGGACGAGCCGCCGCGACAGTCGTCCGGTGCGCCGCCGCGTTGTCGGCGATATCTTCAGGCGTCGTGCCGCTCCGGGAAACGCAGTCGTTCCTTGCGGATCTTTCGACCGTGACCGGCGCGTCGGCTCCCGCTTGCGCCGCCTTACTCGTAGCGGGAGGCCGTGTTTCCGGAGCCGCGGTCAACGCGACGTATCTTGCGCTCATCTCAACTTTGATTGAAAAGATTTTTCAAGGAGTAGTCCTTCCGCTTATCGCCTCGTCTCTTGCGCTGATAACCGTTGAGTGCGCCTACCCCGGTCACGCGGTGAAGCTCTCTTCGTTTCCGCTTACCGTCGCTAAATGGATATCGGTCGTAACGGCGAGCGTTGCGTCCATCGCTCTTGGCGCACAAAGTATTCTCGCATCGTCCGCGGATACCGTCGGCGTCAAAACGCTGAAGCTCGCGCTTGGCTCCGCACTCCCCCTCGTCGGAGGCGCTGTGGGAGACTCCGTTTCGTTCATTACAGCCGGCGCCTCATCCGTCAAGGGGGCGTTCGGCGTCACGCTTATCGTTATTATATTTATCCTCGTTCTGACGCCGCTGGTATACCTTCTGCTCGGGAGGGCTGCGCTCGGCATCACCGACGCGGTATGCGGCGCCGTCGGGGAAGACTTTCCGCTTTTGAAGTCGCTCTCCGGTGTCCTCGGCGCGCTGACGGCAGCCGTCGCCTCCGCCTGCGCGGTATTTCTTGTTCTGGCAGTCACATTTACGTCTTACGGAGCCCTGATATGAACGAATACACTCTTATACTTTGCGGCGTCACTATGGCGTGCGCCGTCGCTCTTATGCTGACTTCCGGCACAAGGTACGAAAAGCTTTGCGCCGCGCTGACCGCCGTCGCCGTTGTTATGTGCGTGCTGACGCCGATAAAGGAGATACTGACGGACGATCTGCCGCACATCGAAACAGGGTCGGAAGTAATCGCGGATGACGCCGAGGAGGCGGTGATGAAGATTTTCGGTAACGAAATCGCGAAGCGAGCCGCGGCGGCTGTCAGCGACAAATATCCGGGCGCACTTGTCGAATCGGTGAGCGTGACCGTTGACAAGGCGGACGGCGCATACCGCGTTTCATCCTTCGACGCTGAAATATCGGGCGACGACGCCAAAGAGGCAATGGAATATTTGAGCGTTTTGCTCGGCAGGAGGTGAGAGATGAATATAAAAAAGATGATCGACTTCAAAAAATACAAAAAGTTCGCGCTCCCCGCCGCGCTCGCCGTCCTCGCAATTCTTCTTCTGCTGACGCCGTCGAAGAAGGATGAAAAGGTAATGACGTCGGCGCTCCTCTCAGACGAGCTTGAAGAAAAGATAGAGGAACTTTGCCGCAGCGTTGACGGCGTCGGATACGCGAGGGCGCTCGTCACGCTTGATACGTCCGAGGAGTACGTTTACGCGAAGGACACCGAGCGAAACGGAGACTTTGTAAAAGTGAACACCGTCTCGCCGGACGGAGGAGGTATCGGACTCTACGTCATATCCCCGAAGGTCCGCGGCGTCGGGATAGTCTGTACGCACGGCGACAGACCGCTTGTGAAAAAGACTGTAACGGATCTTATCTCCGCCGCGCTCGGGATAGACACGTCGAGGATCTCGGTCGCCGGAAGTTAGCGGGAATGATTTGGTTCCGCGCAGCATATATATCAAATACTAAATAACCGGAGGTTGTTATGAGTATAAGTGATTTCAAAACAAAGAGCCTTGCTCTCATCAGAAAAGCCGGTAAAAAGACGGTCATAGCGACAATGGCAGTGATCGTCATCGGCGTCGCGGTCCTGTTGAATTTTCTGATAAGCGGCAACAGTACGAAGCCTGTCGGACTTGAGACCGAGCTTGAACCCGTCGCAAAGCTGCTTGACGGCGTCGAGGTCGCGGTAAGCGACGAGGACTACTTCGCTTCCATTACCCTCAACCGCAGAACGGCAAGGGACGAGGCGATGGCGGTCCTTAAGACGGTGACCGAGAGCAACACGGCGGTGGATGAGGTCAAAAACTCCGCTTACGGCGACATACAGCAGATAGCGGACGACATCGAGAGCGAGGCGAACATAGAGTCGCTCGTCGAGGCGAAGGGATTTGCCGAATGTGTCGCGGTCGTCAACGGAAAATCCGCGAGCATAATCGTCAAAACTCCCGGTCTGACGCCGGGCGAGGTCGCGCAGATATCCGAAATAGTTTATAATGAAACGGGTATCGTACCTAATGATCTGAAAATAATAGAAAGGAAATAATAGAAAGGAAATAATAGTGTGGCGCGGTGACAACCGCGCCATATTTTACTTGACATTTATATAATAATATAGTAAAATAAAGAGTAATAAAAAATCTAAGAAAGGATACCGCTATGGACGAAAAAGATAAGGAAATAATAGAAAAAGCTACCGTCAAGGGCAGTTATCTGATGTATAAAGACAGACCCCTCGTCAGAGACAACAACGTCATCTGCTACGGCAACATGGACGACGAATACGTTCTCTGCCTCACCGTCATGACAGAGACAGAGCAGAACGGAAAGACCGTTCCCGATATGGTCCTCATTCAGATAGTGAGAACGGACGAGAATCTCTCGGCGACTGACAAGATAGCAAAACAGGATATCAAAAAAGGGCTTTACGAGGCATTTGAGCTCGGTTACATCTGGCTCACAAGACTTATAGGAGAATAATAAGACAAAAATGAAAAGAATACTTAAAATCGCGTCGCTCCTGCTCGTCGCTGTTATGATACTCTCGTCCCTTGCCGCGTGCGGCAATACCGAGGCGACCGACGAGACGGAGAGCGAAACGGAGACTGTAAAGGTCACTGAAAGCGAGAGCGAGACGGCAACGGAAACGGAACTTGTTGATCTCACTCCGAAGTACATAAACCCTCTTACTGGACTTGAGGCGTCGTACGACGTTGAAGGCTCCCGTCCGATAGGAGTTATGTTCAACAACATCTATGACGCGCTCCCTCAGATAGGTATAGGCGGAGCGGACGTTCTCTTTGAATGTCTCGCGGAAGGCGGAATAACGAGAATGTTCGGCCTCTTCGACGAATATAAAAACGTCGGCGTCGTCGGTTCCGTAAGATCCTGCAGACCTTACTACCTCGACTTCGCGCAGATGTTCGACGCGATTTACTGCCACGCCGGCGGAAGCGAGGACGCGTACAGCGACATCGCAAACCGCGGTATAAACAATATCGACGGCGTCAGATTCGATCCTCTCGGCGTTTACTATCGCGACCAGGAGAGGATGCAGACTATGCTGATAGAGCATACGCTGATGACGACCGGAGAGGGTATAATCAAGACTATTGAATACTGCAACTACAGAACGGAGCTTCGCGACGGCTACGAGTATCCTTATGTCTTTCCGGAATGGGGAGAAACGGTCGACCCTGGCGGCGACGCGGCGACATCGATACATCTTCCGATCTCATGGTATCAGACGGTCGATTACAAGTACGACGCCGATAAAAACGTGTATTTAAGATTCCAGTACAACGGAGAGCCGCATATTGACGGCGAGACCGGAGAACAGCTTTCGTTCACGAACGTGATCATTCTTTTCTGTGATACTTACGTTTACGACGGCTACGGAAGGCTCAAGGTAAATACCGTGGGCGACGGCGAGGGCTTCCTCGCGACAGGCGGCAAGTACGTTCCGATCAAATGGCACAGAGACGGCCCCGATTCCAACGCCGTATTCACGAGAGCCGACAACGGAAAACTCATAACGGTCAACCGCGGCAAGACGATGATCAACGTCTGTCCGACGAATATCGTAAACGATATTACTATAAACTGAAATAAATAATGCCGAAGCTTTTCGCTTCGGCATTTTTTTACTGTTTTTTCTTCTTGGATTTCGAGAGTATCACGAAGAGTATCGCTGCGATGGCGACGAGGATGAGAAGAATAACGATTATGAAGTAAACGACCGGTATCTTCTGACCGAAGACGTTCATCGTCGTCTGTTCCTTCTTCGTGTCTTCGCCGGAGACATCCGTATCCGTTGTTTCGGAGGGCTCTACCGTCTCGCCTTTTTCGTCGGTGACGGGAGATGCGTTTTCGGTTTCACTGTCGACGGGCTTTATCGGGTCGTCGGGATTTTCTGATTCAGCGGTAGTGACAGGCGTCTTTTCGGTATCTTCAAGAGAACGTGACTCCTGCGTGACCTCGGGGACGGTGCTGTCGCCAACGTGTACCGTCGCGTTCGTCCATGTTACCGAGAGGTCCTCGGAAGCCGCGTTGATGAAGTTGCCCTCGCACGGCATGATGCCGATTGTGTAGTCGCCGTCCTCGGCGATGCCCATGATCTGGAACGTTATTTTCGCAACGGTACCGGTGAAGTCCGTATCCTCATCGAGGCCGTAAGCGTTGAACATCAGAGCCTTGAAGTTCTTGTCCTCGGGCTCGATGCCGTAATCTCTCATCGCGTCGGGAAGA
>CADBQA010000076.1 GCA_902796675.1 uncultured Ruminococcus sp.
GAACCAGGTGTTCTCGACCGCGGCTGACGGTCAGACCTCCGTTGAGATCCACGTCCTCCAGGGCGAGCGCGATATGGCGGCGGGCAATACGACCCTCGGCAGATTCAACCTCGACGGCATCCCGGCGGCTCCGCGCGGAGTTCCGCAGATCGAAGTCACGTTCGATATCGACGCCAACGGCATCGTAAACGTATCGGCGAAGGACCTCGGCACCGGCAAGGAACAGCACATCACGATAACCTCCTCGACGAATATGTCGAAGGAAGATATAGACAAGGCTATCCACGAGGCTGAAAAGTTCGCGGAAGAGGACAAGAAGCAGAAGGAAGCGGTCGAGACGAAGAACCGCGCCGAGAGCCTCACGTTCCAGACGGAAAAGCTCCTCGAGGAAGTCGGCGACAAGCTTCCCGAGTCCGACAAGGCTGACGTCAAGGCGGCTTGCGACAAGCTGAAGGAAACGCTGAAGAGCGGCGACACCGAGGCTATCAAAGCCGATATGGAAACGCTCGAGAAGGCTACCTACTCGCTCAGCGAAAAGCTCTACAAGCAGAGCGGAGCGCAGCCCGGAGCGGGCTTTGATCAGGGAGCCCAGGGCGGCGCGGACCAGGGCGCCTCGAACGACGGCACCTATTACAACGCCGACTACGAAGACAAGTCCGACAACTGATAAAACCTTTGACCCGGGCGCCAAAGCGCGCCCGGGCAAATAAGGGCGGCGCGTCCGCCCTGTTTGCCGTTATAAATACATTCGGAGCAAGTTATGGCAGAGAATAAGAGAGATTACTACGAGGTGCTCGGCATATCGAAGGGCGCCTCCGAAGACGAAATAAAAAAAGCGTACCGCACGCTCGCAAAGAAGTACCACCCGGATATGAACCCCGGCGACAAGGAAGCCGAGGCGAAGTTCAAGGAGGTCAACGAGGCTTACGCCGTTCTGTCCGACGCCGATAAGAGGGCGAAGTACGACCAGTACGGCCACGCGGCGTTCGATCCCTCGTCCGGTTTCGGCGGCGGCGCCGATTTCGGCGACTTCGGTTTCGACATATCCGATATCTTCTCAAGCTTCTTCGGCGGCGGCACGTCGGGCACGAGACGGCGCGGCGCCGTCAGAGGCGACGATATATCCGTAAGGGTAAATCTGTCGTTTGAGGAAGCGGCGTTCGGCTGCAAGAAGGACGTCTCGTATCAGAAGATACAGAAGTGCGCGGAGTGCGGCGGGAGCGGCGCGGCGAAGGGAACGAGCCCGAAGACCTGCCCGACCTGCAAAGGCATGGGACAGGTGAGAACACAGCAGAGAACTCCCTTCGGCGTTATGCAGTCGAGCCGTCCGTGCGACGCCTGCCGCGGTACGGGTAAAATAATTGAAACGCCCTGCAAGAAGTGCCGCGGAAGCGGTTACGAGAGGGTCACGAAGAAGCTCGAGGTGACGATCCCCGCCGGTATCGACAACGGACAGAGGATAGTCCTTCGCGGCAAGGGTTCCGACGGTGAAGGCGGCGGCGCGGCGGGCGACCTCATAATCGTCGTCTCCGTCAGGCGTCACGACATATTCGAGCGCGACGGGTCGGACATATACTGCGAGGTCCCGATAACGTTTGCGGAAGCGACGCTCGGCGCCGAGATCGACATCCCGACTCTCGAAGGCAAGATAAAATACACGATCCCCGAGGGAACTCAGACGGGCACGGTCTTCACGCTCCGTCAGAAGGGCATCCAGAACGTAAACTACAAGACGCGCGGAAACCTCTACGTCACGGTGACGGTCGAGGTGCCGAAGAATCTCACGTCGGATCAGAAGAACCTGCTTTCGAAGTTCGCGGATTCCTGCGGCGAGAAAAACTACGCGAAGCGCGAAAAATTCTTCAAAAAACTTTTTAAGAACGGATAAACGATGGAAAACACGAAATGGACGCAGATAAAGGTCACGTCGAAGGTCGAATCCCTCGACGACGTGACAGCCGTTATGAGCATGGTCACGAATTCCCTCATGATAGAGGACTATTCCGACGCCGAGCGTGAGCTCGACGGAGTTTACGGCGACCTCATTGACGAGGAGCTTCTCAAAAAAGACAAAACAGTCGCGTCCGTCTCGGCGTTTATTCCCGCGGACGTGTCGAGCGCCGACCAGGTCTCGTTTATAAAAGAGCGACTTTCGGCGATCGGCGTCGATTTCGAGCTCGAGCTCGACGGCGTTTCCGAGGAAGACTGGGCTGATTCATGGAAGCAGTATTACAAGCCGATAAAGACAGGCAAAAAGATAGTCATTGTACCCGTTTGGGAAAAGTATGAGCCGAAGGACGGCGAGATAACGGTCCTGATGGACCCGGGTATGGCTTTCGGCACCGGCACTCACGAGACGACACGCCTTTGCGCGTCGCTTCTTGAGAAGTACGTAAAACCGGGCGACCGTATGCTCGACGTCGGCTGCGGCAGCGGTATCCTCGCGATATGCGCCGCGAAGCTCGGCGCCGCGGAGTGCTTCGCCTGCGACATCGACCCTGTCTCCGTTCGTATCGCAAAAGAGAACGCGGAGCTGAACGGCACGCCAAACGTCGTCTGCGAGGAGAGCGACCTGCTCAAATCCGTCGTCGCCCCCGACGGAGGCTTCGACGTATGCACCGCGAACATCGTCGCGGACGTCATAATAAGGCTCGCGCCGGACGTCGGCGAGTATCTCGCGGAGGACGGCGTCCTCATAGTTTCCGGCATAATAGTCGAGCGCCGCGACGAGGTCGTCGCCGCCCTGAAGGGCGAGGGCTTCGAGATCATAGACGACGCGACCGAGAACGGCTGGTACTGTGCCGCCGTCAGAAAGAGGGCGTAAAATGCCGAGATTTTTCGTAACGGCGTCACAGATCGGCTCTCGCGACGACGGGACTAAAACCGTTCTCATCGTCGGCGACGACGCCGCGCATATTGCGAGATCCCTCAGAATGAAAGAGGGCGAACACGTCACCGTCTGCGACATGGCTCGCACGGAGTACGACTGCGTTATCTCCTCCGTGGGAGAGACCGTCACCGCCGACGTCGTGTCGGAGAGGGAGTCCGCCTCCGAGCCGCCGTATAAGGCGACGCTCTATCAGGCGCTCATAAAGGGCGACAAGTTCGACACCGTCGTCCAGAAAGCGGTCGAGTGCGGCGTCTGCCGCGTCGTTCCCGTTCTCACCGACAGATGCGTCGTCCGCCTCGATAAAAAAGAGTGCCGCAAAAAGTGCGCCCGCTGGCAGAGGATCGCCGACGAGGCGGCGAAGCAGTGCGGCAGAGGCGCGCTCGTTGCGGTCGAGGATATGATGACTTATAAAGAGGCGCTCGCCGATGCCGCGAAGGACGAGCTGTCGCTCTTTTGCTATGAGGGCGAGGAGACCGTCAGCCTCCGCGACGCGATAGCGGGGAAGCGCCCCGCGACCGTCTCGTTCTTTATAGGACCCGAAGGGGGCTTTACGAACGCAGAAGCCGCCGCCGCGTCAAGCGCCGGCGTCACCCACGTCACGCTCGGCCGCAGGATCCTTCGCACCGAGACCGCCTCTTCCTTCGTCCTCGCGTGTCTGTCGTACGAATTTGAATAACCATTATCCGAAGGACATATCGAACCGCCGCTTGCGACGGTACATCGAGCGGGGTTTGCCTCGCAAATACGCCTCCGGCGGCAAAAGGGCGCCCGCCCTTTTGAAACCCGATAGAAAAACGAGACTCGCGTCTCGTTTTTTGTTTTTGCACAGCCTTTGCGAACACTTTCAATAATATGTGCTGTCTGGCAGATAAACAATCCTTTCTTAGAGATAAAAAAACTCTCTTGCGGAACTTTGGACGGCGGCTTATAATAAAGACAAGGAATGATCATATATAAAAAGGTTTCTTTTTGCAGTGCTTTGATTATTGATCATTAGCGCTATTTATGTTGGGTCTTCAGGATTGGCATGATGCGGAAACCAGAGCGTGTGCATATTGCAATAATTTTTAAATGAATACATTGATATAATTATTTTAGATTATAGTAATATGTGTTTATTTATATTATTAAGGATGAAAAAATGAAAAAGGTTATTTGTTTTTTATTAATAGCAATTAATATGTTGTTAATTTGTTCTTGTGCAGACATTACAACTAATACATTAGAGAATAATAAAAAAACAACGCAGGTAAACAATGCGGCACCTTCTGCAAATGTAGAGCTCAACGTTGATTCTTTAACTTATGGGAATATTACATCCATTACCGTTGAAAATAACGACAGCATTACTTATTGTATTGACATTCAGTTTGAATATGAAGTGGTTGAGAATTATAATCAAAAGAGGTTATATTCTGATTCCCTTCGTTTCGAACTTTCTTTAGAGTTGTTCAATTCTACAGAGGCGATGTTTTTTAGTAAATTGTATGCTTCGAACATAATAGGTAACAATGATCAATATAACATTAATAGTTTTATTGTGATATATGGGAATGAATTGTTTAAACCATATAGTCTTGTTAATTCAGATAAGATTCTTATATGTTTAGATATTACTGATAAACCCCAAAAAAGACAAATTAAATGCAACACCATGTTCAATAGTACAGAATATATAGGTGCTTTTGCTACTGCCAGTGTTTGCGATAATTATTATGATGATAATGCAATAAGAGCCTATGATTTAGATGATACTGGCTGGAGGATTAATCCAAATAACGGTGAATTGATTCAATGGCCTTTTGTAAAAGAAATGTACTCAATTAAAATCAATGACACGGTTTATTATGTTTCAGACGAACTAATGCATATTCCCTATGGGAAAACGATAGAAGATGCTACTCGTTCTATAACATATACAAATTTGGAGAAAAAGAGTAGTGCAGTATATCAAAACGGTATCGTTTACATAGCAAGATCAGACGGAAAATCGGTTAAGTATGAAATCAATGAAGATGAGTTAATTGATATTAATCAATCGATAATCAACTATATCATTGACAACTATGATTAAAAAATAATGCGTTAAAATATATTAATCATGCACTGTCAGTTCACCTCCATAAAAATTATATATTTTTGATATACTAATTAACCTTATTAGTTTGTGACACAATATGCTCGCTTCATGCGGCTCAAACGCAGAGAAATTTTTAATGTTAAAATAAACAGCGAAAAATCATGGAAATGGCGCATTAATATATATGTCAATAAAAATGCGTTGTACAAAGAGGAACAAACGTCGGAAGTTATATCGGTGAGAACGGCGATCTATATATTTTGATGGAGCCATACGGATGATAATATGAATAACGTTACGATAGATAAGAAAAACGGACTGATCCGCCCGGTCAGATGTGTTGAAAACGATCCGCTGACCGATATCAATATAAAGGGAAAAGGGTTTCTCCTTCTGATACTGACGGACGGTGAGGCGTCCTTCATATCGAACGGCGAGGAGTTTTCATGCCGTGCTCCGTCATTTGTTTGTTTTGACGAGCTCGACGACCCGAAGCTGATATCGTCTGCGGGTATGCGAAATTATGCGATCCGGTTCCACCCGACTTTTCTGAACGTCAATATGACATTTGACAGAATAAGATCGGATACTTATGAAAAAATGGCGTATGAATACGATTTGTTTTATTGCCGTCCTTTTATTGCCCATAAAAGAACAATACCGATACCGGCGATTTATCTTGACAGGATAGTATCGTCGTGCTGCGAAATGAAGTCTTTGCTCGAAAATCAATGGGATGTATACTGGTCTTGCCGAGGACGCTCTTGTTTTATCGAGATAATGGTCATTCTCGAACGCCTTTATAATTCGCCGAAGGTCGACACGCCAAGTGTATCTGATATGATTACAGAATCGGCGAAAAAGTTTATCGAAAGCAACTACGCGAAGGACTTCGATTATTCGGCTCTTGCCGAAAACGTCGGATGCAACAAAACTACTCTTCGTGAGGCTTTTAAGAGAAAATACGGAATCACGGCGTTTGCCTATTTGAAATCCTTCCGTATTGATATAGCAAAGAGACAGATAGAATTTACGAATATGCCGATAAAAGATATTTCAAACAGGTGCGGGTATAAAAACGTACAACATTTTACAAGAGTATTCAAAAAAGAAACGGGGGAGACCCCCGCGGCTTTCAGAAAGAGAACGCTTAAAAGACGCCGCGAAGAGTTCGGAGGTATGTGATATGGAGATTTCCGGATATGTCATAATCTTTGCTCTGGCAGTGATTCCGATAGCGCTTTATTGGTCGTTCATATACTATATGGCAAAATACAGGGGCGGCTCATACTACACGTGCACAAATTGTAAAACGGTTTTTTATATTAAAAAGGTCAAAATGTGGCCGGCTTTTGATTATACATTCCGACCGGCTTCCGTGGTCAAGGCTTATTGTCCGCACTGCAAATGCCGCTGTCGCTGTATCAAAAACGACCCGTGAGATTGGATCAGGACATGAAATACATATTGATTGTCGCGGTGCTCTTGTCATTACCGCTTGTCAGTCTGGCAGTCAGACTTTGGAAACCTTACAACAGTAATAGGTATTCATACAGATGCACAAAATGCGGCGGCGAGTTTATGGACTCACCCGGTGCGTTTATGTTTGCATTTGGAAGAGAATACAGACAATGCCCTCTGTGCAAACAAAAGAACTGGTGTAAATGGCGTTAAAACGCAGCCGAAAAAAGAGACCGTTTCCGGTCTCTTTTTTGTGCTGAAAAACTGTTTTATTAATATCCGAAGTTTATAATTATACCGTCGTCGATTTTCTTTGCGCCGGAATTGCTTCCGTCTTTATAAGAGTATTTTGTGCCGTTACCGTCTTCGCCGCCCTCTTCCGCGGTGTAAGTGAAGGTGTTGTGATATTTATATCTGTTCGTTTCCGTATCGATCTCCAAAGTCACGTCGCCCTCAATTATTTCCCACCAGTTGAAATGAGCGTAACGCACCGTGACGGGAAAACTCTCTCCGCTTTTGCTTTTCACGGACAGAGTATACTCGTAAGCTTCTTTGTCGTTCGCTCTTGCCGACAGGGTATAATCTCCCGGGCTTCCGCTCAATCTATAATCTCCGCTTTCCCTTGAGACAGACGCGTCCTTTCCGTCAACCGTTACGTGTAAAGACACCGTCATGCGGTCGCCGAGATATAGTCTTACGGTAGCCCACGAAAGGAAGGGCGGTTTTATCAGAAGAACGATCAACACAGCGCAAATCAGCGCGAGCGCAACGATGGCGATAATGGCGGTTTTTCTTTTTTTCATAATAAGTCATTGACCTTGACGCGGCCTCTCCTTTCTGACGCTACTATAGCATATACGGATCAAAAAGTCAAATAGTAACAACTGTGATGGAATTGGGGTGTGTACTTGAAACGCCCTCATCCGTCGCGTCCCGAGAACCCCAAAAATCCGTATGGATTTTTGAGGACCCCGACCCGCGACACCTTCCCCCAAGGGAAGGCATGGGTTATGTGCTATAAGCCTTCCCCTTGAGGGGAAGGTGGGCGGCTTTGCCGCTCGGATGAGGTGTAGCTCCGCAGGAGCGTTACTCTTTTTAAGTAACTTTCTGTTGAGGAACGCCGACTCCGTCGGCTACACCTCATCAGTCAAGCAAGCTTGACAGCTTCCCCTCGAGGGGAAGCCTTATGCCTTCCCTCGGGGGAAGGTGTCGCCGCAAGGCGACGGATGAGGGCGTTTACGCGGCTTCGCCGCGAGATATGCCGACGAGGCACGCGGTATGTCCGCTTCGCGTCCGGGGTCCTCGGAAAACCGCAAGGTTTTTCGGGGTTCGCGGATCAGGATGACTTTTGCTTTTCGTTTTTACGGCGTTTTATTCTACTGAAGAGGGGAGTTCTGTTTCATACGAAACGAAAGTATATCCTCCGTCCGGAGCGGGACGAAGTGTTACATTAAGACTGTATAAATATTTATACCCGCCGGAAGCGTGCGAATAATCGCCGTTGACATAAAGCGGGGTTACTACGTCACAAACAAGCGTTGTGCTGTCTTCATTCCGGATCACGTCCTTAATTACGGGAAAAGCTCCGTTATCTCGCACCTGCCTTGAAAGATTTATTGTTGCTCCGTCATCGGATATTTTTTCCGAGACGTCATAGTCTATATCAAAAGCGAATCGGTTTGCCGCTATTTCATTGAATAATTCGATCGGTAAATCTATTGTATATGAATTCGGGTTCTGGTATTTCAAATACTCATCATGATAGACATTGTCCAATCCTCCTATCACCATCAGTTCAACATAGTTGACGACGACGGAGAGCGGTATTTTGTCACCTTCGGAATAGGAATTTTTGCCGGCAGACCAGAGGATACCTTTTGCGTAGAGATTCAGTTCATCGTCGACTTCGGGAAGATCGTCGGGCATTATGTAATCGGCTTCAACAGCAGTTTGCACCGGCTCTGTTTCTGCTTCCGTATCAATATCTGTTTCACTTTCTTTCGCGGTTTCGATAGGCGAGCTTTCCGTTTCTGCCTTATCACTTTCCGTCTTTTGCTCGTTTTGCGTACAAGAAAACAAGGCTGCTGAAATGCAAAAAATTAATAGCATACAGATAAACTTTTTCATACGATCTCCTTTTTCATTGTAAAAATCCGAACACATATGTTATCGGTCTACAACTATGATACCACAAACATTTATTATTGTCAACTAACGACTATTGAGGGATTATTTTTTTTATAACCCGTTCTGTAATATATTATTTGTGTAAAAATAATAGTAAAAAAACGTAAAATTCGTGCAGATTTAAGAAAAATTACTGAATTGGTATTGAAAAAGTAGAATATTTGGTGTAAAATATGTTCAGTATACACAATGGATATTTTTAAGATGGAGGACTGTATATGTCAAACCGCCTGTTTCAGGGAATAGTTTACCAGATGCGTGACGCGGTGGACCGCGTTATCGGCGTTGTTGACGAGGGGGGCGTTATCATCGCCTGCTCCGACCTTGTCAGAATAGGAGAGACAAAGCAGGACGTGCGCGACGAGCTCGCATACATGACGGGCGCCGTCGTCACGGGAGGATTCACCTATTATCCGGTCCAGAACAACTCGAAGACGGAGTACGCCGTTTTTGTCGAGGGCGATGACAACGTTGCGGAGAAGTACGCCGCGGTCATTTCGATCTCGCTCGGGAACATCAAGACCCTTTATGACGAGAAGTACGACAAGACTTCCTTTATAAAGAACATCATCCTCGACAACATCCTGCCGAGCGATATTTACGTAAAGAGCAAGGAGCTCCGTTTCAACACGGAGGAGGTGCGCGTCGTCTTCCTCATCAGATTCACGGAGAAGACGGACGTTCTCCCGCTC
>CADBQA010000077.1 GCA_902796675.1 uncultured Ruminococcus sp.
ATATTTACCCAGAGCATCTGTATTACCGTTATCGGCGACTCGATTCCGACGGCGGGACCTATAAGACAAACTCCGAGAGCGCATAAGTTCATCATAAGTTGGAACGTGATGAACTTCCTTATCGACTCAAAAACGCATCTGCCGTATAAAATCGCGTTTGTGATGGACTTGAAGCTGTTGTTTGTGAGAATAACGTCTGACGCTTCCTTTGCAACGTCGCTTCCGCTTCCCATCGCAAAACCGACGTCCGCGGCTTTGAGAGACGGCGCGTCGTTGATCCCGTCGCCGGTCATTCCCGATACGAGACCGGACTCCGTCGCGCACTCTACGAGCTTTAATTTGTCCGACGGCGTCGCTCTCGATACCACGGCAAGGCGCGGAAGCAGGGCTTTTAATCTGTCGACTTCGATGTCAGCTACCTCGTCGCCAGAGAGTATTACGTCGTGCTCGGCGTCGACGATGCCCGCCTCTTTCGCTATCGAATATGCCGTATCCTTGTTGTCTCCTGTTATCATAACGACGTGAATTCCGGCGTTCTTCGCCGTCGCAACAGATTTTTTGATCTCCGGACGGAGTTCGTCTCTTATCGACACGAGCGATACAAGAGTCGCGCCGCATATCTCCCCGCGAAGCACGTTTCTCCATTCGGAAAAAGGCAGGGTCGCGAGCGCGAGGACCCTCGCGCAGGACGACGTTTCCTTGCCTATGATTCCGGCAAAACGGTAATATGCTCCTTTGTCCATTTTACAGACTCTTCCGAACTCGTCTTTGTAAGAAACAGACGCCGATAAGATTTTTTCAGCGGCGCCGAGAACGGCGCACTTTTCAGTTCCCGATATTCCGTACAGGCAAGCGGAGTATTTTACCGCGGGGTCGAAATTCATCTTTTCAATACAATGAATACCGCCGACATCTCCGCTTCCCTTGAAAAATGAAGAAATCGCTTTCTCCGTCGGCGTTTTTGACGCCGCGCCTATAAGATATTCGGAGGCAAGCGCGGCGGCTTCCTTGTTCGCCGCCGTCGCCGCTTTCGCGTCCGTAAAGCACCCGTCTCCGATATAGATCCTGTTGACAGTCATGTTACCGGACGTTAAAGTCCCGGTCTTATCCGTGAAGAGTATATTCATACTCCCCGCGGTTTCTATCCCGACCATCTTTCTTACGAGAACGCCGGATTTCAGCATTCTTTTCATATTTGAGGACAGAACGACCGTTATCATCATCGGCAATCCCTCCGGTACGGCAACGACGAGAGCCGAAACGCCGAGAGTTACCGCCGATACGACGCTTGAGAAAATATACTTAACGTCGCGAAGCCGTTCGGCTATTATGTATCTGTCAAAGCCGGAATCTATGATAAAAGCATTGAACAGGTACATCGTTATAATAAGCGCGGCGGCAATATATCCGAGTATACTTACTGATTTCGCAAGTTCTCCGAGTCTCTCCTTGAGCGGACTTTTTCTGTCGCCGACAGATATGTTCCTCGCGATTTTTCCGTATTCGGTGTGAGAGCCGACAGCGACGGTCAACGCCGTGCACTCGCCGGAAGTGCAGAGACAGCCTTTATATATCTTTGATTCGCCGCCGGTTTGCCGTGCGTCATTCAAAAAGACGGCGCCGCCGCTGAATAAAGCGGCGCGCTTTTTTATCTCCTTGCTCTCTCCTGTAAGAGGGGCTTCGTTGACGGATATCGCGCCGTCTGTTATAACGCAATCGGCGGGTATGCGCATACCCGCTCTTACATAGCATATGTCACCGGCGACAACGTCAGATGACGGGATCTCTTTGATCCTTCCGTCGCGCTTTACAAACACCTTTGCGGCTCCTGCGGACTCTTTGAGCTTTTCAAACGCCGCTTCGCTTCCTTGTTCGGATACCGTAGAAACGAGCGTGGCGATCAGAATGGCGCAAAGTATACCGATACTCTCGGGCCAGTTTATGTTTTTGAAGTTCAACGCCGTGTTGATTATAAGCGCGCCTATCAGGATCTTGATTATAGGATCTCCGAGATTCGACACGAACTTCGAAAAAAAGGAGCGTCTTTTAACTGTCTCAAGTTCGTTCGAGCCGTATTTTCTTCTTCTTTGAACGACTTCGGTATGTTCAAGGCCGCGCGTCACGTCTGTGAATTCCCCGGTCGTTTTTATATTTGGATCAAGCATACATCCGCCTCGTAACATCGTTTTATTATATTATATTTTACGGGGACCGGGTATATGAAAGAGGGCAGCCTCGCGGCTGCCCTCGCATAGTGAAGACAAACTTGGTAGAACAGCAATGACAAGCAAAAAGGCGACGTGTGCATAACATCATAAAAAGATAACGCATCACCGAAAATCAAAGAGGATATGGGCTACGGGGTAAACCCGTAGCCCATATCCGTCATTGCTTTTCGTCCGCGAACCCCCAAAACCCGCTGCGCGCGTTTCGGGGAACCCCGGCGCGCTCTCGCCGCTGGACGTAGGTCACTACGCCTACCGCGG
>CADBQA010000078.1 GCA_902796675.1 uncultured Ruminococcus sp.
AGTCGATACGGACGCTAAGGGTCTGAACAAGCTGAACTACGTTCGCAACCTGCCTCGCGCACTCTCCAAGATCCACGACAAATCCGCGGTCGTCCTTCTCAAGGACTTCGAGGGCAACCTTACGGTCAACAAGAAGATCGTCCTCGACTTCAACGGTCACAAGGTAAGCGGCGACCTCACGGCGAACGCCACGACGATAGTGATCGACTCGAGACTTGACACGCACAGCGGCGCGGGCGTTGACGGTACGGTCAGCGGCAAGGCGACGCTCACTGCAGGCGCGTACACGGGCGACGTCGAAGCGTTCCTCAAGGACGGCTACATAGTAGACGGCGGCACGGTGCGCAACGCATATTACTATCTCGTTGAAACAGGCGACGGCAACGTTGAAGCCCACATCACACCCGATATGGATGAGATAAAGGACGCCGACAAGAAGACGGCTCAGGCGCTCGCTATCGAAGCGGCGGCTGACCTCGCGCTCAACTATTACACGGCGGCGGCTCTCAAGGTCGGCGGAAACGAGATCTACTCCGTAACTTATGACGACGTCGTATCCGTTATAGACGGCGTAAGCGAAAAGGACGTTAACGATCTTCTCGCTTGCATCAACTGCGCGGGCGTAACAGCTCTCGCAAACGATCTCCTCGACAAGCTCGTCGACTTTTCGACACTTGCCGGAGCGGTTAAGAGCGGAAACGCGGTAGCCGAGTACGAAGCGGTATATAACCCGTGGACGTACGAGCTCGAGCACATCGCGGACGGCGACTACCTGACGGCAAACATCAAGGCTGACACCGAACGCGAAAAGGCACAGACGATCTCCGTATTCGTTGAAGACCGCGGCGGTCTCTCCGATCTCCTCGAAGAGCTGGGCAAGGTCATGACGGTAGACGCCGAAGTCGAGCTTGAAAGCATCACGTACGCTTCCAAGACGGTAACGGCAAAGGGCAACGGCAAAGCGACTGTTGAAATCGACGTTACCGAGTATCCCGATTACGCGATAGCCGTGGCGATCGAGCTCGCAGCCACAACGTCTGATGGCGATCTCAAGGACGCGCTCGTCGAAGGTATCAAGGAATACTACAACACAGGCAGAACAGCTAAACTCAAAGAAGCTTACGATAAGGTATCCACGCGCGACATCGTAAACGCGCTCTCCTCCACGAAGAAATTCGACAAGGCGATCACGGACCTCGGTCTTGACGGAACCGTCGCAGAGAGCGTAAAGGATCTTTACAAGACGTATGAAAACCTTATCAAAGCGGTTCGTCTTATAAACAATAAGATCGCGAAGATCAAGGGCAGCTCCAAGAAGCTCGCGTCCCTTGAAAAATCCTACGGCGAATACTCCGCAACGGCTAAGAACCGTAACGTGACGAGAAGCGTCGGCGCCAAGGGCTACAAGGCGACGGCGGACTTCACGGCTACGAGCGTCAAGCTCACCGTAAAGATCTTCAAGGAAGAGACGCCTTACAAGGTCCTCGTAACGGATAAGGACGGCAACGAACTTTACCGCGGCGACAGCCTCGACGAAGGATTTGAAAAGGCGACGGACGGTAGCACGATCGAGATATTCGACAACGTTGCCCTCGAAAATGACGTAACGCTTGACCGCGAAGTGACGGTAGTCGGCGCGGACAAGGCGGACCTCGCAGGACACAAGATAACCCTCGCAGACAAGAATGCGAAACTCACGATAGACGCTGATATAACCGACAGCGTTGTAAGCGGTTCCGAGTGGAGCGAAGTCAACGATACACCGGACGGCGAAAACCACGTTTACACGCTGAAGCCTTACGATCCCGAGATCCTCGATCCGACAATCGGCTCCGACGACTTCATCAAGGGCTCCAAGATCGACAAGGATAACAAGTACATCATCATCGACGTTGTAGACCCCGCAAGCATCACGGATAACAAACTCGCGGGCTACGGCATCACGGTCGACAAGTTCAACACGGTAGTTGATTTCGAGACTCTCCACGCATCCGAAGAGAACTACAAGCTCTATATCAAGGGCACGGAAGCGGCCGCAGGCGCGCTCGTTCCCAACGGAGCGCAGGTAGTAGTCACGGCGACCAACCCGGACAGCGACGTTACCGCTGAAGTCACTTACACGGTAGTTGTGATCGGCGACGTCAACTGCAACGGACGCATAGATTCCGGTGACGCCGGACTCATGATGAGACACTTCTTCGGTCACACAACTCTTGAAGGATACAGACTTATCGCGGCAGACGTTAACCACAACGACCGTGTCGATGCAGGCGACGCTTCCAAGAATCAGGTCAAGTACAACAGACCTGCGGGATACGTTTCAAGCTGGAACTAATCTATTAAAGCGAGGTATAAATATATGAAAACAATGAAAAAACTCCTTGCGGTCATTTTTATCCTGGCTTTAACAGTCAGCACGGCTGTGTCGGCTCTCGCCGCTACGGTGCAAACTGAAGCAGGTAAGACCGTGACTGTGACATTCACAGTACCAGACACCTACGCAATAGACGGATATTTTGAATTTTCAAACAGAGATCTCTTCTCATCCGTGAGCTTTGCGAACGGAAACACGGCTGATTTCGGCGGTGGTATAGAGAATGACAGAGTTTATTTCTACGATAACGGCGGAGAGGTTTCTCACACGGCGATCGTTAACGTTACCGTCACCGTAAAGTCGAGCGCGAAGCCCGGCGACAAGTGCGACATCGTACTCAATTACGAGAGCGCGGACGTCAACCGCGATATGTTCAGGAAACCGGCGATAACCAACACGGTCATCATCAAGGCGGCGGAGACGTCGAAGGAAACCGAGACTTCGAAACCCGAAACCACGGACGTTCCCGAAACGCAGCCCGTAACGCCTCCTCAGCCCACGCCTCCGACTCCCGGCCCCGGCCCCGACACAGGTGAGATCGACTACACGGAGCTTCTCCGTCAGATAGCTATCGCCGAGGGACTCAACGAGAACGAGTACACGAAGGACAGCTGGGACGCGATGATCAAGGTGCTTGAAGAAGCGCGCGCGCTCAGAACGAGCAACAGCCAGGAAGACGTAGACAACGGCGCGAAGGCTCTTGAAAAAGCGATCGCCGCGCTCGTCAAAGTCGACTACAGCAAACTCAATAAGGCTGTTGAAGAGGCGAAGGGCCTCGACGCTTGCGCACACGGCAAGCTCTGGTTCAAACTCTTCGACGCTCTTGTAAGAGCTGACGCGGCTCTCAAGGGACGCGATCAGAAGGTCATCGACGACCTCGCAGCCAAGATCGAAGGACTCATCGAAGAGATAAAGAAGGACTGCCCGAACTGCGACGGTAAGACTACCGAAGTGATCAAGGAAGTCGAAGTTCTTCCTTCGGATCCGTACTGCAACATCAAGATGCACAAGGTATGGCCGATACTCTTTTTCATCAGCCTCGGAATCAACGTAGTTCTCGCGGGACTCATCATCGGCTTCTTCGCAAAACGCAAGAAGAACCAGAAGGACGACACTCCCCTCGTTGACTACGACATCGAGGATGACGAGTAATAAATAATATAAATATATAATGTAGAAAAATTTTCGTCCCGCGCCCGCGGGCGCGGGACGAAAATCTGCAAAGTGCAAAAGGAGAAACAGACGTGAGCGAGCAGAG
Organism: uncultured Ruminococcus sp.; assembly: GCA_902796675.1. Lineage (GTDB taxonomy): Bacteria > Bacillota > Clostridia > Oscillospirales > CAG-272 > RUG14199. The sequence continues at coordinate 3,633 of CADBQA010000078.1, forward strand.
TTGGACGAGAAAAGAATATAATACCTGGGACGAGGCGTTCCGCGCGTTGGCTCCGGTCAACAGACAGCAGTCTGTCCGCGTCGCAGAGTATACGCAGCTTCTTTTTACCGGCGCGTGCGCCGCGTCTTACGGCAGAGGCACGCCGGAGGGCGAGGCGAGAATGCGCGGCCAGTATGCAGACGTAGCTTACAAATGCGGGCTGTATCACCAGCTCGGCAAAGCGCTCGTTCCGCCGGAATATCAGATCTGGCAGAAGGATTTCTCCTCGGAAGAGATCGCCGTATACAGAAAGTATACGACTGACGGTCGTCTTTTAGTCGCACAACTCCAGGAGCGCGGTCAGCGCGCAAAGGAGAAGCGCACCGGGACGCTTGAAGAAGCGCCGACAAAGAACGTACCGTGGCTGATGATCCGCGAGAGCTGTGAGCAGCATATGGAGCGTTACAACGGCGCGGGCTATCCCGCGGGCAAGGTGGGACGTGAGATAAGCCCCATCGCCCACATCGTCGGGCTTGCGAAAGAGCTGGACAGGCTCTCCGCCGAGACGAAGCTTGAGCATCCGTTCGAATACGCTATGTCGACCCTTCTTGCACAGTCGGGAACGGCATGGGACCCCGATCTTATAGAGGTCCTCAAAGCGCAGAAAGACGGCTGCCGCGCGATTTACGAAAAATTCATTTACTACACTCTGACGCTTCCCGAGACGATCCCGCTCGTCGTTAAAAAAGAAGGACGTCCGATGGGGCTCTCATACAGACCCCTTGTCGGCGCCGGAGACGACGGTATAATCGGCTATGAAGCGATCCCGTGGTTCGGTGGCATTGCCGGCAGACCCGGCGAGACCGAGGGAGGCGAGGCTATCGAGGATATGATGAAGCGCACGGGGATCATCAACGACGTTTCGTTCTATCTTCTCTATGAAGCCGCCGATACGCTTCTCAGAATGGCGAACTGCGATATAGAGACCAAGGGTATCATAGTCGATATGCTCGGTACGTTCTATAAGCAGGGAAGCCATCTTCAGAGATTCCAGAAGCTGTTTCAGGATCAGCCCGTCGACCGTCATAAGCTGATGCTTACGATCCCCGAAAAGATCGTGGCTGAAGCGACGAAGACCCAGGAAGAGCTTATAGTAAGATATCTTAAAAACGACATCTGTCTAATAGTTGACGGATATCATCCCGACGTGATACCCGAGGCGCGTCTTGCCGAACTCGGTTTCGAGTACGTAAGATTTGCACCGGAGCTTTATATGAAGCAGGAGACTGCCGACGCGATCGGCAGGATGAGAAACTCCGGATTCGTCGTAGTCGCCTCCGGCGCCGACGATCACGATAAACTCGCATGGCTCAAAGCCTGCGGATGCGAAATGATAGGCGGGACCATAACCGGTCATATGACCGACGAGGACGGCATCATTCGCGACTCGCTTGCCGCGATGCAGAACTAAGGCAAGCGCCTATTTGAGAACTTGGGAAAGGAGCTGATGCGATGCCTTCACCGTATGACCGCATACCGGAAGACGTACTGAAAGATGCGGCGGATGACGCGGCAGAGAAGAAAACGGAAAAAAAGAACGCCGCGAAGAGCAAAGAGCAGCCCTCCTACACCAAGGAAACGAGGCAGCGCAGGATATTCAAGCGCCGCCGCGCGGGAGTAGTTCTGAGCCGGGAGGAAGTCAAAGCGATAAAGGCGGGGAGAAAAAAGCTCCGCCGCGAGATGAAGGCGCGCGGAATAAAAAGCCGCCGCGAATTCGAGCTCGTCGCCGGAAGCCTCGGCCTGTATTTCGACAAACGCCGCGGATTTCTTCTGTGGCTCAGAGGTCACTGGCTCGGCTTTTTGCTCGGACTTCTTGCTCTGTTCTTACTCATCCTCTTCATTTTTTCGATCGTGACGAGACTTCGCGGTCATTTCACGATCAACCTCTCTGACAATATGTTCCGCGAGGGCTTCGTCCTCAGCGAAACCGAAGACTTTAAGGAGACTTACGTCGAGCTGTTCGCAAACCCCGCCGTCAACGTACCGTGCGTATCTATAAAAGCGATACCGGAAAACGTCGACAGCATAGACGGCGAGCACAACGACGCATACTTCGCCTATACCTATTACATCAGGAACGAGGGCGAGAGCACCGTGGATTATACGTGGGAGCTCGAACTCAATTCCGAAAGCCTCGACTTGTCGACGGCGGGCTGGGTGATGCTCTTTGAAGACGGCGAGCTTAAAATCTTTGCCGAGAGAAACGGCGAGACGGGAGAACCCGAAGCGATACCGCCCTACGACGACAATTCGAGAGGGTATATAAACATTCCGGTAATGAAACTCGCGCCGGACAGCGATCAGTTCGAACCGATAAAAACGGTGAACGGGATCACCTATTACAGAGTGGTGCCGAAGCCTTTTATCAGCGAGAGCATAATCGCCGAGGGCGAGCAGACCGGAGTCGCTCCGATGGAGTACCACAAGTACACGGTGGTCCTTTGGCTCGAGGGCGACGACAAGGACGCCGATAACTCAAAGATCGGCGGCCACCTCGGAACTCAGATGAATTTCAGACTTACCGGAGAGAATCCCGACGCCGCGGACGGAAGAAGCGGCTGGGACAGATTCTGGGACGGACTTTCGTTCTGGGATTGATCTGACAAGAAAATGACAACTTTGCGAAAATGATTCGTTTCCCGAAAGGAAAACGGTAAAAATAAACCCCCGCGTCCGGGCGGACGCATTTAAAAAGCTTATTAATAAATTCCGAAAGGAGAAAGAAAATGGCAAAAACCGCAACAAAGCGGAAGGAGTTCTCCGTCTCTTCCATCAGACGACGCCTTTCCGCAGCCCTTATCATGTTGCTGGTCTCATCGATCATGCTGGTCGCTACGACATATGCGTGGTTCACGCTCTCAACGGCGCCGGAAGTCAAGAATATTGACACGACGGTAGCCGGAAACGGCAGCCTTGAGATCGCGCTCGTACCCGCAAGCGGAGAACTCACCGGCCCCAATGGTATCACTAGCGGTCGTAACAGCTCCGGCGTATACGCGGGTGGCAATCAGCCCGCAGAAACGGCGAACAACAGATGGGGTAACCTTATCGACATCAGTGGGGATTCTTACGGACTGAATAAGCTTGAACTTATTCCCGCAACCGCAAAGATCGATGGAACGACGTTCTCGTTCGGCGTTCCGGAGTTTGGCAAGGACGGAAGAATCACTACGACGACCTCGTCCGCCAGCAACCTTAAGGCGTACAACGTTACCGAGAATAAATTCAATGTTGCAAACGCTTACGGCGTCCGCGCGTTCGTTTCTTCCGAAACCGCAGGTTCGAACGGAAAGTTTGCAGCTTACGGTTACGTTCTTGACCTCGCGTTCCGCACGAACGCTGCAGGAAACCTGATCCTCGAGAAGGAAGCTCTCAACCGTATTTATCAAGGAGTTATGGAAGACAACGCTCTAATGGGCGGAGGAAGCAAGGTCACCGGAACGAGCGACGACGTCAAGATTGCTTTCGTTCAAAACTACGGCGTAGTAGCTGATCCCGCTCCCACGGCGCAGTTCCTCGCTTTTGCGAAACCCGGCGCGGGCACAGGAGAGCTTACGCTCTATTCCGTGACCGGAACTACAGAGACTGCTATCGACGGTAATGTTCTTCTTGAGAACATGGCGGCAGACACTCCCATTCAGATTAGTGTCGTCGTATGGCTCGAAGGCAAGAATCTTACAAACGAGGATCTCGCCCCCGAATTCGATACGAACGGTGATCCTGTCGTTTCCACGGCAACTCTCAATCTCCAATTCAAGAACAGCACGGATCTCATCCCGATGGAAGAATCCACTCTGAAGACGAATCCTCCCGTCAGCAAAGCTGAACAGCTTGCGGCTAAGATCACCGAAGCTCAGGCTGCTTTTGACGCTGCAGCAGAAGGACAGGCTAAAACCGATCTCGGAGATTCAATAACCGCGGCGCGGGCGCTCGGTGCTGACGCAACGGCAGAACAGATCGATGCAGCTATAGCCGATCTTACAGCGAAGATCGCAGCTATTAACGCATAAATCAACCAACCATTATCACTCCGGCGGGAGATAAAACTCGCTATATAAATTCCGAAAGGAGAATTTACAATGACACAAACCGCAATCAGACGGCGTAAAGTCGATATGCCCTCCGGCATCAAAAAGAAATTTACCGCCGCACTGTCTATGCTTTTGGTCGCCGCGATCCTGATGGTCGGTTCGACTTACGCGTGGTTCACGCTGTCAACG
>CADBQA010000079.1 GCA_902796675.1 uncultured Ruminococcus sp.
GATGTGGGCATCGAGCCCTACGGATTTGTAGGTGTTCCTTCATTATTACCTAATCATTGCCGCTCTACCAAGTTTGTCTTCGCTCTGAAGGCTGAAATTCAGCCTTTTTCTTTTTATACGTTCATTATGACGGGAAGTATCATCGGCTTTCTCTTCGTCTTCGAGTAGATGTATCTCGTCAGCTCGTCCTTGAGGTTCGTCTTGAGCATATTCCACTCCGTCGAGCCGCGCTCGACGTTTCGCTTCAGGACTTTTTCGGACAGGTGTTTCACCTCGTCGAGAAGCTCCTCGGACTCTCTTACGTAAACGAATCCGCGCGAGATGATATCGGGTCCCGAGACGACCTCGCCCATCGCCTCGTCGACCGTCGCGACGACAACGATAAGTCCGTCCTGCGAGAGATGACGGCGGTCGCGAAGAACGATATTGCCGACGTCGCCGACGCCGTATCCGTCGACGAGAACGTGACCGGACGGAACGGTCCCCGCTCTCTTGCACTTGCCGTCGCGCCCTATCTCTATCACGTCCCCTATGTTAAGGACGAAAATGTTGTTCGACGGCATACCCATAAACTCGGCGAGCTCCTTGTGCTGCATAAGATGGCGGTACTCGCCGTGGATGGGCACGAAGAACTTCGGCTTGACGAGCGCGTGCATGAGCTTCAGCTCCTCCTGGCAGGCGTGCCCGGATACGTGGACCTCCGCCTCGTCGTGGTAGACGTTGACGCCGCGCTTGTACATCTCGTTGACGATCCTTCCGACGAGAAGCTCGTTGCCGGGGATGGCGTGCGACGAGAGCACGACAAGGTCGTTCGAGGTAAGCTCGACCGCGCTGTGCTCGGAAAACGCCATTCTGTAAAGCGCCGACATCGGTTCCCCCTGGGAGCCGGTCGTGACTATCGTCAGCCTCTTCGCGGGGTACTTGCCGATCTCGGATATATCTATCAGCGCGTCCGGCGGCACGTTCATATATCCGAGGCGGACCGCCGCGCCGACGACGTTAGTCATACTGCGCCCGGTTATCGCGACCTTTCTGCCGTACCTCACGGAGACGTCGATTATCTGCTGAACACGGTGGACGTTGGACGAAAACGTCGCGACTATCACCCTGCGGTCGGTGTTCGACCTGAATATCTGGTCGAGCGACGAGCCGACCTTTCTCTCGGACGGAGTAAAGCCGGGGCGCTCGACGTTAGTCGACTCGCACATTAGAAGGACTACGCCCTCCCTGCCGTACTCGCCGATGCGCGTGAGGTCCATCATCTCGCCGTCTATCGGCGAGACGTCGAGCTTGAAGTCGCCCGAGTGCATAACTACGCCGACCGGGGTCCTCACCGCGATGCAGCAGGCGTCGGGGATGGAGTGATTGACCCTTATGAACTCCGCCTCGAACACGCCGAGGCGCACCTTCGAGCCGGGCGTCACCGTGACGAGCTTCGCCCGGGACAGAAGGTCGTGCTCCTCGAGCTTGTTCTCGAGGATGCCGAGTGTGAGCGGGGTTCCGTAGATCGGCGGGTCTATTACGCGAAGAACGGAGGGTATCGCTCCGATGTGGTCCTCGTGACCGTGGGTCAGAAGGATGCCCTTTATCTTCTCTTTATTCTTTTCAAGGTAAGTTATATCGGGAATGACGAGGTCGATGCCCAGCATATCTTCATCCGGGAACGCAAGACCGCAGTCGATCACGATTATGTCATTCTCATACTCGAGGACCGTGAGATTTTCCCCTATCTCACAAAGTCCGCCGAGGAGCATGACCTTTAGTTTAGATTTACTTTTAGCCATTATTTATCCTCTGTATGTCGATGTACGGCGAACGGATTATTGCCGCCGCGCGCCGTCTTTATTCGTTTCTTGTAATGTATTTATCTTTCTTTTTTCATCGCCGACTCCGCGAGCGCCGTTATGACGTCGGAGTAGCTCATTCCGCTCTGCATAAAGAGCTTCGGGTACATACTTATCGGCGTAAAACCGGGTATCGTGTTTATCTCGTTGAAGACGACGGAGCCGTCCGCCTTCACGAAAAAGTCGACGCGCGAGAGCGTTCTGCAGTCGAGCGCCTTGAAAATACGGACGGCGCGCTCCCTCACCTCGTCCTCAACCGCCTTGTCGAGACGCGCGGGTATGTAGTAGGACGCCGTGTCGTTCTGATATTTGGTATCGTAGTCGTAAAACTCGAATCCCGGGTCGATCTCGCCCGGCACGGACGCGACGACCTCGCCCGCCGTCTCCATAACGGCGACCTCGATCTCACGCCCTTCGATAAACTCCTCGACGAGTATCTTTCCGTCTTCACGGAACGCGCGCTCGAGCGCCTCGTCAAGCGCCTCCGGCGTCTTTACCTTCGTGACCCCGACGGACGAACCCGCTCTCGCGGGCTTTACGAACACTGGGTAACCAAGCTTCTCTATCTCGCGTCTTGCCGATTCGCGCTCGTCGTTCTTTGTGAGGATGACGGCTCTCGCCTGCGCGGCGGCGCCGGATTCCTTTACGATCCTCTTTGTAAAGGCTTTGTCCATACAGACTCCGCTCGACGTGTGGTCGGGACCTACGAAAGGAACTCCCGCCATCTCAAGAAGCCCCTGGACCGTGCCGTCCTCGCCGTTTGCTCCGTGAAGCACGGGAAAAACGACGTCAAGGGTGAGCCTTTCCCTGACCGCCCCTTCCTCGATCACGAGAAAGTTCGCGCCGCGCGGCGCGGGGTCGACGGCGAGCTCTTTCACGTCCTCCCCGTCGCACCAGGAGCCGTCCTTTATCTTTTCAACGCCCCCGGTGAAGAGGTACCATTTTCCGTCCTTTGTTATGCCGATCGGCGTCACGTCGAATTTATCGCGGTCGACGTTTGTGATCACGCCGTAGGCGGAAACGAGAGAGACCTCGTGCTCCGAGGACATCCCTCCGAATAATATGCCGAGTCTTGTCTTCATAAATGTCTCCTGTTACTGATTCAAAATTTCGTCGTCCGAATTCGCGCTGACGACCTCGTCGCCGCTGAAATCGGTGCCGTTGTAGTCCGGGTCCTCCGTCTTGAAGACCTCGTCCGACCCGTCGCCGTAGTACGGCGCGGGATCACCGTCCGGATAGACCTCTTCGCCCTCCGAGTCGTCCTCCGGTCCGTCGTACAAAAAGTTTACTTTCTCCTCAAGTCCTTCGAGCTTCGTCGAGAGGCGGGATATGACGAACATCGCCGCCGAAAGGCACACGGAAAAGACTGACGCGAGGACGTAGATGAGTACGTTCCTTCCCTCCGCCGCCTCGAGCGCGGTCAGATATATCACTATCGCCGACGCTATCGAGCATACGGCGCCGAGGACGTCCGTTATCTTTTTCATTCTATTCTCCTCTGCGGCAGACCGCGACACGGCGCGCGCCTGAAAAGTCTTTTATAAACTCAACGGTAAATGCGTGCTCTTTTGCGATCCTTTCGATACATTCCGCCTGATTTATCCCTATTTCAAACGCGAAAACGGACGCGCGGTATTTACCGAGGATCGCGCGGTAGAACGAGAGCCCGTCGCCGCCGTCGGTCAGCGCGTGACGCGGCTCGAAATAAAGCTCGCGCTCAAGCGCGCCGTACTCGTCAGCCGTGACGTACGGAGGGTTTGCAAGTATGACGGACACTTCACCGTCTACCCCTTCGCCCGCGAGAACGTCGCCTTCGACGAAGGTCACGCGGTCCGCGACGCCGCACCGCGCGGCGTTTCTCGATGCGACCTCAAGCGCCCCGTCGTAAAGGTCGACCGCGACGCAGGAGAGGTCGCCCCTCGCGGCGAGCGTCGATATCGCGACGCAGCCGCTGCCCGTGCAAAGGTCGGCGAAGCGCGCGCCGCGCGGGATATTCTCTATCGCCCACGAGACGAGAGTTTCGGTGTCCTGCCTCGGTATCAGAACGTCGGGCGTGACCTCGTACTCCTCGTTCATAAAATACCACGTCCCGAGGATATACTGAAGCGGCTCGCCGAGCGCGCGGCGGCGCACGGCGTCAAGCGCCTCATCAGTCGCCTCGAACTCGGTATCCTTCACGGCAAAACGGGCGGGCGTGACCGCCATATAGCGTTCCGCGATTATTTCCGCTTCCCGCTCCGGCTCGGCGCTGCCCGCGGCGCGGAGCATTTCCGAGAGTTCAGACGGTCTCATTTTCTCCGTCTTCCGTCTTCGCCGCATCTTCCGTGTTTTCGGTCTCTTCGGCGTTTTCGGTCTCTTCGGTCTCATCCGGTTCTTCGTCCGCGTCGCCTTCCGGCTCGTCGGGGAACTCGTCCGGCATTGCCAGCTTCAAGGATTTTATCGCGACCGCAAGCTGATCGAGGTCGGGCTCCTTAGTCGTTATCCTCTGCATGAGAAGACCGGGAGCGGAGAGCGCGAGAGTGCATTTGTTCGGGTGGCGTCCGGCGAGCATAAGAAACTCATATCCGATCCCCGTGACGACGGGAAGGAGCGCGAGACGCAGAAGCATCATGACGAGCTTATCCGTAAACGTGTTCGTCGTCCAGGGAACGAGGGAGAATATGAGGATGGAGAGGATCAGTATCACGAAGATAAAGCTCGTGCCGCATCTCGGGTGGAACCTCGTGCATTTTTTCGCGTTCTCCGGGGTCAGCTCCATGCCGGACTCGTAGCAGGCGATGGATTTGTGCTCCGCGCCGTGGTACTCGAAGGTGCGTCTTATGTCCTTCATAAGCGAAACGAGGACCATATAGAGAATGAATATCGCGATCCTGATAACGCCGGAGATGAGCGAGAAGAGGAAGTTATATCCCCACTTCGTCTCGTCGCCGCCGACAAGCCCCTTGATCCACGAGGTTATAAGCATCGGAAGTACGGTGAAAAGCCCTATCGCAAGCGCGACGCCGAGCACGGTCGCTATGACCATTATCACGTTCATAACCTTGTCGCCGAACTTTCTCTTTACCCAGCGGTCGAACTTCGTCTCCTCGTCGAGCTCGTCAAGACCGAGGAGCTTTGCGGAGTCGGAGAGCGTCGAATAACTTAGGCGCATCATCTCGACGAAGTTGACGACGCCGCGAAGAATCGGTATGTTCAGCGCCTTGTGTTTCTTTCTCACCGACGTGAAGGTCGATTTTTTAGTCGCGATCTTACCGTCGTCGCGTCTGACGGCGAGGGCGATATTGTCGCCGCTTCTCATCATGACGCCCTCGAGAACGGCTTGACCGCCGACTTTACCGAGCCTCGGATTCTTTTCTTTTTTGCTCATTTATGTGCCTCTTTTCATTTATTATCCGTTTTGTTCGCGCGGTCGCACAGGTCGCGCGCGGGGCAGTCGCCGCAAGACGGATTCGCCGCCCTGCATACGTCTCTGCCGAAATTCACGATGCGGTGGCAGAACCCGCTCTGCTCCGCCCTCTCTATGTACTGTTCCATGACGCGCTCGGTGAAGAGCGGGTCCTTTTTCCCTTCCTCGTAAAAGCCGAGCCTGCCGCAGATCCTCATACAATGGGTATCGGCGACGATTCCGCCCTTACCGTAGACGTCGCCGAGGACGAGGTTGGCGATCTTTCTGCCGACGCCGGGGAGAGAGAGGAGCGCGTCCATATCGTCCGGTATCACACCGCCGTAGTCGCGCACGATGATCTCCGACGCCGCCTTTATGCTCGCGGCTTTTCCTCTGAAAAGTCCGCATGGTTTCACTATTTCTTCGATTTCGGCGATATCCCCCGCCGCCATCGCCTCGGCGTCCGGGAACTTTGCGAAAAGCTCGCGGCAGACTATATTGACCCTCGCGTCGGTACACTGCGCCGAAAGGCGCGCCATGACGAGAAGACGCCACGGGTCGCTCTCATATTCGAGCGCGCATACCGATTCGGGATAGATCTCTTTCATCCGCTCCGTCAGAAGGCGCCCTTTTTCGGCGAGACGGAGCTCTTCTTTTTTATTTTTTCTGTTATCGGTCTTCTTCATTCTTTTCCACCACGGTCTTCGGAACGTCGAGATTGAAATATTCCGTAAACGTGTCCTTCACGGCGTAGCCCGCGAGGCTTCCGCTCGCGCCGTGCTCTATGACGCAGGTCGCGACGACGTCCGGGTCGTCGAACGGCGCGAACGCCGTGAACACCGCGTTATCCGATTCCGTCTTCTTTACCTGAGCCGTACCGGTCTTACCTCCGACGACTATCGGATATCCCGCGAAGACGACGGCTGACGTGCCGTTGTCGATAACGTCCTTCATCGCGCCGAGGACCGTCGTCCTCACGGTGTCGGAGAGAGTTATCGAGTCGTCGAGGACCTCCGTCGTCACCGACTTCACTACCTCGTCGGTATAGAAGGAACGCACCTCGTGAAGAAAATGCGCCTTGTATCTGACTCCGCTGTTTATGAGAGTCGATATGTAAACGCTTATCTGAAGCGGCGTGAAAAGGTTGTCGGACTGTCCTATCGCCGCCGTTATCGTCTGTCCGTCGGTCCACGGCTCAAGGCCGTGTTCCTCTCTGTATTCGGGCCCGGCGAGGACGCCGGTCTTTTCCGCAAGCTCGATGCCGGTCGGTAGACCGAGACCGTAGCCGCGGCAGTATTTGTTCATATTCTTTATCGTCAGGCGGAGTCCCGTCTCGTAGAAAAAGCAGTTACAGGAGACCTGTATCGCCTCGGTGACGGCGAGAAAGCCGTGACGTCCGCGGTACATATTCCATATCCAGCAGGCGGGATTGAAGCCCGTCTCCTTGTACTTGTCATAAACTCCGGCGCACTCAAACTCCGTCGTCGGCGTGATGATGCCCTCCTCGAGAGCCGCCGCCGCGACGCCCGGCTTGAAGGTGGAGCCCGGCGCGTACGTTCCCTCGAGCGCCCTGTTGAAGAGCGGAGAGTTTTCGTCCTCGCGGAGCGTGGCGTAGTCCTCGTCGAACGTGACGAGATCGTACGTCGGATATGACGCGGAGGCGATGACCTCGCCCGTCTTTACTTTTACGAGGGTCAGCGCGCCGGCGTTGGCGTCCTCGCCGACCTGGCTCTCGTCCTCGTCGCGCCCCTCGGCTCTCTGAACGATAAGCTCGATATTCGTTTTGAGCGCGTCCTCCGCCGCCTTCTGTACGTCGATGTCGATCGTGAGGCGCACGTTCGAGCCCGCCACGGGCTCCTTCGAGACGTACTCGTCGATGACGTTTCCGTAAGCGTCCTCGATTATGGTTTTTTCACCGTCGATACCGCGCAAATACTCCTCGAACGCCTCCTCCGCGCCGGAGAGACCGACGACGGCGTCGGCGGGGTATCCGAGTTCTTTATAATAGTCCGCCTTCGCCGCCTGTATCTTGCCCGTCCTGCCGAGGATGTGGCTCGCGTATCCGGGGTACTTATACACCCTCTCGATACCGGTGCGTACCGTGACGCCGCGAAGGGCGTCCTCGCCGAGGCGCGTCACAAGGCGCATATCAATATTTTTGAGGATGAGATAAGGCTCGGCGGCGGAAAAGTTTTTGACCTCCATATCGGTGCGAACGAGGAAGAGCGTCGCTCCGTTTTCCTCCGAATAGAGCGCGTCGCCGTCGCTGTCGGTAAGACCGTATCTCTTTTTAAGAAGCTCCGACGCCTCCTTCGCCTCGGGAAGTTCGTCCTCGCCCGTGATCGAAAGAAGGAGCTTTTCAAGCCGTCTGCCGTAGACGGTGTTCATATATTCCGAGCTGTATTCGTAATTTATCTCCGTGCCGGACATATTCGGTATTTCGAGGAACGGGCTCGCCGGGGGCGTAAAAGCGTCGCCCTCACCGCATTCGGCGGCGTCGGAGAGCGCCTTCAGTATCGTCGCGTTTCTCGTCCCGTTTGAAGAGGAGAGCGCGCCCGCCTCGAGATACACGTCATAGTGATATTTGTTTACAACGAGCTCTTTGCCGTTTCTGTCGTAGATCTCGCCGCGCAGCGCGGTTATTTTTTCCGTCCGGCGCCTCAGGTCGGAGCGCGACGCGTCCTCGACGTAGCCCTGCCCCGTGACGTCGATGTTGACGAGTCTTATCACGAAGGCGACGGCAAAGCCGATCATCAAAACGGCGAGGGCGACGTACCGCCACAGATATTCTCTTTTCTTCACGGTACTCCTCCTCCCGTTTGAATTATGTCATAATCTGTCCGCGTCAGGGATTTTTCTGGTCTACCCTCTCCGCTCTCGTCTTGTGGAACGGCTTCAGCGCAAAATACGACGCCGCGTGCGGCAGAGCGCAGAAGACGAGGGTCGAGACGAACTCGGGCGCGATGACCGTCCGGAACGCGAGCGACGCATCGGGCGACTTGAAAACGACGGCGAGGTATATCGCCGTGAGAGCGGCGCGAAGAACGCCGGACACGACCGAAAATATCGCGCGGATTATAAAGGAATCTCTCAAATAATAGGTGCCGAGAACTCCCGCCGCGAAGCCGCACGGAACGTACAGAAGCGGAAGAAGCGTGACCCCGGCGGAGCCGAGGCAGTCGATGAGGAAAGCCGCGGCAAGCCCCGACACACCTCCCCATCTTTCGCCGTCCGAAATGCCGACGGCGATGACGAGCGGAAGCATAAGGTCCGGCGTGGCGCCGAACGGGCGGAGCTTTGAAAACACCGTCGTCTGGAGCATCGCGAAGACGACGATGAGCGCCCCGATGACGAGCCCTTTTATTATGCTGTCGACGTTCACGGTGATGCCGAGACGCCACATTCTTATCTTGTCAAGTATGCCGGAGTAGAATTTTCTCTCCGACGGGCGCTCCTTTGTGAGCGCGTTGTATCTCTTGTTAGTTTCGATGACGCGGCGCGCCCTCGTACCGTACTTTTTCGCCTCCGCCGCGCGCCTTTGCTCCGGCGTCAGTATTATGCGGCGGGGTCTGTCTTTTCTTTCGTCACTCATCGGCGACCACCTCGTAATCGGTGATTACCATAAGTTTCTTTATGTCCTTCAGTTCCTCCGACGGTCGCACGAGCGCGACGAGAGTCTGCGTGTTGGGGTCCGGCTCGACGCTCTCGACGTAGCCTATAAGGAAGCCCCTCGGATATACGCTTCCGTATCCGCTCGTCAGAACGCGGTCCCCCTCCTTTACGTCGGAGTCCGCGGAGAGGTAGAGCATCTTGCAGAGCCCCTCGGACGCGAGCGTGAAGTCGCCCTCGACGACGCCTATCTCGTCCGTGCGCTGGATGTACGCGCCGACGGACGTCTTCGACTCGAGAAGGGTGACCACCTTGCACCACGTCGCGCCGACCTCCTTGACGTAGCCGACGACGCCGTAGTCCGTGACGGCGCACATATCCTTTCTTATCCCGCTCGACGTTCCGCGGTCGAGGATGAAGACCGTCATATAGTTGCCCGACTCCGAGCCCGTGACCTTGCAGTCGACGTATTTGTAGTCGCTGTGCTCGCGGCGAAGCTCGAGATACCGGTAGAGCCACTCGTTCATCTTCTCCGTCTCCTCCGCGCTCGACAGGCGCTCCTTGAGGGCGGCGAGCTCTTCGCGGAGTCTGTTGTTCTCGTCGACGACGTTGTCAAACTCCGTGAAATACGACGTGAAGCCGCTCACGGCGTCCGACGCCCACGAAAAGACGCTTCTTACGGGCGTCAGTATCACATTGACCGCGTTTCTGACGTACCCTCCGGCGCCGACCGCCGACATTACCGACGGTACGACCGTGAAGACTATCATCAGAACGACGAGGACCATGAAAAACTTTGTCTTAAAGAACCGAGGCATAACGCTCTCCTCCGGGCCCGTCACATACCCTTGTAACGGTTTCTGTAATTGATACCGTCCGTATCGTTCTCGATAACGTGGCCGATACCCACGGCGACGCAGTCGAGCGGGTTCTTCGCGATAATGGCGCGTATACCCGTTATCTCAGTTATAAGCGTATCGAAGCCCGCGAGAAGCGCGCCGCCGCCCGAGAGCATGATGCCGTTGTCGTATATATCGCTCGAGAGCTCCGGGGGCGTGTTCTCGAGGGTCGTCCTGATACAGTCGATGATGTGGGTGAGCTGTTCGCCCATCGCCTCTCTTATCTCGGCGGAGTTGACGGTGATTATCGCGGGCAGACCGTTTCTGAGGTTTCTGCCTCTGACCTCCATCACACCGCGGTCGGCGGCGGGATGGACGCTTCCTATCGTCTTCTTGAGATACTCCGCCGTGACCTCGCCGATCAAGATATTGTATTTTCTCTTTATGTACGAAACTATCGCGTCGTCAAGCTCGTCGCCCGCCGTGCGGAGAGACGTGGAAAGGACGATACCGCCGAGGCTCGTGACCGCGACCTCGGTGGTGCCGCCGCCGACGTCGACTATCATGCTCCCCCTCGCGGACTCGACCTTAAGCCCAGCGCCGATGGCGGCGGCGATGGGCTCCTCTATAAGTCCTACGCTCTGCGCGCCCGCCTCGAGGGTGACGTCCTGGACCGCGCGCTTCTCGACCTCCGTGACCCCGTACGGCACGCAGATCATAACGCGAGGTCTTGAAAACAGCGTGTTTCCCGAGACCTTCTTGAAGAAGTGACGAAGCATCTGCGTCGTGTAGTCGAACTCCGCGATGACGCCGTCCTTGAGAGGTCTCATCGCCGTTATCGTACCGGGCGTCTTGCCGAGCATCAGCTTCGCCTCGTTGCCGACCGCGACGACTCTCTTGCTTCTCGACTCGACCGCGACGACGGAGGGCTCGCGCAGAGTTATTCCGCGCCCTCTGACGTAAACTATCGTGTTGGCTGTGCCGAGATCTATTCCTATACTCTTACTCATCTTTGATCCTTTCCCGAGCGCCCCGCGCTCCCTTTATTTACGGTCGAAAAGACCGATCCCGAATCCGTCCAGGATCTCGCAGACCCGACAGATCGGAAGACCCATCACATTGAAATAGTCGCCCTCGAGGCTCTCGACGAACGCCGCGGCGATACCCTGTATCCCGTACGCGCCCGCCTTGTCGAACGGTTCTCCGCTCGCGATATATCCCTCGATCTCACCATCCGAAAGACGCCTCATCACGACTATTGTCGTCACGGTCTCCGTGACGTATCTTTCGCCGTCCGTCACCGTGATCCCGGTGTGGACTTTATGTTCTCCGCCCGACATTATGCGAAGCATCCGGCGCGCGTCGTTCACGTCCTTCGGCTTTCCGAAGGTCTCGCCGTCCGCCTCGACGACGGTATCGGCGGCGAGTATGACGCGCTCTCCTTCCGTCGCGGCGGCGACAGCCTCCGCTTTTCTTCTTGAATTTATCGCCGCGGCGTCGCACGCCGGCGTGCCCTCCGGCACAGTCTCGTCGGCGTCGGATACCGCGACCTCGTGCGTCAGCCCCACGAGGTCCAATATCTCGTCCCTCCTCGGGGACTTTGACGCGAGTATAAGTCTTTTCATTATCGTTATTTCCCGTTTATTTGATCCCGGTCGAGCCGAAGCCGCCCGCGGCGCGCTCCGTCTCGTCAAGCTCGCCGCACTCGGCGAACTGCGCCTTTATGACCGGCGCTATGACCATTTGCGCTATTCTGTCTCCGGGCGCGACCGTGAAGGGCTCCCTTGAATGATTGTGAAGCGCGACCTTTATTTCCCCTCTGTAATCGCTGTCGATCACGCCGACGCAGTTCGCCGGCGCGACGCCGCGCTTTGAGGCGATGCCGCTCCTCGCGTAGATAAACGCCGCGACGTCTCGCCTTCCGGGGGATATCGCGATCCCTGTCGGCACCATCGCCGTCTCGCCCGGAGCTATCACTATATCCCCGTCGCCCGCATAGCAAAGGTCCGCCGCGGCGGAGCCCTCCGTCGCGTAACGCGGCGTCTTCGCGTCCGGGCGAAGCTTTTTTATTTTTACCTCGGTTTCCATATGAAACCTCCTATTTTATTCGTCTGACCTGACCGGACGGCGGCGATGATGTCCCGTGCGCAGAGATCACCTTTTCGCACTCGTCCCTCGTCTCCGTCGTGAAAATGAAGTGGAATCTGTCGGCGGGGCAGGATGCGAAAAACGCGCGCTTATCAGCCATATAGGTCGGAACGCTGTTGTAAATAATATTCGTGCAGTCGGGAAGACCGACGATCGGCA
>CADBQA010000080.1 GCA_902796675.1 uncultured Ruminococcus sp.
CCGCGAGAATTCACGGAGCGCGAAGCGCGAGATTTCACGAACGCCCCGTCGTTCATTTCACGAGCGGCAAAGCCGCTCATTTCACGCCGCGAAGCGGCAAAAAGCCCTCAAATTTACCGGATACCCGCGAAAATGCGCTCTCCCGCGCGTTTATATGGCAAAACGCGAAAAGGAGTATTCTTATGAAAAGGGCGTCTCTTATATCTCTCGCCGCGTCGGTACCGCTTCTCCTCTCGTCCTGCGACGCGCACATCGGCTCAAAGCACATCGATCTCCCGTGGTGGGTCATAGTCCTTATCATCGCCTCGTCCGTCGGCATTTCACTCTTCGCCGCAAACCACGAGATCACAAAGAATAAGTATAAGTGCAAAGAGTGCGGAAAGACTTTTTACCCGACTATGAGACAGGCGGTCTTTTCGCTACACGCGGGCGACGAGCGCGTCTTCAAATGCCCCCACTGCGGCAGAAAGGGATTTTGTATAAAGCAGTAAACCTACGCGTATCCGTTCCGCCTCATAATAACAGGTCCAATATGCCGAAATCTGTTGACAAATAAGTCTATATATGATAAACTAAAGCCGGTTCGTTTGAATTTCTGACCAAAACGGAGGAGACGATTAATGCACGTCATTAAAAAAGCGTTTTCAAGAGTACAACTGAAGCTTTTGCTTGCGCTGATTTTCATAGTCGTACCGCTGAACATTATGTATTTCCTTATGTTACCGTACGAGAAAAGTTTTCTGACGGCAATGGGTGGACCTTATAAAGTTCCAATACTGATAGCTAAAATAATATACTTTTTCGTTTCATCATTTGTTGTTTTTATCCTGATAATTAATTCGGCGGACAAAACGAGAAAAGTGACGAAAAAGGACTATTTCATCATCCCCGGCGCCTTTATACTTCTCCGCGCTCTTATTGATATTTTATCGGGTCTCCTTGTTAATTTCATGTCAAAATCAGCGCAGCAGCTCGTTGATTTTTCCACCTTGCTGTTCTGGATTTTGTTTTTCGCGTTTACTTTCAAATATTTGAAAGCTAAAATCGACAATAAAAAAGTCTTTGCAATCATGTCCTCCGCCGTAATTATATTTTTGTCGGTACTGATAATCATTTTTGACAAAAACCTTGCGGAAACGTTCTACACTTCACTTGAAAAGTATTATCCGTTAAGCGAGGAAATGGAGGTAATAACAAAAACGGTTGGCTTCAAAGGGCAAGTATTTAATATGATAATCGAAGATACTGTTATCATATCCGTTTGCTGGATAACGGGCATTGCAAATTATCGTTTTTACGAAAGGAAAGAAAAAGAAAAAAAGCCCGCTTTCAAGGTTTCCTCTTTTGCAATAGGAGCATTGTTAATTCTTCCCGGGCTCACTTTTGCCAAGTATTTTTTGTTTCCTTACCAGTCATTAAGTAGCACCGAAATACATCAATCCAATTCAATAAGCAATGTTGAAAAAAAGATTGGAGTATCAACCAAAAGACCACAATGGTATCGTTTTGATGCGTATGGTGATAAATATGTAGTTTATTGTAAAGAAATTGCTACCATTGGATACGGAGATGAGATTTTGTTAAAGACAGATAAACATATAAGGCCGGAACATAAATCTATTAAAACAGTTTATGATGTCGACGGAATTGAGGTATACGCGGTCCTCGATAACAACGTTTTTGCTTATGCAAAGGACGGAAAGGCTTACGCGTACAGAGCAAAAGAACTTCCGGAGGCGGAGCGTGACGACGTTCTGATTTCCGCATTTGAGAAAATGTATCTCGAAGAGCCCGACTGGGAGGAATTCGAAAACGTTTGCACGTATTTACTGCGGTACGATCCCGATTTTATAAAACCGATACTCGAGCGGTATTCCGCCGGACAGTTTTATCAATACGAACTCGACTATAACCCGAGTATAATGCCGGAATACGCAATGAAATCAGCCGAAAAGCTCTTGAGAATTGCTTTCTAAAAAACGCTCCTGCGGAGCTACACCTCATCCGAGCGGGCAAGCCGCTCACCTTCCCCTCAAGGGGAAGGCTTAAAAACGGTGTCATCCTGAGCGAAGCAAAACGAAGTTTTGCGAAGTCGAAGGATCTCCTCGGCAGTAAGTTACTTTCCGTTTAGGAAACCCATTCGACTCCGCTCCGCTCCGCGCTCCGTTAACGAAAAAAGCTGCCTTTTGGCAGCTTTTTTGGTTACCCGTCGATAAAGTCGCACGCGGCGAGGGCGGCGACGGCGCCGTCCGCGGTGGCGGTCGTTATCTGGCGGATCTTCTTCGAGCGACAGTCGCCCGCGACAAAGACGCCGGGCGTCTTTGTGAGGCAGGATTCGTCCGAGTCGATATAGCCGTAGCCGTTGAGGGCGACGAGGTTCCCGAACGGCTCGTTTTCGGGGACGAGCCCTATCGCGACGAAGACGCCGTCTACGACAAGCTCGCGCTCGCCCGCGTCGCCCGTTATGACGACGGAGGCAAGTTTACCGTCCGCGCCGATCTTGAACTCTTTTACGACGGACGAGAGTATGACGCTGACGTTTTCCGCCGACGCGACCGAATTACGGAGCCGAGCCTCTCCCGTCAGATGATCGAGGTTCTGGACCAGCGTCACGCTCTTCGAGGTCTTCGAAAGAAGAAGCGCCTCCTGGAGCGCGGAGTTTCCGCCGCCTATCACCGCGACGTCAAGCCCTTTATAGAACGCGCCGTCGCAGACCGCGCAGAACGAAACGCCGTGACCGACGAGCTCGCGCTCGCCCGGTACGCCGAGCATACGGTGCTTTGCGCCGGCGGCGATGACGACCGCCTTCGCCTCGAACTCGCCGTCCTCGGTGACGACCTTTTTGAAGTCGCCCTTGTCCTCGACGGACGTGACGCGCGAGAGCTCGATCTCACCGCCCTGACCGAGCACCTGGTCGAGAAGACGATCGGCGAACTCGTTGCCGCTCATCTCGGCGAAGCCGGGATAGTTTTCGACCTTCGGCGAGTGTGTTATCTGACCGCCGAACGTATCTTTTTCTATGACGAGAACGTTTTTGTCGGCGCGCAGCGCGTAGAGCGCGGCGGTCAGCCCCGCGGGACCTCCGCCGACGACGATGATATCGTACATAAGTCATTCTTCCTTTTATTTTCAGAAGTTTTGAAGGGTGTGGGGAACTTTTATAAAAGTTCCCCACTTTTTATTATTCGGTTTATTTCCGCTTACGCGATGCCCTCGTTGCCGAGAGACGCGATATACGCCTTGATGCCCTCGGGGCCGGCGTGAGCCGTGTGCTCGTCGCCGGAAATAACGATGAGGGTCGGCGCCTGGTTGATGCCGTAGTGGCGCGCGAGGTCCTCGTTGTCTTCGACGTAGAGCTTCTCGTACTTGACGCCCGCTTTGTCGAGCAGTACGGACGCTACCTTGCATCTCGGGCAGGTCTTCGTCGCGAAGAGGAGGGTCGCCTCGACCTTTTCCTCATGAGATGGCATATCGTGCGCGTCGTCGTGGCAGGCGCAGCCATGATGAGTCAGGTGAGAGTGCTCGATGACATATTCGCGTCTGTCCTTGAACTCCTGAGCCTTGCCGTCGTTCCAGTTCTGTACGGGACGGTAGTAACCCGTGATACGGCTGTAGACCTCGGTGTGCTCGCCGCACTTGTCGCAGGTGTACTTTTCACCGTTGATGTATCCGTGGTTCTTGCAGACGGAGTACGTGGGAGAGAGCGTGTAGTAGGGCAGCCTGTAATTCTCGGCGATCGTTCTCACGAGATTTGCCGCCGCTCTCCAGTCGGGAAGCTTCTCGCCGAGGAAGGCGTGGAAGACCGTGCCGGAGGTGTAGAGCGTCTGAAGCGCGGCCTGGATGTCGAGCGCCGCGAAGACGTCATCGGTGAATCCGACGGGCAGGTGAGACGAGTTGGTGTAGTAGGGCGTGCCGCAGTCGCCGGCGGCGGTGATGATGTCGGGGAATCTCGCGACGTCGTGCTTTGCGAAGCGGTAGGTCGTGGACTCGGCGGGAGTCGCCTCGAGGTTATAGAGGTCGCCGTACATCTCCTGATAGTCGGAGAGGCGCTCTCTCATGTGGTTGAGTACCTTCTTCGTGAACTCCTGCGTTCTCTTATCGGTCATATCGGCGCGGATCCATTTAGCGTTGAGTCCGACCTCGTTCATACCGATAAGGCCTATCGTCGAGAAGTGGTTCTCGAACGTGCCGAGGTATCTCTTCGTGTAGGGGTAAAGTCCTTCTTCAAGGAGCTTCGTGATGACCGTTCTCTTTATCTTGAGCGAGCGCGCGGAGATATCCATGAGCTTGTCAAGACGCGCGAAGAAGTCGTTCTCGTCTTCAGCGAGGTAAGCGATACGGGGCATATTGATCGTTACGACGCCGACGGAACCCGTCGATTCGCCGGAGCCGAAGAAGCCGCCGGATTTCTTTCTCAGTTCGCGAAGGTCGAGGCGCAGACGGCAGCACATCGAACGGATGTCGGAGGGCTCCATGTCGGAGTTGACGTAGTTCGAGAAGTAAGGCGTGCCGTACTTCGAGGTCATCTCGAAGAGGAGCTTGTTGTTCTCCGTCTCGGACCAGTCGAAGGTCTTCGTGATGGAGTACGTCGGGATCGGGTACTGGAAGCCGCGGCCGTTCGCGTCGCCCTCGATCATGATCTCGATGAAGGCCTTGTTGACCATGTCCATCTC
>CADBQA010000081.1 GCA_902796675.1 uncultured Ruminococcus sp.
GGAAGAGTATAAGGAAGACCTCGGTTTTTCGGGAAAGAAAGTTATCCTTTACGCGGGACGTTTCGCCTCCGTCAAAGATATCCCTTGTCTTCTTCGCGTCGCCGCGGCGCTGAAAAAGGAACACGACGATTTTATCGTATCTCTGATCGGCAAGGGTGAGGAAAAGCCGAAGCTTGAAAGGCTAACGGAAGAACTCGGCCTTCAAGACATCGTTCGCTTTTACGACTATCAGCTGATGCCGAGACTTGCGGAGTTTTATTCCGCGGCGGACGTGTTCGTTCTTCCGTCCTCTTATGAATCCTGGGGATTGGTCGTAAACGAGGCGCTCGCCTGCCGTGTTCCGGTGATCGCGTCGGACGCCGTCGGTTGCGTTGACGACCTGATTCTTCCCGGTGAAAACGGTGTTATTTTTCGTACCGGGGATGAAAACGAATTGTTTGAAAAGCTTAATGATGCGCTTTACGGAAGCGAAATCGAAATGTCAGCGGATATTATCGCCGTATGGAATTATCAGTATTATAGGTCTCAGTTGCTTGCGGCTTTGGAAAAGGTGAAGAATGAATTTAAGCGTTAAAAAAAAGCTGCCGTTGCAGTGGGTATATCTTTTGACTATATTCGTATCTATATCGCTTGACAGCCGTTTTTCTCTCCCGTATGAAACTATTCTCCGGTGGGTTATGCCCGCGCTTCTTTGGTTTATTACGTTTGTTGAAAGCAGAAGCATTCCGCTTGTCAAAAACGGATTGTTTTGGGTCATGACATTGTGGTTTGGAATCACTTGCTTTACGAGCATTAACATTCCGTATTCGGTCGAACGGTACATCTCGCTTCTTTTGGTTTGCGGCGCGTTCTACACCTATTATTCTTATCTTGACGGCAAGGATAAACTTTACGACGCTGTAGCGATACTCGGAGTTTTGTACGTTGTGTATGGCGTTCTGAATTTTTTCTTTATCCAGTGGGGCTCCGGAAGTAGGCCTACCGGACTTACGGGAAACGCCAATTCGCTCGGCGGTTTTGGAAATATTGCGATGATTTTCAGCTATTACTACTATCGTCGCGTCAGAAAAAGAAAATGGATTTTCATAATTGCAATCGCGATGTCCGCAGTTTGCGCCTGGATGTCCGCGTCGCGATCCGTCGCCGTCTGCGCTCTGATGATACTGTCTGTAATATTGTTTTTATCCGTCAGGGGAAAGGCGCGGTTTGTCGTATTGTCTGTCGGAATAGTACTTGCCACAGGTTTGCTCGTTCTTGATAATGATGTTTTGTTGTCGATTCCCGGGCTTCAACGACTTGCTGAAATGGGTGTTGTAAGTGAAGAAAGAAGTCATATGTGGACGTACGGCATGTCGCTTATTCGCCAAAGACCGGTAATAGGCTGGGGGTACGGCGTTTCAACATCGCTGAATACCGTTGTAAAAGGACTTGCATTTCACAACTCTTATCTCAGCAGCACTATTGAAATCGGAGTGACTGGAATCGTTTTGTTAGCGTCATTTATATTGACTGCTGTAGTCAAAGGATATAAGTTGCTATTCAAGACAAGAAACGTCGAGTTGTTTATTATTCTTGCAGTGCTTACTGACTTTATGATTATTTTCTTTGGCGAGTCATCTTTATTGTCTGTTGGCGGGTCCGAAGGGTTCCTGTTTTGGGGATGCCTTATGTGGCTGCTTGTGGCAATAAAGAAAAACGCCTCGGGTTCAGGAGATCGAGTATGAATCTGTTGAAGAGCGTCAAAGGTCGGATCGACGGGCGGTATGAGGACGTTTTGCAACAGTTGAAGTGATAGAAGAAAGCGTTACAGCAGTATTGATTTAAGGAGATGAGGGATATTCAACATTTTGGTTCAAGTGGCAAGCTGCCGAGCTTGCGTAAAAATGCTGTCTACAACAGTTTAGGTTCAATTCTCTCGGTAATATTCCCTCTGATAACCTATCCTTATGTTACAAGAGTTTTGCAGCCGGAGAACTTGGGAAAAGTCAATTTTTCAAGTTCGTTTATCGGGTATTTTTCGCTTATTGCGGTGCTTGGGTTAACGCCGTATGCTTCGCGTACCGGTGTTAAGTACAGAGACGATCCGGAAAAGCTGAATCAGTTTTGCGGAGAGCTTTTGACAGTAAATTTATTAACAACAATCGTTGCATATTTAGCACTTGGGATTGTTTTAGTTGCTTTTCCTAAATTCCGCATTTATGCAGGATTGATTGCAATATACAGTACGACGATTTTGTTTTCCACTTTGGGAATGGAATGGTTGTATACTTTGTATGAAGACTTTTTATACATTACTATTCGAAGTCTTGTATTTCAACTACTGTCATTAATTCTTGTGTTTTGCTTTGTAAAAAACGAGAATGATTTTTACATATACGCGTCAATAAATGTGCTTGCCGGCGTAGGCGGAAACATTTTCAATTATATATATTCCAGAAAATACATTCGTCACCGGTTAGTGTTTGATGTAAAGATTTTTCATCATCTGAAAAAAAGTGTTGTTTTCTTTGCAAAGAGTATAGCGTCTTCGATATATAGTAACATAGATATTACTATGTTGGGGCTGATGTCCGGAGAGTTTAGCGTCGGTATATATTCTGTGGCAGTTAAAATTTACGCAATGCTGCAGATGGGATTCAGCGCTATCATGAGCGTTATGATTCCAAGGTTTTCATATTATGCTTATGCAGAAAAGCGGGACGAGTTTAATTCTGTGATGACAAAACTTGTGAAAACCATGATGTGTCTTGTTCTTCCGGCGGTAGTGGGCATTATTATTGTTTGTCCGGATGTTATTATGCTTTTTGCGGGATCGAAGTATTTGGCTGCAATCCCCGCTTTGCGGATATTGTCTGTATCTGTGCTCTTCTCTGTATTAGCATCTATTTCAAGCATTATTTTGCTGGCTCATGAAAAAGAAAAATCAGTTATGGTTGCTACCGTAACTGCCGCCATGGTCAATATTGTATTAAATTTGCTCGTAATACCGAGATTTCAACAAAGCGGTGCAGCAGCTACGACAGTACTTGCGGAACTTGTGGTATTTCTAGTTTGCCACATAAAATCAAGGAAAATATTCAGGATCAAGAACTTCATTCGATGTTTATTGACGGTTCTGATTGGTTGCGCCGTGATGTTCGGCGTCGGAATATCTCTGACATTACTAATCAGTAATATATTTGCTCGACTTATCGTTACGGTTATTTCATGTATTATTGTTTATTCCGCGATACTTTTACTGGCCAAAAATGAAATAGCTGTTGAATACGGTACTATTTTGAAAACGCATATAAAGAAACTGTTGGTAAAAAAGTGATGTGTTTTGAATTATTTTTTTACAATCACAATGGTATGGAAGCCTTTTACCACCCGCGAACTCCAGAGATCAGCAGTACGCAGATAAAGAACGATTTGAACGGGAGCATTGATTAATGAAATCCCCCAAAAAGATAAAACTATTCCTCGGCGCGTACGTCAACTTTCCGAACGCGCAGAATATCAACTGCGACAACATAGCGCGTTATATCGATAAAGACAAATTTGAAGTACACACGATGTATTCGGACAAGCTGCCGATCGACAAAGAAAAATACAAAGCGCTTGGTGTACGATTGCATCGGCTTATCCATCATCGCTTTATATGGTACTGGTGCAAGCTTTTTACGATGCTGTTCGGAAACTACGACGTATATTATTTGCCTAAGATGGAACAGGCGGACAGGCATATTGCGCGTTTGATGCGCGGTCGTAAAACCTTTGTTGCGTCCATCGAGGGAGTAGTAGGCGAGCAGATACGTGAAACGGATATTGCTGCTCGTTCGTATTTCGACCAGATGGATGGAGTGTTTTCAATCAGCAAATGTATTCAAAACAGCGCTGAAAAAATTTGGAATATGAAAACTCCGGTTCTTTATTTAGGCGCGGATCCGCCGAAGGACTTATGTGAGCGCAAAGAAAATGTTCGCCGTATAATTTGGGTCGGTTCTATTATTGATCGTAAACGTCCTGATTTGATGTTGGAAATCGCAAAAGCTTTTCCCACGCTCTCTATCACCATGATTGGTGACGGCGACCGCATTTCGACGATCAAAGAACAAATCTCGGGCAATATAATTCAAAACGTTGAGTTGACGGGAAGGATACCGAACGAAGAAGTGTATTCCAAACTTAAAACAGCCGACCTCTTGTTGATGACTTCGGAATACGAAGGTCTGCCGAAAGTTATCCAGGAAGCGGCGGTATGCTTCGTCCCGAGTATTTACATCGGCGAACATTACACGGTGGATTTCATTGAAGACGGCGTCAACGGATACAAGGTCTTGTCGCTCGACGAGATGAAAGAAAAAATACGATATTTACTTGATAACCCTTCGGAATTTCAGGATATGTCGAAGGCTGCAAACGAGTTGATCCAGCCATATCTCTGGCCGACACTTATCAAGGAGTACGAGGATTACTTCATAAAAATATACGCTGAAAAATCAGAGCGAGTTTGATCTATGAGTGAAAAAAACCGGTTGCTTGAATTTGAAACTGAATATCCGAAGTTGTACGATATTCTCGTGAACGGCGTGCCGGTTTACGCGTCTCTTCGCGACGGCGTCAACGCGGCTTTGAACGGCGGGGGTAAAGCTGCCGTTTCGGGCGCTTCCGGCGCCGGGCGCGTCAGCATCCGAAGGATAATCGACGGTTTTTTCAAAATCAAAAGGTTCAAGAAGGCAAAAACGCTCGTTTTCACGTCATCGGTATATCGCAGGGACAAGGGAAGAAATCTTGCCGCTGAGTTCCTGATGGACAAGTATCCGGACACCGTCGTTTTTGAATGGCCTTCCCGAAACGTAGGCTTTGACTTTGCATATTTCGGGGACGCTTTGAAGAATAAGTACTGCCCGCTCGAATGGTATCTCGTAAGGTACAAGCTGTATATGCGTTTTCACAAAAAAGAATACGCGCGGTATTGCGACGAGTGCAGGGCAAAACTTGAAGAGATTTTTCCGGAAAGCACGGACGGATCGGCCGAGGATCATCAAAGAGCGATCCGGTATCTTCGCGAAAAGATGCCGGATTCCTACGCCGTGACGATAATATCACAGAACATTTTCAAAAAGCTTTTCAAGAATTATAAGAACGTCGAAAATGCGATAGATTTTTGGGGAAGCGCGAGAGAAAACATCATACCGGTTCTTCCGGGAAAACCGCGGTCAATTGAGCTTCAGCACGGGCTGATCAGCCCCGTTCATCCCGGCTATATTTATCCGGACTTTGTAAAAGACCTTGATACGGAATTTTTCAAAAGAAAACTGCTTGTGTACGGAGATATCGAAAAGCGCATTTTGACTGAAAAATCGATTTTCAGCCCCGAACAGATAGAAGTCATCGGAAATCCTCGGATACGGATGTACAAAAAGTTTTTCGGGGTTGAAGACGGCAAGCGTGATTTGATTTTGTTCACGTCGCAGCCGTTCGAGCAGGATGGGAGTTTTACGAATTATTACGGCACAGTGATCCCGTTTTTACAAACTATTTCCGAATTTATTTCAAAGAATAATATTGGTCTGCGTTTGGCGGTAAAGCTTCACCCAAGAGAGGGAAACGAGGCGCTTGACGCCTATCGTAAAGCGTTGCCCGGATGCGAACTGATGGACAGAGGCTCAGACTTGTACGGCGCGCTTGCCGGGACATGGCTTCATGTTACCGCAAACTCCACGGTTTTGTTTGAAGCGCTGGAATTCGGCGTTCCCACGGTAACGATAGCTCTTCCCGGATACGACCCGGAAAAACTGTTTTGGAAAGGCGTTGCCGTTTTGAAGAGTCCGGAAGACGCAGAGACCGTTATTAACGGGTTGCGCGACGAAAAAGAATACAACAGTTATCTTGAAGAAATGAAAAATAAAATATGATGTGTGAAGAATTCGGAATTTTTATCGTGGTTCTGATGAATGAGCTCTTATGATCACGCACATCAAAAAGCATTTGTGTGGAGGCTTTTACGTAATGAAAGTTTTGGCTGTTATTCCTGCGCGAGCAGGGTCAAAAGGTATACCGAATAAAAACATTCGAATAATAAACGGCCATCCGCTGATTTATTACGCTATTCATAACGCACAGGAGTCAGGGTATATAACAGATATTGTTGTAACAACGGATTCTAAAGCTGTCGGTATAATTGCAAGCCAGATGGGCGTCAGGGTTCACTGGCGCAGTGAAGCGCTATGCGGTGACGCGGTGACGCTGGACGCTGTTGTTGCTGATGCGGTTCCGAAAAACGAACAATGGGATTATATCGTTACCATGCAACCTACATCGCCAACATTGAAATACGAAACTTTGGATCGCGCGATTGAATATTCTGTAAATCAACATCTTGATACACTTATCTCCGTTATTAACGCGCCGCATCTTACTTGGGGAATTCATAACGGGATGATATCTCCAAACTATGAGAAGCGGTTGAACCGCCAGTATCTTCCTCCTTGTTATTATGAAACAGGAGCGTTTGTAATATCGTCAGCTTCTGTTGTAACGCCGGAAACCCGTATAGGGAAAACTGTAGGCGTATTTGAAATACCTGAAAACGAATCGCAGGATGTGGATAATTTTGACGATTTAAGAAGCGTAGAGGCAACACTATCGAGCAAAACGGTAGCTATTTATGTAAATGCAGACAATAAGCATGGATTTAAGCGAATTAATCACGCGCTTGAACTCGCTGATGAGTTTTTCGTGAAGCCGGATATATATTATGACGTCAATCAAACTGATTCGGCATTGTTCGGTGACACCACACATCGTTTATTCCCGATTGACGGAATAGAAGAATTACTTGAGAATTGTCGTGAACGTGGTTATTCAGTTTTTATAAATGATATACCGGAAACATCTTCCGACTATATGTCGGCTCTTCGTTCGGCATTGCCAAACGCAAAAGTTGTAAACTTTGACGATAACGGAGATGGTTGCAAAAAGGCTGATTTGGTTATTAATGCGTTTGATGAACGAAGCATATTTTCAAATGTTTTAACAGGGTGGCAATACTATATTTGCAGTAAAACATTTCTTTTCTATCAGCCGATAATGATTAAAGAGCACGTCGAACATATAATAATCGATTTCGGAGAATCTGTTTCGAAGGATCTTGCCGATAAGATTCTTGCTATTATTTCTAAATCCGAATTTGCGTCGTATAAGTTTACGGTAATTGTAGGATACACACAGCAGGATGAAGATAAATCCTTAATAAGCAAAGGATTTTCTAATATTGAAATGGTATACGATGTTGATAGAATCCCGGAAATAATGCATGATTGCGACGTGGCAATAACTACAAGTGAATTGCTTGGATATGATTCAGCAATCTTAGGCATACCGACTATTTTTATATCTCAACTTGAGTCCCAAAACAGTCAAGTATTTGTCACTAACAAAAACGGTTTTTCACGTATCAACCAAGAATTACCCGGCGAAATGATTGAGGAAAACATAAAAGAATACTTGTTCGCTTCGAAAGAAAAAAGGCAGCAGATTCAAAATGTAATGCTGCAGCATGATTTGAGAGGCGGAAGAAAAAAAGTTACGAGTTTACTTAATAATCTTTGAGGAGGTGCCGAAATGAATAAAACAGTACCGTATGTAATTGCAGAAATGGGAGTAAATTTTTATGATACTGCAAAAGTTATGGGTATAAGTCCGCTTGAAGCAGCAAAATTGTATATTGATGAAGCTGCAAAAGTAGGGATTCATTGCGCAAAATTTCAATCCTATAAAGCTAAAACCATAGTTTCGAAAAACTCCCCTGCATATTGGGATACGAGCAAAGAGCCTACGAAGACACAGTACGAGCTTTTCCAAAAATATGACTTGTTCGGAGAAAACGAGTACCGCGAACTGTGTGAATATACGCATGCGAAAGGTATGGATTTTACATCCACACCATTTGACTATGACTCTGCAGACTATCTTGGGGACATGGTTGATTTTTATAAAATATCATCATCCGATCTTACAAATATACCTTTTATTCGTCATATAGGCGCAAAGGGAAAGCCTGTGGCAATGTCTGTTGGCGCAGCTTATCTTTCGGAAATTGATGAAGCTGTCAGGGCATTGCAAGATGCGGGTTGTAGAGACATAACTCTTTTGCATTGCGTTCTTTCTTATCCCACTTTGCCGAGAGACGCAAATTTAAAAATTATACAGACGTTGAAAAGATGTTTTCCGGAAACTAAAATCGGGTTCAGTGATCACGTCGCACCGGACAAGACGATGATGACTTTAGCAACGGCGTATCTCCTTGGGGCAGAAGTTATCGAAAAACATTTTACTCTGGATAAAACATTACCCGGCAATGACCATTATCATGCGGGTGACCCGAACGATTTCAAAATGGCAATAGAAAACTTTAGCTGGATTGATTTGGTTCTTGGGAAGGATCAAAAAACAGTATTAGACTGCGAACGTGTCCCGAGGAGGGAAGCACGCAGATCGCTGGTTTTGACGCGCGATATGAAACAGGGAGAGATTATTAAACCCGAGGATTTAATGGCTAAGCGGCCCGGATGGGGAATATCTCCAAAGTTTACGGATGAAATAATCGGAAGAAGTATCAAGAAAGACTTGTCAGAGGACACGATTTTGACTTTTGATGATATTTAATCTGCAAACCGCACCTGTTAATAGGATAGTCAATTAATAAATAATCGAGGAGAAATCATGTCATCATTTACAAACTCCACTTTACTTATCACCGGTGGGACGGGGTCGTTCGGGCACACCGTACTGAAGCATTTTCTTTCGACTGATATCGGTCAGATAAGGATATTTTCACGCGACGAGAAGAAGCAGGACGACATGCGTCACGAGCTTCAGGAGAAGTATCCCGAGTACGCGGGGAAGGTCAAGTTTTACATCGGCGACGTGAGAGATCTGCGGTCGGTCGCGGACGTGATGCCGGGGGTGGACTACATTTTCCACGCGGCGGCGCTGAAGCAGGTACCGTCGTGCGAGTTTTTCCCGATGCAGGCGGTCAAGACGAACGTGGAGGGGACGGACAACGTTCTCCACGCGGCGATCGAGGCGGGAGTGAAGCGCGTGGTATGTCTTTCGACCGACAAGGCGGCGTATCCGATAAACGCGATGGGAATATCGAAGGCGATGATGGAGCACGTCGTAACGGCTAACGCGCGCGTCGCCGCCGAGAGGGGCGGAACGGTCATCTGCTGCACGAGGTACGGAAACGTGATGTGCTCCAGGGGGAGCGTGATCCCGCTCTTTATAGATCAGATAAAGGCGGGAAACCCCGTGACTGTAACGAATCCCGCGATGACGAGATTTCTTATGAATCTTGACGAGGCAGTCGAGCTTGTGAAGTTTGCGTTTGAAAACGCGAAGCCGGGCGACCTTTTCATACAGAAGGCGGACGCCTCGACGATAGGCGATCTTGCGAAGGCGGTACAGCGTCTTTTCGGCGACACGGGCACGAGGATAATCGGCACGCGCCACGGCGAGAAGCTTTACGAGACTCTTATGACGCGCGAGGAGAGACTTCGCAGCGAGGATATGGGCGGCTACTTCCGCGTCGCGGCTGACACGAGAGACCTAAACTACGACAAATATTACATACAGGGTCAGGTGACGACCGAGGCGGACGAGAGCTACACGAGCAGCAACACGAATCTGCTCGACGTGGACGGGATAGTCGAAAAACTTCTCACAACGGATTACGTTAACGAGGCTTTATGAACATACTGATTACGGGTTCAGCCGGGTTTGTCGGCAAGAATCTTGTTGAGAATCTTAAAAACATCCGGGACGGAAAGAACCGGACGAGACCGGGCCTTGAGATCGGCGAGATCTACGAGTACGATCTCGGCTCGACGGCGGAAGAGCTTGAACGGTACTGCGCGTCGTGCGACTTTGTGTTTCACCTCGCGGGGGTCAACCGTCCGAAGGACCCGTCAGGTTTTCGGACGGGGAACGTCGATCTGACGAGGACGCTTCTGGAGACGCTTGAGGAAAAGGAAAATCGCTGTCCTGTCATGATCTCGTCGTCCGTTCAGGCGACGCTCTCGGGCAGGTTCGGCGATTCGGAGTACGGGCGCAGCAAGCTCGCGGCGGAGGAGGCGGTCATCGCACACGGTGAGAAGACCGGGGCGAAGACGCTCGTTTACCGCTTTCCGAATCTTGCGGGAAAGTGGTGCCTTCCGAATTACAATTCCGCGGTCGCGACGTTCTGTCACAACATCGCGCGCGACCTTCCGATAACGGTGAACGACCCGTCGGTCGAGCTTGAGATCCTCTTTATCGACGACCTTGTCGAGGAGATGTTTGACGCGCTCGAGGGACGCGAGCACCGCTGCGGATTCGACGGTGTGACGGCGGTCGCGGCAGAGGACGGGCGTTACTGCTTTGCGCCGCGCAGCCACAGGGCGACGCTCGGGAGGATAGTCGAGCTTTTGAGGACGTTTCACGACGAGCCACAGACCCTTATGATGCCGCGAATCGCGCCGGGGAGCTTTGAGAAAAAGCTTTATTCGACCTATCTTTCATATCTTCCGCCGGAGAGGGCGGCGTTCGACCTCAAAATGAACGTGGACGCGCGCGGGAGCTTCACCGAGCTGCTCAAGACGGCGGACCACGGTCAGTTTTCGGTGAACATATCGAAGCCCGGCGTCACGAAGGGTCAGCACTGGCACAACGAAAAATGGGAATTCTTTATAGTGGTGAGCGGTCACGGACTGATCCGCGAGCGAAAGATCGGCACGGACGAGGTCGTGGAGTTTGAGGTTTCTGGCGACAGGATCCGCGCGGTACACATGATGCCGGGCTACACTCACAGCATCATAAATCTTTCCGACACGGACGATCTCGTTACCCTGATGTGGGCGAACGAGGTCTTCGATCGTGAGAGACCGGACACGTTTTTTGAGGAGGTATGACATGGCGGTATGGCAGAATAACGGAAAGCTGAAGCTTATGATAATCGTCGGCACGAGGCCGGAGATCATCCGTCTTTCCGAGGTCATCAAGAAGTGCCGTAAATATTTCGACACGCTTCTCGTCCACACGGGACAGAACTACGACTACAATCTGAACGGCGTTTTCTTCAAGGACCTGTCGCTGGACGCGCCCGACGTGACGCTGGACGCTGTCGGCGGCGACCTCGGCGAGACGATGGGGAACATCATATCGAGGAGTTATTCGCTGATGGCACAGATGAAGCCCGACGCGCTTCTGGTGCTCGGCGACACGAACTCCTGCCTTTCCGTCATAGGCGCGAAGAGGCTGCACATCCCGATCTTCCACATGGAAGCGGGGAACCGCTGCAAGGACGAATGTCTGCCCGAGGAGACGAACAGAAGGATCGTCGATATAATCTCTGACGTCAACCTTCCTTACTCTGAATTCGCGCGCCGTTATCTCGCTGAGTGCGGTTTTCCGAAGGAGCGCACGTTCGTTACCGGAAGCCCGATGGCGGAGGTACTGACGGCGAATCTTGACAAGATCGAGGCGAGCGATATCCTCGCGCGTCTCGGGCTTGAGCGCGGTAAATATATCCTTCTCTCCGCTCACAGAGAGGAGAATATCGACACGGAGGAGAACTTCACATCGCTCTTCACCGCCGTCAATCTGATGGCGAAGAAGTACGACCTTCCCGTTTTGTATTCGTGCCATCCGAGGAGCCGCAAGAGGCTCGAGGAGTCGCGCTTCGCGCTCGACAGCCGCGTGATACGGCACGAACCGCTCGGCTTCCACGACTACAACCGGCTGCAGATGAACGCATTCTGCGTCGTTTCGGACTCCGGCACGCTTCCCGAGGAAAGCTCTTTCTTCGCGTCCGTCGGAAAGCCTTTCCCGGCTGTCTGTATCAGGACGAGCACCGAGCGCCCCGAAGCGCTTGAGAAGGGCTGCTTCATCCTCGCGGGGATAGATTCCGAGGGACTCATGCAGGCGGTCGAGACCGCGGTCGCGACGGCAGGGAGCGCTTTGCCCGTTCCGGATTATACGGACCTCAACGTCAGCGACAAGGTGGTCAAGATTATACAGTCATACACGGGCGTCGTCAACAAAACGGTCTGGCGCAAAAAATAATTAAAAGAGGGTGACCGCGTGAGAATCATCAATGCTGTGATCTACGTGCTCCGGGAGATCGATCCCGTATGGTGGGCGCTCATCGCGGCTTTGGCGGCGGCGCTCGTCGCCGCGCGGCACAAGGCGCGTCAGCAGGCGATGAATCTGCTCGCCGTCTACGTCGCCGCGGTCTTTGTCATAACGGTTCTCGGAAGGACGGGGGTAGAGGGCGCCGGGTACTCGGATCTTGTAAACCTCGACCTCATCGGAACGTGGGCGGACAGGATCGGCGGCGACGAATACGACCGCCGCGAACTGTTCCTCAATTTCTTTATGCTGATGCCGGCGGGCTTTCTGTTTCCCGTCGCGGCGAAAAAGAAGCTTGTCCCGACTTTGATCTTCTGCTTTCTTCTGACGCTCTCCGTTGAGACGCTTCAGCTTTTGACGAAGCGCGGATGGTTTGAGCTGAACGACATAGCAGACAATACCGTCGGGGCTGTGATAGGGTACGGGCTTTACAGACTCGTATCGTTTTTGTGGAGAAAAGTGAAATGCAAAAGGAACAACTGACGCTGCTCGCGCTTATACGCTCGGCTCTCTGGGGCGACGCGCCGCCGGACGATCCGGGGGCGGCTTTGAATATTGCGAGAGAACAGATGTTGATGCCGCTTCTGTTTCCGGACACGCCGGAGGCGGGGAGCTGCACGGCTCACAGCGTCAGGCTCCTTTTTGCCGAGGACGGGGCGATCGCCCTTTTTAGGTCCGCGGGGATAGACGCTGTCGTTCTCAAAGGGGCGGCGGCGGCTTGTCTTTACCCCGATCCGCTTAGGCGGACGATGGGCGACGTCGACCTGATAGTCCCGCCCGATATGTTTGACGACGCCTGCCGTGTTTTTGACGAAAACGGCTATCGCCGCGGCACCGATTATGACTCAGACTCGAGGCACAAGCCGTATGCGAAGGACGGGGTGGATTTTGAACTCCACCATCATTACAGTTTTGACGGGATCGACGTCGAAAGATTCGTGACGGAAGGCGTCGCCCGATTCGAAACGGTCGACGTCGAAGGGCACGAGGTGCCGATCCTCCCGCCGCTTGAAAACGGGATTACCCTGCTCGCCCACCTCGCAAATCACCTCAAAAACAGCCTCGGGCTGCGCCAGGTGATAGACTGGATGATGTACGCGCACGCGCATCTTTCGAACGGCGAGTGGGAGCGCGAGTTCAGAGCCGTCGCGTCGTCGTGCGGGCTCGAGGCGCTCGCCGTCGCCGTGACGCGGCTGTGCAAAAAATATCTCGGTCTTCCGGACGGTGTAACGTGGTGCGACGGCGCTGACGACGAAACTGTCGACGCCCTTCTCGAGAGCCTTCTCTCGTCGGGCAACTTCGGCGCATCGAGAGGCGCCGGGGCGAACGTGGAAAACGTTTCCGTCGGCATCAGGCGCTACGGATTTTTCCGATACCTCCAAATGGCGGGGGAGCACAACTGGAAGGCGTATCACCGTCACAGGTGGCTGAAGCCGTTCTGTTCGGTATATCAGGTGTTCAGATACGCCCGTCAGGCATCAGGTGCGCGCCGCGGGAAAAAACTCTCGGACGACCTTGACCGCGCAAACGAAAGGTACGAGCTTCTAAGACGGCTCGGTATAGATTGATTTTTGAAAAAACGGGACCGGCTTCACGGTCCTGTTTTAAAAAGACGCCGGAGGGTGAAATGGAACTTTTTGATTCAAGGATAGATTCCCGTCCGCGCTGGGCGAGTTTTGAAAACCCGACAGGGGATCCCGGCGAGGGAGG
This sequence comes from uncultured Ruminococcus sp., assembly GCA_902796675.1. Lineage (GTDB taxonomy): Bacteria > Bacillota > Clostridia > Oscillospirales > CAG-272 > RUG14199. The sequence goes on from CADBQA010000081.1 coordinate 13,864, forward strand.
GCTTTCCAACAACGGAGCGAAGGGCTCGCCGTCGAGGTACGTTGAGAGCGGGGAAGAGGTGACGCTGCTCGACGCGCACGGCGGCGGTGTCGTGAGAAAGATATGGATGGCGCTCGACAGGTACACGGAGAGGGAGGCGATGAGGAGCCTTTCGGTCAGGATGTACTGGGACGGAGCGAAGGAGCCCGCGGTCGACTGTCCGATAGGCGAGTTTTTCGGGCACGGGACCGGGAGGGTCGCGGCGTTCGACTCGGCTCTCGCTTCGTCGCCGGAGGGCAGGTCGCTCAACTGCTTTATCCCGATGCCGTTTTACAAGAGCGCGAAGATAACGTTTTACAACCCGACATGTCGGCGCGTACTGCTGTTTTACGACGTCGAGTATACGCTTGAAGAACTTCGCCCCGGCGCGCTCTACTTTCACGCCGAAAGGCGACGCGAGTCGCCCGTCGCGCTCGGGGAGCCTTATACCGTGCTGTCGCGGACGCGCGGACGCGGCAGATATCTCGGCACGTCGTTCGGAGTTATAACGGACCGCGAGTCGTACGGCGACACCTGGTTCGGAGAGGGAGAGATAAAGTTTTATCTTGACGGCAATTTCGATACCCCGACGCTCGTCGGGACCGGGACCGAGGACTATATCGGCGACGGCTGGGGGCAGGGAACGTTCTGCAACGCGACGCAGGGCTGCACCGTGGCGTCTGACGGCGAGTACGCCTTTTACAGATGGCACACCGTCGATCCGATATGCTTCCACGACGGCATTAAAGTGACCCTTCAGGCGATGGGAAACGGCACGAGGCGCGAGGTGCGCGATATGCAAAAGCGGGGAGTTCCGCTCACCGTGACCTCGGTCGCGGGTGTCGGCGTTTACAAGCCCGGCGAGCGCGTCGCCGTCGGTGACGGAGACCCGGACGACAGCGTTCTGTTTTTCAGATGTGACGACTATTCATCCGTCGCGTACTTTTATTATGAAAAGCCGTAAATAAAAAGGCTCTGTGCAAGCTTTGCTTGCACAGAGCCTCAGCCTGAAGACAAAGTCTTCAGGCTGAGTCAGAGTGAGAGAAACGCCGGTAGATTTGGTGATCTCGCCGCGGTAGGCGTAGTGAC
>CADBQA010000082.1 GCA_902796675.1 uncultured Ruminococcus sp.
ATCCTCGGCAAGAACAAAAGAATGAGTTTTTCCAAGATCAACGAGCCCATCGACATGCCGAACCTCCTCGAGATCCAGAAGGATTCTTACGAGTGGTTTGTCAAGAAGGGTCTGGCTGAGGTCCTCGAGGACGTCTCCCCCATCGTTGATTACTCCGGCAAGCTCGCGATAGACTTCATCGGCTATTCTATCGACAGCACGCCGAAGTACCCTGTCGAAGAGTGCAAGGAACGGGACGTCAACTACGCGGCTCCTCTCAGAGTCGAGGTTCGTCTCACTAACAGAGAGACGGGCGAAGTCAAGCAGTCCGAGATCTTCATGGGCGACTTCCCCATCATGACCGAGACCGGCACGTTCGTCATCAACGGCGCCGAGCGAGTCATTGTCTCCCAGATAGTCCGTTCCCCCGGTATCTATTACGATTCGATGATCGACAAGACCGCGAAGCACATCTACACGGCGACGGTCATTCCCTATCGCGGCGCGTGGCTCGAATACGAGACGGACGCCGCCGACGTCTTCAACGTCAGAATAGACAAGAACCATAAGCTTCCCATCACGATGCTCATCCGCGCCATGGGCGTTGAGAGCCGCGACGAGATAGAAGCGATGTTCGGCGTTGAGCCGATGCTTGAGGCAACTCTCGAAAAAGACAAGTGCGACATCCAGGCGGTCGAGAACGATACCTCCGTGCGCGACGAAGCGCTCAAGGAGATCTACAAGAAACTCCGTCCGGGCGAGCCCGCGATAGTCGAGAGCGCCGAAATACTCCTGAACAACCTCTTCTTCGACGCGAAGAGATACGATCTCGCTCCCGTCGGAAGATTCAAATACGACAAGAAACTCGCGCTCGGATACAGGATACGCGGCTTCGCCCTCGCAAAGCCCGCCGTCAGCGCGCTGACCGGCGAGGTCCTCGACATCGAGTGCGGACGTCCCCTCACGAAGGAAGACTGCCGCCTTATCGAGAAAAACTGCGTCAACGAAGTCACCGTCCTCGACCAGAACGGCGTTGAGGTAAAAGTCTTCTCCAACAACGCGGTCTTCGCCGAGGACGTGCTCGGTTACGACCTCTCCGACATCGACGCGAGCGAGAAGGTCCAGCTTCCCGTTCTCCTCGAGATCATGGAGCAGGCGGGAGACGACAAGGAAGAAGTCAAGCGCCTGTGCCGCGCGCGTATGGCGGAGCTTTGCCCGAAGCACATCACCCGCGCCGACATCCTCTCGTCCATCAACTATCTCCTCTGCCTCACCCACGAGATAGGCAACATAGACGATATCGACCATCTCGGAAACCGCCGTCTGCGCTGCGTCGGCGAGCTTCTCCAGAACCAGGTCAGAATAGGCTTCTCCCGTATGGACAAGATCGTCAAGGAAAGAATGACGACGACCGACAGCGAGAACCTCACTCCTCAGAACCTTATCAACATAAGACCCGTCGTCACCGCGATCCGCGAGTTCTTCGGCTCCTCCCCGCTCTCGCAGTTCATGGACCAGAACAACCCGCTCGCCGAGCTGACTCACAAGAGACGTCTTTCCGCTCTCGGCCCCGGCGGTCTGTCCCGCGACAGAGCGTCATTCGAAGTCCGAGACGTTCACTACACGCACTACGGAAGAATGTGCCCGATCGAGACGCCTGAAGGTCCGAACATCGGTCTTATCTCATACCTTTCCACCTACGCTAAGATCTCCAAGTACGGATTCATCGAGGCGCCGTACAGAAAGGTGGACCGCGAGACCGGCGTCGTCACTAACGAGATCGAGTATATGACCGCCGACGTCGAAGACAACTACATCATCGCGCAGGCTAACGAGCCTCTCGACGAGAACAACCGCTTCGTGAACCGCAAGGTCACGGCGCGCGAGAAGTCCGAGATCATCGAGATCGACAACTCACTCGTCGATTACATGGACGTTTCCCCGAAGATGGTCGTTTCCGTCGCGACGGCTTCCATCCCCTTCCTTGAAAACGACGACAACTCCCGCGCTCTGATGGGCTCCAACATGCAGAAGCAGGCTGTCCCGCTTATGATCACCGACTCTCCGATCGTCGGCACCGGTATGGAATACAAGGCCGCCGTCGACTCCGGCGTCTGTGTCGTATCCGACCACAGCGGCTACGTCGAGGCTGTCACCGCGGACGAGATCACGGTCCGCACGGACGAGGGTGAAAAAGTCGTATATCACCTCATAAAGTTCAAACGCTCCAACCAGGGCACCTGCGTCAACCAGAAACCGATAGTCTCCTTCGGCGAAAGAGTCGAAAAGGGACAGGTCCTCGCCGACGGCCCCGCTACCTGCGGGGGCGAGATCTCACTCGGCAAGAACGCTCTTATCGGCTTCATGACGTGGGAAGGCTACAACTACGAGGACGCGGTCCTTCTCAACGAAAGACTCGTCCGCAACGATACTTATACGTCCATCCACATCGAGGAGCACTCGCACGAGGCGAGAGACACCAAGCTCGGACCGGAAGAGATCACGAGAGACATTCCGAACGCGGGCGAAGACGCGCTCAAGAACCTCGACGCCGACGGCATCGTCCGCATCGGTACCGAAGTCCGCTCCGGCGACATCCTCGTCGGCAAGGTAACGCCGAAGGGCGAGACCGAGCTTACTCCCGAGGAGAGGCTCCTTCGCGCGATATTCGGCGAGAAGGCGCGCGAGGTCCGCGACACGTCCATGAGGGTTCCTCACGGCGAGAGCGGTATCGTAGTCGACGTAAAGGTATTTTCACGTGACAAGGGAGACGAGCTCTCCCCCGGCGTCAACAAGGTCATCAGAGTGTACATCGCGCAGAAGAGAAAGATCTCCGTCGGCGACAAGATGGCGGGCCGTCACGGCAACAAGGGCGTCGTGTCCCGCATCCTGCCCCCCGAAGATATGCCTTTCCTTCCCGACGGCACGCCTCTTGACATCGTGCTCAACCCGCTGGGCGTTCCTTCCCGAATGAACATCGGTCAGGTGCTCGAGGTACACCTCGGCATCGCGGCGAAACGCCTCGGCTGGAAGATAATGACCCCCGTCTTTGACGGCGCTACCGAAAAAGACATCACCGAATGCCTCCGTATGGCGGGCATCGGACGCGACATTCTGCCCCTCGAGAACGTCGACGGCAAGCTCCTTTGCGAGGAGATCGTCGACAGCGAGACGAAGCAGGTGACGCTTCGCGAGCTCTCCGCCGAGGAAAGAGCCGACACGGCTTATATGGACAGCCTCAAAGCGGAGCACAAGCTCAAGGTAGTCGACGGAAAGACGATCCTTTACGACGGCAGAACGGGCGAGCCCTTCGACAACCCGGTCACCGTCGGCATCATGTATTACCTCAAGCTCCATCACCTGGTCGACGATAAGATCCACGCACGTTCGACAGGTCCCTACTCCCTCGTCACGCAGCAGCCTCTCGGCGGTAAAGCGCAGTTCGGCGGTCAGCGTTTCGGCGAAATGGAAGTCTGGGCTCTCGAAGCGTACGGCGCGGCTTACACTCTCCAGGAAATACTCACCGTCAAGAGTGACGACGTCACCGGACGCGTCAAGACTTACGAAGCTATCGTCAAGGGTCAGAACATCCCGACTCCCGGCGTTCCCGAGTCCTTCAAGGTCCTCGTGAAAGAGCTTCAGTCCCTTGCGCTCGACGTCCGCGTGCTCGACCGCGACGGCAACGAGATAGAGCTTGCAAAGCTCGGCGACGACGAGGATCATCCTCCGTTCCGCCGCCGCAAGGATGACATCTCCGAGGAAGACGTAGGTAAGACCGTCGAGACGGACGATATCTACGAGTCCTTCACGGACGCGCATCCCGAGGGTGAGACGACGGACATATTCGACATCGGTCTGAAAAAGTCCGACGACTTCGATTTCAATGACTGACCCCGTCCTCCCCAACCCAAAAAAATCATAAAGAGGTAAAATGCCGATGGAACGTAACACGTTTGATTCTATAAAGATCGGTCTTGCGTCTCCCGAAATGATCAGAAGCTGGTCTTACGGCGAGGTAACGAAGCCCGAAACCATCAACTACCGTACCCTTAAAGCGGAGCGCGACGGACTTTTCTGCGAGCGCATCTTCGGTCCGACGAAGGACTGGGAATGCCTTTGCGGAAAGTACAAGAGGATC
>CADBQA010000083.1 GCA_902796675.1 uncultured Ruminococcus sp.
CACGAGATCCTGAACGAGCTCGACCGCGAAGAGGTCGATCGATTCATCCTCTCCTGGCTCGAAGAGCGTATGTAAAACCTAACACTTCTCACCGCCCGCGGCTAACCCCCGCCGGGCGGTTTTTTCTCGCCTCAAACAGAGAACTGCCAAATTGCTCTACAACTTTAGCACTGCAACTTTTGTGCAGCCTATCGTTTCTCCGTTTTCTTGAAAGCCGAAAGAATGATAAAACTTAGCGGCAACATCATTGTCCGGCACATACGAAAGGAAACAGTATTCCGCTTTACCGCAGGGAAATGTTTTGATAAAATCAAGGGCGAGTTTCATCGCCTCTCTGCCATAGCCCCTTTTTTGGTATCTCTTGTCGATCATAAAGCTTAATATACTGTAATTGTTTCTGAGCTCCTTCGGCGTTATTATGTCATCATAATAATCGTCAAGAGCCATCTCGTTATAGCAAATCATAAGAAAACCGACGGCTTTTTTGTCGTTATATATACCAAATGGAAGCGCAGTACAGTCTGTTCCTATCGACGTGTAAGCCTGAACTATGCTGATGTCATTCGACGTAACGAACTTCTTTTGAGCCTTCGATACTTTAAGACCAATAATATCCCATACGTTTTTCGGATCTATTTTTTCAAGGTGTATCATAATTTCTCCGGCGTTTATTGTTAGTTTCCTTCCTGCGATATACGGCTGACGCCGTGCGATATATTTGTCTTGCAAATGCGATATACGCTCACTCTGTTCGCGTGCGATATGATATGAATTCCTTTCACGTCCCGCAGGACACATCGCGCCGCAGGCATATCGCATCCTATCGGGATATATCGCGAATTCCGTCAGGAATTCATATCGCTGCGAAGTAGTTTGCATACTACTTCGCAATGCCCGGTCCTTGGAAACATATTGACCGCAGTCACCTCGGCGAGGGTATAACCGGATGAAAGGAGCTTTACGTCGCGGGCGAGGGTGGCGGGATTACAGGAGACGTAGACTATGCGCTCCGGCGCGGCGTCACGCAACTCTTCTATTGTCTTCGGGGAAAGACCCGTTCTCGGCGGGTCGACGACGGCGACATCGAAACGGTCGACGCCGGACTTTGCGGAAAGCTCCGCGCTGTCGCCCTCGAGGAAGAAAGCGTTTGAAACACCGTTTTTCGCGGCGGAACGGTTGGCGGAGGCGACGGCGGCGGGATTTTTCTCGATGCCGTAGACCTCGGCTCCGGGCGCCGATTTTGCGAGCGCGAGCGAGAAGAGCCCCGCGCCGCAGTAAATGTCGGCGGCGCGTTCTCCGTCCTTCAGGGCGGCGAACTCCGCGACTCTATCGACAAGAGCTTCTGCGCCTCTCGTGTTTACCTGAAAGAACGACGCGGCTCCGACGTCAAAGGAGATCCCGGCGACCTCGGCGCGAACGGAGGAGGCGCCGCGAACGACGAGAAGTCTCTCGTCCCTTGCCTCCGGGGTCGGCTCGCTCCCGCGAAGGACGCCCTTGACAGACGGGAAAGCCGTCATAATACGCTCGGCGAAAGAGTCGAGCGGCGCGGTACCGCGGTATCCGAGCGACAGCGTCGCCTCGTCCGTTTCCTTCATATATCTTATATACAAATAGGTGAGGTCGGACGGCGAGATCGCTTTTTCTTCCTTTAATATCTTCTCCGCCGCCTTTGCGATCTCGACGATCCTCCCGTCGGCGGTAAAGCAGTTTTCGATTTTTACGAACGAATTTGACCCCGCGGCGAAAAAGCCGACGGAGCCTTCGGCGTCAAAATGGAAAACCGTTTTATTTCTGTACCCTTCGTGCGGCGTGTCGATAAATCCTATGCGCTCGGGGTCGAACTCGACGCCCGCGCGTCGAAACGCCGCGGCGACGCCCTGTTTTTTTACCTTCGCCTCGTGCGACGGCGTGACGTGCGAAAACGGGCACCCGCCGCACCTCTCGGCGTGAGGGCATGCGGTGTCCGACCTGTCATCCGACGGTTTTAATACCTCGACGCAGTCCGCCTCGGCGTAGTTCTTTTTCACGTCCGTGACGGCGGCTCTTACGACGTCGCCCTCCACCGCGCCGCGGCAGAACACGACCATACCCTCCGCCCTCGCGACGCCTCGCGCGAAAAGGTTAGTTTCGGTTATTTCAAGCGTCAGAATATCGCCGCGTTTTATCATTTTTCTCCTCACTGTCCGTTAACTATGCGGATATAATATTCTTTCGGTATCATCGGCGTCTCGAGCGACCGGACGGTCTCACCCTTCAGCGAAAGTGTAGCGGCGTACTCGCGCCCCGCCTCTTCAAACCGGGCGAGGAGCGCAGAGGCAAGAGGCGACGCCTCGGGCACGTTCAGCATCGGCGCTTCCGGCACGCAAACGACGGCGGGGTCGCCGAAGCAGTTGCGGCACTGTATCCTCAAAGCGTCGAAATTGCCGTCCCAATCGGGAAAGCCGCAGCCGCAAATTACGACGGTATGTATCTTTGAAAAGTCGGCGAGCGCCTCGTGGCGCACCACGCCGCCGTCCGTCTCTTCCATTCTCATCTTCACGAGCGGTATAGTTCTGTCGAGAAGCGCCTTCAGGTGAGACGGCATGCCGTAGCAGTAGAGCGGAAAGCTCCAGATGATGACGTCCGCGCTCTTATACAGGTCGAGTATCCCGTTCTGGTCGTCGTCGATGACGCAGTGTCCGTCGCCCCTCTCCCAGCAGCCGAAGCAGCCGCGGCAGGGCGCGATATTTTTGTCGATCACGTCGATCAAGGTGACCTCGTGCGTGGCGTCCGCCGTCAGTCCTTTTATAAAAGCCGCCGTCAGGCGCATCGTGTCGCTGACCTTCTTCGGGCTTCCGTTAAATACTAAAATTTTCATCTTACGACCTGCCTTATAAAAAATCGGGAGACCGCGTAACACGATCTCCCGCATTTTCAAAAATTACTGTGCGCCGAGCTTTGTTCCGTTGACTCTGATGCCGGGGCCCATCGTAGCGGCGATAACGCAGCTCTTGATGTACTGACCTTTAGCGGCAGCCGGTTTAGCCTTGATGACCGCGCCGACGAGAGTGTTGAAGTTCTCCATGAGCTTTTCGGGACCGAAGGAAGCTTTTCCGATCGGGCAGTGGATGATGTTCGTCTTGTCAAGACGGTACTCGATCTTACCTGCTTTAGCCTCGACGACCGCGCGAGCGACGTCGGGTGTGACCGTACCTGCCTTCGGGTTCGGCATAAGTCCCTTAGGACCGAGGATCTTACCGAGACGACCGATAGTACCCATCATATCGGGGGAAGCGATGACAACGTCGAACTCGAACCAGTTTTCTTTCTGGATCTTTTCAACGTAGTCGACGTCGCCGACGTAGTCAGCGCCGGCTTCGCGAGCGGCGTCAGCCTTTTCGCCCTTTGCGAAAACGAGGGTGCGGACAGTCTTACCGGTGCCGTTCGGGAGTACGACGGCGCCGCGGACCTGCTGGTCAGCGTGACGGGAGTCAACGCCGAGACGCATATGGATCTCGATCGTTTCGTCAAACTTCGCCTTGGAAGTCTGGCATACGAGGTTTATAGCCTCTTCGGGATCGTAGAGCTTGGACTTTTCGATCAGCTTAACGCTGTCCTTATATTTCTTACCCTTAAACATTTCGC
>CADBQA010000084.1 GCA_902796675.1 uncultured Ruminococcus sp.
AACCCCGTCTCCGTTCTCGTCGAGACCTTCGGCACCTCGAAGATACCCGAGGACAAGATAGCCTCCGCCCTCATCTCCCTCGTCGACCTTCGCCCCGCCGCGATCATCGACCGTTTCAAGCTCCGCCGTCCGATATACAGACAGCTCGCCGCTTACGGTCACATGGGACGCGAGGACCTGAACGTGCCGTGGGAATCCCGCGACCTCGTCCCCGAACTTGAGAAGTTGAAATAATACCGGCTTTCTTTTGAAAAAGAAAGCCTCGCAAAGAAAACCGAAAGCGCCCGGCGTCATACGACGCCGGGCGAAATTTTTATAACGATTCAGGTCTCATTCTTTCGCGTCGTTTATTGACACGGGGCACAAGATTAAGTATAATTGATATGTATATTGTATATTAAGGAGGCGGACGATGGACAAAAAAGAATACGTGGAATTATCCGGCGTCGTCGACTCCGTTATTTTTTCGAACGAGGAAAACGGCTACACTATATGTGAGATAGAGGAGGACGGCACCGGGGAGCCCATAGTTCTCGCCGGGACGATGCCGTACGTCGCCGAGGGCGACTGTCTTACGGCGCGCGGGACGTGGGTGATACATCCGACCTACGGGCGTCAGTTGAAGGTTGCCTCCTACGACAAGTCGCTCCCCGTCGAGCGCGGACAGATACTCCGTTACCTCGCCTCGGGCGCCGTCAAGGGCGTCGGCCCGAAGACGGCGATGAAGATCGTCGACAAGTACGGCGAGGACACCTTCGAGGTCATCGAGCGACACCCGGACTGGCTCGCCGACATCCCCGGCATTAGCCGAAAGAAAGCGCGCGAGATTTCCGCGTCGTTCAAGGAGGCGTCCGGCGCGAGGAGCGTTATGATATCGTTCCGCGATTACCTCTCCGACTCCGCGTCGATGAAGATTTACAAGAAGTGGGGCTCCTCGGCGGTCGACCGCGTAAAGGAGAATCCTTACATACTTTGCGAGCAGATAGCCGGCATCGGCTTTGCGAAGGCGGACGCCGTCGCGATGGGCTTCGGTATCGCGAAGGACTCGCCGTTCAGGATTGCCGGAGGCGTCGTCTCCTGCCTTCAGGGTGCGGCGGCAAAGGAGGGACACACCTGTCTGCCCCTTGCCGAGCTGAAGGCGCGATGTGCGGAGTTTCTCGGCGTCGACGCCGAAGCGGTACACGAAGTTATGCTGAATATGCTCCTCGCGTCGAAGCTCCGTATCGCGATGAGGGACGAGGTGAAATACGTTTACCTCCCCGCTTACTTCGCGGCGGAAAAGTACGTCGCCTCAAAAATTTTCTCGCTTCTCTCAAAGTGCGAGACGTTTGAGCTCGACGACGTCGCGAGGATGATATACAGCCTTGAGGTCAAGAACGAGATAACCTACGACGACCTCCAGCGCGAGGCGATAGCGGACTCGCTGAAAGCGGGCGTGATGATCCTGACCGGCGGACCCGGAACGGGCAAGACGACCGTCATCAAAGCGATGATTTCTATCTTCCGCTCGCTCGGGATGGAGATAGCTCTCGCCGCGCCGACCGGACGCGCCGCAAAAAGAATGAGCGAGGCGACGAGCTTCGAGGCGAAGACAATACACAGACTTCTCTGTATGGAATACACCGGCGAGGAGGAGGGCGGCAGATTCCTCAAGGACGAGCGCGACCGTCTCGACGAGGACGTATTTATAATAGACGAGTCCTCGATGATAGACATCCTCCTTATGGAAGCGTTTCTTAAAGCCGTAAAACCCGGCGCGAGAGTCATTTTCATCGGCGACGCGGATCAGCTCCCGCCGGTTGGCGCCGGCAACGTTTTCGCCGATATGATAAAGAGCGGGACGATATACACGGTCAAACTTAAAACTATCTTCCGCCAGGAGAAGGACAGCCGCATAGTCTCCAACGCACACGCGATAAACGAGGGCAGGATGCCCGATATTTCAAACACGAACCGCGACTTTTTCTTCCTCTCCCGCGAGAGCGATGAGGAAACGGCAAAGACCATAGCGTCCCTCTGGCGCGACCGTCTGCCGAAGAGCTACGGCGCGGATATCATAAACGACATACAGGTCATGACCCCGTCGAGGAAGGGCGTTTGCGGCACGGAGGCTCTCAACCGTCTGCTTCAGGAGACGATGAATCCCCCGTCGAAGGAGAAACGCGAAAGGCGCTATGGCGAAACTGTTTTCCGCGAGGGAGACCGCGTCATGCAGACGAAGAACAACTACGCTGTGACGTGGGAAAAGGACGGCGTCGAGGGCGAAGGGATCTTCAACGGCGACATCGGCACGATAGAAAAAATAGAAAACTCCGAAAACCGCTTTATAATCAACTTTGACGACAGGGTGTGCGAGTACGACACCGCGAACCTCGACGAGCTCGAGCACGCGTGGGCGATAACGGTCCACAAAAGCCAGGGCAGCGAATATCCGCTTGTGATAATGCCGCTGTGCTCCGCCGCGCCGATGCTGCGGACGAGGAACCTGTTTTACACGGCGGTGACGAGGGCGAGAAAAATCGTCATCCTCGTCGGCAAAAAAACCGTCATCGGCCAGATGGTCGAAAACGACGCGCAGGCGGTGAGACACACCGGTCTTTGCGATTTCTTAAAAGCCGAATTCAATAAGGGGTATGATCAATGAAAATAGTTTGTACTGATATTTCAAGCGTCAGCGCGGGCGACGTCGACGTTTCGGTCTTTGAAAAATACGGCGACGTCGTCTACTACGACGTGACGCCGCCTCACTTCACCGTCCAGCGCATCGCCGACGCCGATATCGTTCTTCTCAACAAGACCGTCATCGGCAAAGCGGAGCTTGACGCGGCGAAAAACTTAAAGTACATCGGTCTTTTCGCGACAGGCTACAACAATATAGACACGGCGTACGCCAGAGAGCGCGGCGTCACCGTCTGCAACGCGGGTCAGTATTCGACGAACGCCGTCGCACAGCACACGTTCGCGCTGATGATAGAGCTTTTCTCGAAGACCGGCTTTTACAACGCCTTCGTCGAGCGCGGCGGCTGGAAAGAGGCGAAGATCTTCACGGGATTCGTCGGCGGAACAGACGAGCTATACGGTAAGACGCTCGGCGTCGTCGGTTACGGCAGTATCGGACGCGCCGTCGCGAAGATCGCCCTCGCCTTCGGCATGAAGGTCATCGTCAACACGAGGACGCCGAGTGTGGACGATACCGTGGAATTTGTCACGAAGGAAGAGCTTTTCCGCCGGTCGGACGTTATCTCGTTCCACTGTCCGCTGACGGACAAAACAGCGAAGATGCTAAACGGTGAGGCTCTCTCGCTCTGCCGCGACGGTGTGTATATCATAAATACCTCGCGAGGCGGAGTCATAGACGAGGCGGCGCTCGCCGACGCCGTGAAGAGCGGGCGCGTCGCGGGCGCGGGGCTTGACGTCCTCGATGTCGAGCCGATGAGGGACGACTGTCCCCTCTTCGGACTTCCGAACGTGATAATAACCCCTCACGTCGCCTGGACGCCTCTTACGACGAGGGAGCGCCTTATGGAGATCGTAACGGCGAACATCGACGCCTACCTCGCCGGAAAACCGCAAAACAAGGTCAATTAGGAGATAAAAAATGTATACTCTCGACAACCCGAAATATAAAGAGGCTAGGCGCCGCGCCGCGGACCTTGTCAAAAAGATGTCTCTCAAATCGAAGATAGTTCAGCTTACTATGTTCATGGTCGACGAGAACACCTACAACCCCGAGCACGTCGAAGAAGACGGCGAGATGCTCGCCGGAAGATGCGGCACCCTGCTCGCGGCGACCGGCATCGACAGACTGAACAAATATCAGAAAACGTCGCTCGAATGTACGCCGGACTCGATACCGCTGATCTCCGGCTGCGACGTCATTCACGGCTACGCTACGACGATGCCGATACCGCTCGCGCTCTCCTGCACGCTCGAGCCGAAAATCGTCCGCGATTGCTCCGCGGTCGCCGGAAAAGAGGCGACGGTCGAGGGCGTTTCGTGGACCTTCGCGCCGATGGTCGATATCGCGCGCGACGCAAGATGGGGGCGCGTTGCCGAGAGCTTCGGCGAGGACAAATACGTCGCCTCAAAAATGGCTGAAGCGTCGGTGCGCGGCTTCCAGGAGGACGCCGGCATCCTCTCCTGCCTCAAGCACTACGTCGCTTACAGCGCGTGCGAAGGCGGCCGCGACTACAACGGGTGCGAGATGAGCGATCAGACGCTCTTCAACACCTTTCTGCCGCCGTTCAAAGCGGGTATCGACGCGGGCGCGGCGACGGTCATGAGCTCCTTCAACGAGATAAACGGCGTTCCCTGCTCTGGAAGCCGCAAAATGCTGACCGATATACTCCGCGGCGTCCTCGGCTTCGACGGCTTCGTCGTCTCCGACTACGACTCGGTAAACGAACTTCAAAACCACGGATACGCCAAAGACGAAAAAGACGCCGTGCTGAAAGGCTACGGCGCGGGCGTCGACGTTCTGATGCTCGGAAACCTCTACAACCGACACCTTCCGGCTCTTGTCGCCGAGGGCAAAATATCGGAGGAGCAGATAGACGCTTCGGTCGAGCGCATCCTCGCCGCGAAATATATGCTCGGCGTTATGGACGAGCCGTTCTTCACGTCCGAGGGCAAGGGAGGCTGGCTGACCGAGGAGTACAGAGAGATCGCCCGCAACGCCGCGAAGCGCTCCTTCGTCCTTCTCGAGAACGACGGTATCCTTCCCCTCATCCCCTCCGAATGGGCGGGCAAGAAGATAGGTCTGACCGGTCCCGTTTCAAACGAGGGCGACTCCGTTCTCGGATGCTGGGCGTCCGCGAAGAACCCGGCGAAAACAGTTCTTATAAAAGACGCGATGGAAAAGGCTTACCCGGACTCCGAGATAGTATTCACCAACGGCGTCTGCTTCAAGCGCGAACACTCAAACCCCGAAGAATCCCTTGAGATTCTTAAAGACTGCGACGTCATCGTCGCCTGCATGGGCGAGCACGCGAGGGAGAGCGGCGAGGCGACGAGCAAAACGTGCCTCGACCTTCCGCGCGACCAGATAGAATACCTCAAAGGGCTCTTCTCGCTCGGAGTTCCCGTCGTGCTTCTCGTCTCGGCGGGGCGACCGCTCATCATGACCGACTTCGTAAACCGCGCCGCCGCCATCCTCTATATCTGGGACCCCGGTACGGAGTGCGGCAACGCCGTCTGCGACGTGCTGACGGGAGACTACAACCCCGCCGGAAAAACGACGATTTCCTTCCCTCACAGATCGGGTCAATGCCCCGTCTACTACGACCACAAGATGACCGGAAGGCCCACCATAGGTATTCCCAACCGCACGTTCGAATCGAAATACATCGACTGCCCCGTCGGTCCGCTCTACCCCTTCGGCTACGGCAAGAGCTACACGACCTTCGAGTATACGGACGCTGAGATCTCGTCCGATACGATGGAGCGCGGCGGCTCAGTCACCGTCTCCTGCACCGTCACAAACACGGGCAAATATGCGGGTGAAGAGGCAGCGCAGCTTTACGTCCGCGACGTCGTCGGAAGCATAACCCGCCCGGTGTGCGAGCTGAAAGGCTACGACAAATTCTGTCTCGAACCGGGAGAGAGCCACCGCGTGTCGTTCACGCTGACGGAGGACGACCTCGCCTTTTGGAACGCGGATATGGAATACGTCGCCGAGAGCGGCGACTTCATCTGCCGGATCGCCCCCGACTCCGGCGCCGAAGTGAAAAAATTGAAATTTACTCTTGAATAAACAAAAACGAGGCTGAAACGCCGAGTGTTCTTAAGGACACTCGGCGAACGATGTGTTCCGCTGACAGCGGAACGTGATGTACGGCTGCGCCGAATGATG
>CADBQA010000085.1 GCA_902796675.1 uncultured Ruminococcus sp.
ACGCTGTCGATGACGCGGCGGTATTTGTCGATACCGGGGATAGCCTCGGGCCAGTCGGTGAGGTGGACGGAGTCCGCGCTCTCGGTCGACCAGCGGAGGACGACCTCCTGCCATACGTGCTCCGTCATGAACGGGATTATCGGCGCCATGACCTGAGTTATCGTCTTTATCGCGTACATCATTACCGTGTAAGCCGTAGTCTTGTCCGACGTGTCCTCGACCTTCCAGAAACGGCGGCGGTTGACTCTGATGTAGAAGTTGGATATGTCGTCTACGACCTTTTCAAAGTACGAAACGACGTCCTTCGTCGAATAGTTCTCATAAGCCTCCGTCGCGCGCTCGACGAAATCTCCGACGAGGGCGAGGAGCCATTTGTCTACGAACGGCAGGCTCTCGACGTCGATCTTATTTACGTCGACCTTCGGGCAGTCGATCTCCGCGTACGTTGCGAAGAACGTGGAAAGGTTCCAGTAAGCGAGGAGCTTTCTCTTAGCCTCCGCGCCGAGGTTGAAGCCGTATCTTACGTCGTTCGTTATCGGGCTTGCGGCGTAGATGTATCTCGACGGGTCCGCGCCGACCTTGTCGGCCGCCTCGTCGAATCTTATCATGAATCCGGTCTTGGAGAAACGGGAGCCGTCCTCCGCCGTTACCATACCGTAAGTGCCGACCTGTTCGTACGGCGGCTCGTCTATCAGCACGGTGCTCATAAAGAGCATCGAATAGAACCAGAGCCTTATCTGCTCTTTCATCTCCACGACGTACTCGGCGGGGAAATATTCACGCCAGTAGTCGCGGTCGGTGAAATACTTGAGCGTTGAGAACGGGACGATGCCGGCGTCAAGCCAGACGTCGCCGACCTGCTCGACGCGCGATACCGTCGCGCCGCAGTCGGGGCAGGTTATGTGTATCTCGTCGATCCACGGGCGGTGCAGATGAGGGATCTTATCGACAAGGTCCTTCTCTATCGCGCGCTCGCGAAGCTCTTCCTTCGAGCCGACGACCGTGACCTTTCCGCACTTCTCGCAGGGATAGAACGGGAGCGGCAGACCGTAGAAACGCTTGCGCGAGATGTTCCAGTCGGTCATATTCGTGAGCCAGTCGACCATTCTCTTGCCCTGATAAGGCGGATTCCATTTTACTTTATTCGCGTTGGCGATAAGTCTCGGACGAAGCTCCTCGACGTCTATCGCCCACTCTTTTACGCATCTGAAAAGTATCTGCGTCTTGCATCTCCAGCAGACGGGATAGCTATGGGTTATCTTGTGCGTGTAGAACAGCTTGCCGCGGCTCTTAAGCTCCTCGAAGACGTGGTCGCGCACTTCGTGAGCGCCCTCTCCGACAAACGGTCCGCACTCCGCGGACAGTACGCCGTACTCGTCTATCGGGATAACGACGGCGAGCCCTTCTCTCTTGCCGAGCTCAAAGTCCTCGGCGCCGCATCCGGGAGCGATGTGAACGACGCCGCATCCCTCGTCGTCCATGACGTCTTCCCACGGAACTATCCTGTGGTCGACGCCCTTCTGAAGTCCTATCTCGGGGAAGCAGGTCTCATAGTGGAGACCGACGAGCTCCGCGCCCTTGAACTCCGCGACCGTTTCGTATTTGGAAGCGAATTTGCCTTTATAGTAAGTCTTGCCCATAACGAGGACTTCGCCGTCCTCGGTCTTCATGGCGACGTAGTCGAGCTCGGGATTGACGGCGAGCGCGACGTTGGAGGTCAGCGTCCACGGGGTCGTCGTCCAGACGAGCATCTTCCACTCTTTTTCGACGAGCGGCAGTTTTATGAATACCGCTATATGCTCGACTTCCTTATATGAGCCGGACATCTCGTGCTCGGAGAGGGACGTGCCGCATCTCGGGCACCAGGGCATCGGCTTGTATACCTGCTTTATCCAGCCGGCGTCGTCGCACTTCTTGAGAAACGACCAGATACCGGTGATGTTGGAATCCTTGTAGGTGTAGTAGGAGTTGTCCCAGTCCATCCACTGACCGAGGCGCTTCGACTGCTCCGTGATGATGCCGGAATACTTCTTTACGCGCTCGATGCACTTGTCGGTGAACTTGTCGAGACCGTAGTTAACGATATCCTTCTTGCTCTTGAAGCCGAGTTCCTTCTCGACCTCTACCTCGACCCAGAGCCCCTGTCCGTCGAAGCCGTTTCTGTAATGGGTCGTGTAGCCTCTCATCGCCTTGTAGCGAAGGAAGGTGTCCTTAAGAGTTCTGCCCCACGCGTGGTGGATGCCCATCGGGTTGTTCGCAGTTATGGGTCCGTCTATAAAACGGTATTTTTTGCCGTCCTTATTCTTCTCTTTCAGCTTTTCAAACGCCTTTGTCTCGTCCCAGAATTTCAGGACGTCTTCCTCGTTCGACGAGAAAGAATAAGAAAAGTCGAATTTATCCTTCATTGTTTCTTTGTTTCCTCCGAGCAAATAATATACAAATTACGAGTAGTATCCGTTCTGTCTCATACGGGCGATGTTCATCGGACCCTCGGGAATAACGGAAATGTGGTCGAGCGAGAGCCCCGTGCCTATCGCGACGCAGTCGACCGCCTTCTTGGCGACGCGCGTCTTTATGCCCGTGACGTTCGCTATCAGCCTGTCGAGACCGTAAAGAAGGCTTCCGCCTCCGGTCATGACGATGCCGTTGTAGAGTATGTCGCCGATAAGCTCCGGCGGCGTGCGCTCTATGACGTTGCAGACCGCCTCGATGACCGCCGTTATCGGCTCCTCGAGCGCCGTCGGCATCTCCTCCGACGAGATCCTGACGACGACGGGAAGTCCGCGCGTCAGGCTTCTGCCTTTTATGTCTATATATTTCGGCTCGTCGCGTCCCCACGCTCCGCCGACCTTGACCTTTATCTCCTCCGCCGTGCGCTCGCCTATCGCCACGCTGTGACGGCGTCTGACGTATCTTATTATCGCCTCGTCGAACTTGTCGCCTGCTATCTTTATGGACTCCGAAACGACGATGCCGCCGAGGGAAATGACCGCGATATCGGTGGTCCCGCCGCCGATGTCGACTATCATGTGTCCGTTCGGGGTCGATATGTCGATCCCCGCGCCGATTGCCGCCGCGAGAGGCTCTTCTATCAGCACCGTCTTTTTGGCGCCCGCCTGCTTCGCCGCGTCGACGACCGCCCTTTCCTCGACCTCCGTGATACCGCTCGGCACACAGATTATGACTCTCGGAGAGCGTATCCCCGTGCCCGTCGCGCGCTTGATGAAATGCTGTATCATGCGGAGCGTGACCTCGTACTGGCTTATTACACCGTCGCGAAGAGGTCTTATAGCTATTATGTTACCGGGCGTCCTGCCGAGCATCTGCTGGGCTTCACGTCCGATTTTAAGTATATTGCCGGTGTCGCGGTCAATCGCGACGACGGACGGCTCTTTCAGCACGATCCCCTTGCCCTTGACGTACACGAGTACGGTCGCGGTGCCGAGGTCGATCCCAATATCCTTTCCCATAGTTTCTCCCATCATCACACAGAGGTGTATTTTATATTATATCACAATATATTTTGTTTTGCAATATTCCCGCGAATGAAAATTATATATTCAATTTACACCAAAATATTTTCGTTTCTTCACACAAAAAACACTATTTCGGTGTATAATAGGCTGAAGAATTTTAAAGAAACTCTCAAAGGAGGGAAAAATTTGATAGAAGTCAAAAACCTCGTCAAGGATTACGGCGCGGTGCGGGCGCTTCGCGGCGTGTCTTTCACGCTGGAGCGCGGTCACGTCTACGGCCTTCTCGGTCCGAACGGCGCCGGCAAATCCACGACGATGAATATTATCACGGGCTGTCTTGCCGCGACGTCCGGCGACGCCGTGATAAACGGACACGACGTATACTCCGACGCCGCCGCGGCGAAACGCGAGATAGGCTATCTCCCGGAGATACCGCCGCTCTACCCCGAAATGACGCCGAAGGAATACCTCACCTTCGTCGCTAAGGCGAAAAAGATAAAATGCGCCGCCACGGAAGCGGAGCGCGTCGCCGCGCTCTGCGGCGTCACGGACGTCGAAGGGCGGCTCATACGCCACCTGTCGAAAGGATACCGCCAGAGAGTCGGTATTGCCGCCGCTCTCGTCGGCGACCCCGAGAACGTTATCCTCGACGAGCCGACGGTCGGTCTCGACCCGAAGCAGATAATCGAAATAAGGCGGCTTATAACCTCGCTTAAGAAGGACCACACGGTCGTCCTCTCGAGCCACATAATGGGCGAGATCACGGCAGTCTGCGACCACATAATCATCATCGCCGAGGGCGAGGTCGTCGCCTCCGGCACGGTCGAGGAGCTTGAAGGGCTTCGCGAGGGCGTCACGCTGACGGTCGAGTCGTCGGGCGACGCGGAAGAGGTGCAAAATGCGCTCTCGGGCGTCACCGGCGTCACGGACGTCAGATGCTACCCGAAGGGCGCGAACACGCTCGCTTCCGTCGCGACGGAGAGGGGCGCTGACGCGCGCGGCGCGGTCTTCGACGCGTACGTCGCCGCGGGGCTCAAGATCTACGGCATGACGTCGAGCGCGCACAACCTCGAGGACCTTTTTTTGAGGCTCACCGAGGAAGCCGCCGCAAGGCGCGCCGAAGGGGACGCGGGCTCTCCCGCCGACGCGGAAAAACAGGGCGAAGAATACAAGCCCGTGTTTTCGGACGAAGGGGGTGAGGACGAATGAGAGCGATATTCTCGAAGGAGTTCAAAAACTCCATGTACACGATGACGGGACCTATATTTATAGCGTTCGTCCTGCTCATTTTCGGCATCTTCACGGTCGAGACGAATCTCGATTACGGCTACCCGGGATTTGAATACACGGTCTCCCGTTCCGCGTTCATCTCCCTCCTCGCGCTTCCCCTGCTCACTATGCGCTCGCACTCCGAGGAGAGGCGAACTGGCGCGGACAAACTGCTCTACTCACTGCCTCTGAAGACGGGCGGCATCGTCATATCGAAATATCTCGCCGCGCTCGCGGTCTTCGCGATACCGACGGCGATACTCTTCTTCTATCCGCTCGTACTCTCGAAGTTCGGCGAGGTCTATCTCAACACGGCGTGGTCGTCGCTTCTCTCGTACTTCCTCGTCGGCGCGGTGCTTATCGCCGTCGGAGAATTCATCTCCTCTCTCACCGAGAGCCAGGTCATCGCCGCCATCTTCTCGTTCGGCGCGATATTCCTTCTGTTTATGGTAGGAAACGACGCGGGAAGCCTGCCGCAGACGTCGTCGTTCTCCCTTCTCTTTCTGATACTTCTCTCGCTCGCCGTCGCGCTCGTCGCGTGGGCGCTGACAAAGAACGTCATCGCAGCCGCCGTCACGTTCGGCGTCGGCGCGGCTTCGTCCCTCGTCGCGTTCTTTATCGACCGCACGGCGTACGAAGGGCTCGCGACGAGGTGGATATCGTCCCTCGATCTTTTCGGAAGGGCGCAGCCCTTCTTCATGGGCGTCATAGACCTCACGGCGATAGTCTACTATTTGAGCCTCACCGCGTTTTTCGTCTTTCTGACCGCGCTCTCGGTCGACAAGAGGCGCTGGAGTTAAGGGGGTGACGGCATGAAAAAATTCAATAGAAAAACACTCAAAGCCGGCTCCTTCGCTCTCGTTATCACTCTGATAGCCGCGGCGGTCGTCGTCGCTCTCAACCTCTTCGTCTCGGCGCTCCCGTCGAACGTGACGAGCGTCGACACGTCGAAAGACAAACT
>CADBQA010000086.1 GCA_902796675.1 uncultured Ruminococcus sp.
AGGCTGAGTCAGAGTGAGAGAAACGCAGGTAGATTTGGTGATCTCACCGCGGTAGGCGTAGTGACCTACGTCCAGCGGCGAGAGCGCCGAAAAGCAATGACGGATATGGGCTACGGGTTTACCCCGTAGCCCATATCCTCTTTGATTTTCGGTGATGCGTTATCTCCTTATGATGTTATGCTTGCCTCACCTTTTTGCTTGTCATTGCTGGTCTACCAAGTTTGTCTTCGCTCTGAAATGACGCCGTGAGGCGTCATTTTTTGCCGTTTTATTTATTTTTCGACAGCTTCAAATACAGCCGTGTTGCCCTCGGTGTCGTAGGACGCCATGACGAGAGCGTTGTCGTAGAGCTTGAACGACGCGGCGGAGGCGATCTTGCTCTGCTCGGGGTCGTAGTTCGCGGTGTAATTTACGAGGTTCTGGATAAATACGCTCTGGATCTGCCCCTTGACATCTTCGATCGCGGCGGCGTCCGTGCCTTCCTTGAAGAAGATGACGGCGACAGCTCTCGCGTCCGTGGAACGGTGAGTGTTCGTTATGAAGTAAGAGTCGATCTTTTCGCTGTTTTCTTCGGTGACGCCGTAAATGAATTCGAGCACGCCGAGCGTATCGGTCTCGTTCGTGAGGCAGTCGAGGTCGGCAAGGTCTATTTTTTCGGGAAGCGTCTTTGCGATATCGCCCGCCGTCTTTTCAAGACGGTTTGCCGCGGGCGCCGTTTCGCCGCAGGAGGCGAGCGCGAGAACGCTTAAAATAACGAGTGCGATTGCTATGATTTTCTTCATTTTTGTTTCTCCTTATAACTTCTTAAAGTGAATTTACGTGATTATGAGGTCTGTCCGAGGAAAGTGAGAAGGTTCTTTTCGACCGCCTCGCAGATGATGACGTCCGCGCCGGAGTTTAAGATGTCGTTCTTGTCGAAATAGAACGTCCAGTTGTAGGTCGATTTGTAGAACGAATCCTTGAGGAATCCCGTGAGCGCGATCGAATAAGAGTCTCTTATCATATACATCGAGGGCGCGGAGGTGTTATAGTCGTTTCTCCATTTGAAGTAATAGAGGTGGTCGGAGTAGCCGTTCGGCCACTGGTAGCAGAACTGGAACTGACCCCATTTGTCTCTGTAATGTGAGCCTGCGAACGCCGCCGTCTGACCGCTCTTAAGCGTGTACACGGGACCGATCTCGCTCGTCGCGTCGTAGTAGCCGATGTACCACGTCTGGTCCTTCATATAGGTCTCGGCGTAGTTTATCTGGTAGTCGGCTCTCGTGTGGGCGACGGCGTTCGGGAAGTCTTTCTTCACCTCGTTCATAAGCTGTTTGTAGACCTCGAAACCGCCGTGGTTGTTCCAGTGCGTGTCCGTCTTGTAGTAGAGGAGTCTCGCGGGGTTCGCGGCTTTCGCGGCGAGAAGGCTCTCGCGCCCGTCGATGACGTTGATGCCGCGCGAGCGAAGTCCCTCGACTACCTGGTCTATCCTGCGGTACGTGCCCATCGGATAGCCGGAGGGCATATAGTCTGAGTAAACGGAGTTCTTGTTCGGAACGAGGACGATGTACATCTTCTTTCCGACGGATTCGACCCATTCGTTCCTCTTCTGCATATTGTTGAGGATCGCGTTGAGACGGAAGGGCTGTATCCTCGCCGTGCCGTCGTAATCCTCCATCGTATCCTGGCAGAAGAGAAAGCCGTCGTAGCCGACGTATGTCGTCGAGTAGTTTACGCCGCCGTTGTAGACGAGGCCGGGAGCTATGTCAGATTCCTTGACCTGCGGGCGGTTGTATGAGCCGCGCGGGTCGGTCGCGCCCTCCTGCCTCAGAGGCATAAAGGGAAGGGTGTTCGACGTGTCCTCGTATTCAAGCGAGGGCGCGGAGGCGTAGACGTGTATCCTGCCGCCCGTCGTCGTGTTCAGACCGTAGCCGTCGCCCGGGTCGTCCGAGGGAAGGTGAGGCGTCGGCTTGTACTCCGTGACGGGTGCCGTGGTCTCCGGCTTTGCAGTCGTCGCGGGGGTCTTTTCGGTATCCGTCTTCTTCGTCACGACCTTCGTATCGAGCGTGCCTCTCGACGTCTCTTTGGAAGTCTCTTTCGACGTCTCTTTTGAAGTTTCTTTTGAAGTTTCTTTCGAAGTTTCCTTCAAGGTGTCGGACGAGCTTTCCTTCGAGGTGTCATTCGACGTATCCGACAAGTCAGCCGTCCCCGTACCGCTCTCGGCGTCTGAGTCGACGTCGCTCTCCGATGGCGTCGCCTCGGTCACGGTCTCGGTGTCGGTGACGTCATCCGGCTCCTCGGCGTGTTCCGCACAGGAGGCGAACACGAGAAGAGACAGTATCACCAAGGCGATCATAATAATTCTTTTTTTCATACCGAAATCTCCGGGTTAAATGGTATTCTGAATAAATTATAAACCTCGAATCAAATCAAATCAACGGTATAAATGTTAAATTATATACCGCGCGCGAGCTTTTCGGCTTCGGCGCGAACGAACGAGAGCGATCTTTTCAGCTTGTCAAAGTCGGGCTCCGGACCCTCGCCGACGATGGCGGGAGACTCGAGCGTGAAAGTGCCGCGGTAGTTCAGAGCAGACAGACGCGAGAAGATGAGAGGGAAGTCCGCCCTCCCCTCGCCCGGGTGAAAGACGGGGCGCAGACATTTGAATTCTTTATGCCCTCCGCGGTAGTCGCTTATATGTACGTGCTCGATAAACGGCGTCACGGCGGGGTCGGAGAGAGTTTCCGCGGCGTTGTCGTGGCAGGTCGCGAACCTCGTGTCGAACACGAGCCCCACCTTGCCGAGGGCGCCGGATATGACGTGCCAGTTGTGAAGAGGATCGGTCACAACGGACGGGACGTTCTCGACGAGGATCTTAAGTCCGAGGCCGTCGGCGATCTCTGTCAGTTCGCCGAGCGCGGCGGCGTTGTACTCTATGTGCCGGTCGGAATTCAGCCCGCCCCAGAGGTGAAGCACGAGTCTTGAGGAGCCCGCCTCCGACGCGGTCTCGCAGTTACGGCGGAACATATCGAGAGCTTTTGCGCGAAGCTCTTCGGCGTTCGCGCGGTCTCCATCTTCAAGAGCCGCGGCGGCGTCCGCAAGATAAGCGCCGATGTCCTTGTCCGTGTGGAACGTGGGAAAGCGGCAGCCCGCCGCGACAAATTCGCGCGCGAGCGCGACCTCGCGCCCGTAGTAAAGCTTTATAAACATAAACTCCGCGCCGTCGATCGCGCCGTCTTCGATAAGCGAGCAGATGGTCCGCTTCGCAAAATCGGTGTCGTAGCCGTTTCTTCTCTCGACGAGAGAGCCCATTGAAAGATAAACCTCGTTCATATTCGCCTCATTATAAAAATCTATATAGGATTGTAGCACAACTTTTGCCGATGCGCAATAATTTAGAAAAATATCTTTTCAAATTTGTATTTGTGTGATAGAATAATATGAGAGATTATTGAAAGGAGTCCCTGAATGGACACCTCAAACAGAAATATAAGCCTCCTCTGGCCCGCCGGAGCGCGCCCGCTTACAAAGGGCGGCGACGCGTGCGCCTCGCTCGGACTTTCGCCGTTTTTCGATATGAAATCCTCGCGACTCGAGGATTTTCCGACGAGCGACGCCGCAACTCTGTCGTACCGCGCCGCCGTCGTGCGTGACCTCGAGGGCTGCCCGGAGGCGGTTTCGATACTAAAGAGAATAGCGCCCGTTATGGCTGATATGACGGACCTTCGCCGCCTTGGGAGCGAAGCGGACTCCGCCGACGAATACCTTTACAGCATAACCGAGGTGGAGCTTTACGTCTCCCTCATCGACACGCTGAGGGCTGAGCTTCTGCCGCTCGACGAGAAGTTCTCGTCGGACGGGATGAAGGCGCTTTGCGCCGAGGTCAAAACGCTCGCCGAGGGAGAGGGATACGCGGAGATAAACCGCCGTCTCGCCGAGCTCTCGGAGCGTTCCCGCGAGATAGGGAGCGTGACGATAGGTCTCAACCTCGACCGCCGTCTCTTTCCCGAATCGGCGGGGCTCGTATCCGTCAATCCGGAAAAATTCTCTCCCGGTCAGAAGATAGAAAAGCTCGTCCGGCTCGACTTCAAGAACGATGAGCATACGTTTATCGCGCCCCTCGCGCCGCGCCGCGGCATTTTCTCGCTCTCCGGCGACGACGCGCTTCGCGAGTCGGTGATGCGCTCGCTCGACACGGTTTTCAAGTCGAGTCTCAAAACGTGGAAGCAGATCATCCGCGCCTACGTCCTCGAAAAGACGGAGTTCCTCCTCTCGCTTCTTCCCGAGATCGAATTTCTCACGAAGGCGACGGAGTTTCTCTCGCGCCTTCGCGAAAGAGGGATAGAGCTTACATACCCCGAGATACGGGAGGACGGAAAAGTACTGTCGGCGAAGGGTCTTGTCAACCCGGTCACCGCCCTCGCGACGGACTCGCCGATGGTTTCAAACGATATAGAATTTGACGACGACGGTATGATCTACGTTCTGACAGGACCCAACAGGGGCGGTAAATCCGTCTTCACGACGGCTCTCGGCGACGCCGTTTTAATGGCTGAGCTCGGGCTTCCCGTCGCGGCGAGGGAGTTTTCGCTCTCCGTCTGCGACAACGTTTTCTGTCATTTCCCGAACGGCGACGACACGGTCGAGCGCGGCAGGCTCGGCGAGGAGTGCTCGCGCCTTGCCGACATAGTTTCCGCCGTCACGGATAAAAGCCTCGTCCTTCTTGACGAGTCGCTCTCGTCCACCGGCTCCGAGGAAGCCTCCGCCATCGCCGAGGAGTTTCTCGCCGGTCTTGCGGCGGTCGGCTGCCGCGCGGTCTATTCGACCCATCTTCACGCGCTCGCAAAGAGCGTCGGTGAGATCAACGAGCGTTCCGCCCCTTACGGCGGCGTCAAAACCGACACCCTCGTCGCCGACATCGAAGAGGGGGAGAGAAGCTTCAAGATAGAACGCCGCCGCCCGGAGGGCAAGAGCTACGCCTCCGACGTCGCGGCGAAGTACGGTCTGTCACTTTCTGAAATCGTTGAAAAGAGCCGCGGTAACAAATAATGAGACCTTACCTCAAAAAGATATTATCGGCGTCGCTCGGCGTGCTTATCTTCGCTCTCGCCTCATGCGGCGCGGAAGATGCGTCCCTCGTCTTCGAGAACATAGAAACTTCCCAAAATGTCGAGGAGGGCGATGAGATCGAAGTTCACCTTGAGCCGATCGACCCCGTCGCGGAGTTCGAAAGATCCCCGTTTGCGGACAACGCCGTATCGACCGAGCATTTCGCCGTCACGAAGCAGACGTTCGACGTTCTTTTCAACTATATACTTATACGTCAGCTTGAGCCGAACGACGGCGACTATGACGAGTATGACGGATATTTCGACACGGGCGCGCTCGACAGAACGGGCTCCGTCTCCGGACAGACGGTTCCCGGGAAAGACGTTTTCTGGTTCAGCGACGCGTCGTCCCGGGCTCTCGGCGTGACGTTTGAAACCCTTCGCATTTTCGAGTTCGCCCGCGAGTACGGCCATAACGCCTACTCCGGCGCGAACGAGCGCAGGGTCAACGCGGAGCTTAACAGGATAAGAGAGGGGAAGTACGGCGGTGAGCTGTCCGCGATCTTTTCGGGCGCCGACGAGCGCGACGTATACCTCGCTCTCGTTCTGAAATTCATATCGGACAACCCCTCCGCGATCGGTCCGTACAAGGAATACGAGACCTATCTGCCGACGGAATACGACGTCGCGGAAGGGCTCTCGCCGGTCGTTTTCGACGGCTTTTATACCGCGGCAACATTTTTTCAACAAAAATAAAAAAACACTTGATTTTTTGAAATCGCTGTGGTATACTGTTAAATGCTGATTTGAAAAATAATATAATCTAAACATAAACGGAGGTGCAAGAGAATGGCTAAGTGCAGCATTTGCGGAAAAGGCGTTACATTCGGTCAGAACGTTTCCCATTCACACCGTAGATCTAACAGAGCTTGGAAGCCCAACATCAGAAAG
>CADBQA010000087.1 GCA_902796675.1 uncultured Ruminococcus sp.
ATTGTTGAGAGTCTTGGTGGCGGTAACTTTTACACGCTTCTTTGCTGACTTGATGTTCGGCATTGTTTTCCCTCCTTAATAAGCAATGATAAGAATGTGCGCGGCACCTGAGAGGGTGTGCCGACACAATATTCGCATACTGTTGTAGTATATCATATAAGTTTCGGAATTTCAAGTCTTTTTTGCAAAAAATCGAAAATAATATTTTATCGAAGAGATTATATTTATTATTGATATTATTGATAATATGTGTTATAATTATATAGTTATTTGACTGAAAAGGAGCACGTTATGTCAGAAGAATATAAGGATCAGGCAGCACAAGATGTTGAAATGACGGTCAATACAAAAGAAGAAAAACCCGCGAAGGAGTCTAAACCGAGCTGGGACGTTTTCGATATAGCGGAGATATTTGTTCTCTGCACCGCGTTTATAGTCCTCTTTTTCTCCGTTTTTATCAGAATGACCGTGGTCGAGGGGGACTCGATGACGAACACTCTTCAGGACGGTGAATATCTTCTGATACAGGACTTCTTCTACACACCGAGCCGCGGCGATATCGTCGTGGTCAACGACGTAACGAAGGAATCCATCGGTAAGATGTATTCAAAGCCCCTCGTCAAGCGCGTTATCGGAATCGGCGGTGACACCGTCGAGATAAAGGACGGCGTCGTCAGCATAAACGGCAAGGCGATAGACGAGCCGTATATAAAAGAGGAAATGAGACCGACGGACTCACTCACTGTCACTCTTGAAGAAAACGAAGTCTTCGTAATGGGAGACAACAGAAACCACTCCGGCGACTCGAGGCTTATCGGTCCGGTCGATGTGAGATGTATCGTAGGTAAA
The DNA here is from genome assembly GCA_902796675.1 of uncultured Ruminococcus sp. GTDB lineage: Bacteria > Bacillota > Clostridia > Oscillospirales > CAG-272 > RUG14199. The sequence continues at coordinate 850 of CADBQA010000087.1, forward strand.
GCGATAGTAAGGATATATCCGTTCGACAAATTCACGATTTTATCACACGCGGAGGGCTGACGTGCCGTCTCAAGTAATTCAATGGTTTCCCGGACATATGGCGAAAACTCGCCGTCTGATAAAGGAAAACCTTAAAAACTGCGATATAGTAATAGAGCTTCTCGACGCGAGGATACCGGCAAGCTCGAGAAACCCCGAGATCAAAGCGATCGTCGGCGACAAACCTATGCTGACGCTTCTCAACAAGTCTTCCCTCGCCGATCCCGCCGTGACAGCCAAATGGCGCCGCGAGCTCGGCAACGCGCTCGATATCGACTGCATTACAGGCGCCAATCTTGCAAAGATAAAGGACGCCGCAAGAGAGATACTCAAGGAAAAGATCGAAAAATACGAATCGAAGGGGATGGCGGGAAAGCAGCTTCGCGCAATGATCGTCGGCATACCCAACGTCGGCAAGTCATCTCTAGTCAACAGACTGTCAAAATCCAAAAAGGCGAAGGTCGAGGACCGCCCCGGCGTCACGCTTAACAAGCAGTGGATAACCACGGATATAGGCTTCGATCTGCTCGATATGCCGGGAGTTCTGTGGCCGAAATTCGAGGACAGAACGACGGGCGAAAACCTCGCTCTGACCGGAGCCATCAAGGACGTTATTCTCGATACTGAAGAACTCGGAGCGATCCTGTGTGAGAGGCTCTCGTCTCTTTACCCGGCAGATTTTGCGTCAAGATACAAGCTATCCGCCGACTTCCTCGCCGGCAAAAAAGGATATGAGATCCTCGAGGCGGTCGGACGCAAGAGAGGACACCTCGTATCGGGCGGTGAGACAGACACGGAGAGGACCGCTCTTATGCTCCTCGACGAATTTCGCGGATGCAGGATAGGAAGGATCTCTCTCGAGACGCCGGAGGTCACAAATGCTTGACGCATCATTTGATAAGTCATATTTGGAAAGCGGCGTTAAGTATCTTTGCGGCACGGACGAGGCGGGGCGCGGTCCGCTCGCGGGACCGGTCGTCGCCGCGGCTTGCATACTTAAGCCCGACGCCGTGATTGAAGGTCTTGACGACTCAAAAAAACTGACCGAAAGACGCCGCGAGGCGCTCTTTGACGTAATAATCGAAAACTGTCTCGCCTACGGGATCGCGCTTTCAAAGCCGACGGAGATCGACGGGATAAACATACTGAACGCTTCTCTTCTCGCTATGCGCCGCGCGGTATCGTCTCTATCGGTAAAGCCCGACCTGATCCTTGTCGACGGTAACAAGGCGTACGGTTTTGAGGAACCCGCCGTCGCCGTTATCAAGGGCGACGCTAAGAGTCAGTCGATCGCCGCGGCGTCCGTACTCGCCAAGGTCACGAGAGACAGACTTTGCGCCGCTCTTGACAAAGTCTATCCGCAATACGGATTTGCAAAGCACAAGGGCTACCCGACGAAGGAACATATGGCGGCTGTATACAAATACGGAGCCTGTCCGGAACACAGAGTTTCTTTCCTTTCATTTCTCGAAACCAAGCGGGATATGCTCGAGCGGTTGATTGAAGAAGAAAATGGAAAAGAGTAAACACGACGTCGGCGTCCTCGGCGAGGACGCGGCGGTAAAATATTTGAAGAAGAATAAATACAAGATAATCGGCAGAAACGTTCAGGCGGGAAAATCGGAATTCGACGTTATCGCCGCGAAAGACGACACGCTCGCGTTTGTCGAAGTCAAGACAAGAACGTATTCTTCTGACGAAGAAGCGCTTACACGTCCCGCCGACGCTGTCAACAAGGAAAAAATCTCATATCTTATAAGAGGGGTAAACAACTTTTGCCGTGAATACGGAGAAAATTACTCCGGACTCTGCAAGAGAATAGATATTATCGAAGTTTACCTCAAATACAACGGAAAGAAGTACGGTGTCACAGATATAAAACACTTCGAGAATGCCGTCGGGAAACAGAGTTGAGATATTTCGATCTTCACTGCGATACGGCGACCGCGCTTTACGACAGGGGCGAAACCCTCAAAACCTCGACCTGTCAGATAAGCTCAGGTACGATCTCGCATTTTGACGTGATGACGCAGGTATTCGCGGTGTTTTCAAAGCCGGGTATGTCCGATGAAGACTGCTACCGGCGCTTTTTCAAAGTTGTTGAACACTTAAAGTCCGATCCTGACTTGCCGCTGCATATTCTCTCGGTCGAGGACGCGAGGCTGCTTGACGGCGACGCGGCGCGTCTTGACGCATTGTATTCAGAGGGTGTACGCATACTGACGCCGCTCTGGTCAGGCGTCACCTGCGTCGGCGGCTCTTTCGACACCGACGAGGGGCTCTCCCCTTTCGGCTTTGATGTCATTGAAAAATGCTTCGACCTCGGTATTATCCCCGACGTATCACACGCCTCAAGAAAATCGACGGCGGAGATAATCAGATGCGCCGAAGCGCGCGGGACGGCTGTTATAGCGTCTCACAGCGACTCATACGAAGTCAATCCTCATCCGAGAAATCTGACGGACGGAGAGGCGAAAGAGATCGCCGCGCTCGGCGGCGTCGTTGGCATATGTCTTCATACTCCGCACCTCGGAGACGAGGACGTCGATACCGTATTGAAGCATATAGCTCATTTTGTAAATCTCATTGGAGAAGACGGCGTTTGCCTCGGCTGCGATCTCGACGGAACGGATAAACTTCCCGGAGGGATAAAGAATCAGGCGGACGTTATAAAAATTGCCGAAGAAATGGAAAAGCAAGGTTTCGGCAAAAATCTTATTAACAAAGTATTCTACGAGAACGCAAACGCGTTCTTTGAAAAAAGAAGGTGAAAGAATGAAGTACATAAGCACAAGAGATTATAAACGCCACAGCCTCGTCACGTCGGCGGAGGCGATCAAAAAAGGTATCGCGCCGGACGGAGGGCTCTTTATGCCTTGTGAGATCCCGACGATCAATATTAACGACATCGAAATGCTTACCGCTCTTCCTTATCACGAGAGAGCGAGCTTCATTCTTTCAAAATTTCTCGACGACTATGACGCAAAAGGACTTCTCGAAGACTGCAAAAAAGCTTATTCCGAAGATCGCTTCCCCGGCGGCGCCGCGCCTGTCGTAAAGCTTGACGACGGCAGATACACGCTTGAGCTCTGGCACGGACCGACCTGCGCTTTCAAGGATATGGCGCTCCAGATAATGCCGCGTCTGCTCTCCCGCGCGCTTTCGATGACGGGCGAGACAAAGCGCGCTCACATTCTCGTTGCAACGTCCGGAGATACGGGCAAGGCGGCTCTCGAAGGATACAAAGACGTTCCCGGTATTGATATTACGGTATTCTACCCCGTCGACGGCGTCAGCCCGATGCAGAAGCTTCAAATGACGACCCAAACGGGCGACAACGTCAACGTATGCGCCGTAAACGGCAATTTCGACGACGCTCAAAGCGGAGTCAAAAGGATCTTTGCAGACCGTGACGCCATCGCTCTCGCAAATTCAAAGGGATCGTTCTTCTCAAGCGCCAACTCGATCAACTGGGGACGTCTCGCTCCGCAGATAGTCTATTACGTATCGGCGTACTGCGACCTTGTAAAGCGCGGAGATATCAGGCGCGGCGACTATATCAACTTCTGCGTGCCGACGGGAAATTTCGGTAACATTTTAGCGGGATTTATCGCGAAGAAAATGGGGCTTCCCGTAAACCGTCTGATCTGCGCCTCCAATTCCAACTGCGTACTGACCGAGTTTTTGAGGTGCGGCGTTTACGACAGGAACCGCGAGTTCTTCAAGACGATGTCGCCCTCCATGGACATACTGATCTCAAGCAACCTCGAAAGGCTTCTCTATATCGCCTCCGGCGCTGAGGAAACGAGAGGTTATATGGAAAAGCTTGCGAAGGACGGAAGATACAAGGTGTCGGAGGAGACTTTCCGCACGATAACGAAAGAGTTTTCGGGATACTTCGCAGACGAGAGCGAAACGTCGGAATATATTGCAAAGACCTTCAAGGAGAACGATTACCTTATAGATACGCACACGGCTGTCGCCGTCTGCTGCCTCGACAAATACAGAAACGAAACGGGCGACAAAACTCCCGCCGTCGTCGTCTCAACTGCGAGCCCTTACAAATTTGCGCGCGACGTTGCCGCCGCGCTCGGGTCAGCGCCGGAGAGTGACGAGCCCGCCGCCCTCCTTTCTCACCTCTCGTCTATCACAGGTACCTCGGCGCCGCGCCCGCTTTCAGAAACCGTCGGGCGCCCAGTCAGATTCAGCCGCGTCGTCGATCCCGCGGATATGATATCCGCGGTCTTTCCCGATTGAGAGGTTGGAATGTCACTCTATTCTATAGCAGACCTTCATCTGTCAGGCGCCGTCGACAAACCGATGGACGTCTTCGGCTCAAGATGGAAAAACCACACGGAGAAAATCGTCTCGAACTGGCGCGCCGTCGTTGAAGACGGAGACACGGTAGTTATCCCGGGTGATATCTCATGGGCGATGAATCTATCGGAGGCGCTGCCGGACCTTAAGCTTATCGACTCCCTTCCGGGAAGAAAGATACTCGGCAAGGGAAACCACGATTTCTGGTGGGAAACGCTGACGAAAATGAATGCTTTTCTCGAAGCGAACGGTATCACGACCGTGTCATTTCTTCACAATAACGCATACGACGTCGGAGATTTCGTGATATGCGGTTCGCGCGGGTGGTACGTTGAAGAGAAAATGCAGAACACCGTCGGCGACGTAGACTACGCAAAAATAGTTTCACGTGAAGCGGCGAGAATCGACCGCGCCCTCGATGAAGCGGAAAGGATCAACACGGAAGGAAAAGAGATCCTCGTTTATCTTCACTTCCCGCCGGTCTACAACGGATTTATCTGCCGCGAGATCGTCGACGTATTACATAAACACAAAGTCAAAAGAATATTCTTCGGTCACATACACGGCAACTACACGATGCCGAAGACGGAGGAGTTTGAAGGCGTAAAAATGACGGTTATCTCAGCCGATTACCTCAATTTCGTACCGATGATAACCCTACCCGATAGATAAATTTCAACACTTTATATACTTTAATTTAATATATTCAAAAATTATAGTATAAATCGTCATTGACATTTTGCGAAAAAAACTGTAAAATGAAGATTAGCGTATTTATAAGGATTATTTTACATTCGGAGGAACATTAAATGAGTCTCAAAGAAAAGAAACTGCTTGAGAAGAACAAGTACTGCCTTACGATCGAAGTTGACAAGGAAACTTTCAACGAGGCGGTAACGAAAGTTTATAAGAAGCAGGCAAAGCGCATAACCATTCCCGGCTTCCGCCGCGGCAAGGCTCCCCGCGCTATCATCGAAAAAATGTACGGTAAGGGCGTATTCTACGAAGACGCCGTAAACGAAGTGCTTCCCGACGCGTATGAAGAAGCGGCAAAAGCTTCCGAACTCAAAATCGTCGGACGCCCTGAGTTCGATATAGAATCCGTCGACGAGAACGGCGTCGTGATCACGGCAAACGTTTACGTCAAGCCAGAAGTCAAAATAGAAGGCTACAAGGGCATCGAGGCGAAGAAGACACCCGTCGTCGTTGAAGACTCTGAAGTCGACGCCGAGATCGACCGCGTACGCGAGCGCAACGCGAGGATAACCGACGTCGAAGGACGCGCGGCGGCGCTCGGCGACATCGCCAACATCGACTTTGACGGCTACACCGACGGCAAGCGTTTTGACGGCGGCAAGGCGGAGGGACACGAGCTCACGCTCGGCTCTCACGAGTTCATCGAAGGCTTTGAGGACCAGATAGTCGGACACGAGATCGGCGACGAATTTGACGTCAACGTGACCTTCCCCGAGGAATACCATGCAAAAGAGCTTGCAGGAAAGCCCGCCGTATTCAAGGTAAAGCTCAATTCTCTCAAGCTCAAAGAGCTCCCCGCCGCTGACGACGAGCTCGCAACGATGGCGTCTGAATTTGACACGCTCGCTGAATATAAAGCCGATATTAAGGCTAAAATCACCGAGAGAAAAGAAGCGGCGGCTGACCGTGAGATCGAAGGTCAGCTTATCGACGCTCTCGTCGATAAGATAGACGCCGACATTCCCGAGTGCATGTTCGACGAGGAAGTTGAAAACCTCGTTCGCGATATGGACAACAACCTCAGGATGCAGGGACTCGACCTTCAGTCCTACCTCAAGTACACGGGTATGGACATGGAAGCCGTCAGAGCTGATATGCGTCCCCGCGCCGTCAACCAGGTAAAGACGAGACTCGCTCTCGAAGAGATCGCAAAGCTTGAGGGCATCACCGCCACCGAGGAAGACGTAAGCGAAGAACTTGAAAAGATATCCAAGGCATACGGTATCGAGGTCGACCGCGTAAAGACGATGGTACCCGAGGACGGTATCGAAGATGACGTCAAGGTCAGAAAAGCTATCGAGCTTGTAAAAGCCGAGGCAAAGATCACGGAAGAAGCGCCGAAGGCTGAGGGCGCAAAGAAAGCGCCCGCAAAGAAGGCGCCCGCAAAGAAGACGGCGGCTAAAGCGAAAGCAGAGCCTAAGGAAGACGCAAAAGAGGAAGCCAAGGCTCCCGCGAAGAAGCCCGCTGCGAAAAAATCGACCGCTAAAGCGACGGAAGAAAAAGCTGACGACGCAGATGCGAAACCGGCTGCAAAAAAAGCGCCCGCTAAGAAACCCGCCGCCAAGAAGCCCGCTGCAAAGAAAGAAGAAAAATAAGTTTACAACGCCGTTATACCGCTACTTCGCCGTAGCGGTATAATAGTAATAAGACATTTATCGAACACGATCGAACAACTAAGAAAGAGGTGCTATATGAACGAACTTTACAATTCCCTCGTACCGATGGTAATCGAACAGACGAGCCGCGGCGAACGCTCGTATGATATTTTTTCAAGACTTCTCAACGACAGAATAGTTTTTCTCGCGGATGAAGTCAACCACGTCACCGCCTCCCTCGTCATAGCGCAGCTTCTCTTCCTCGAGGCGCAGGACCCGGAGAAGGACGTATGCCTCTATATCAACAGCCCCGGCGGCTCCATTTCCGACGGTATGGCGATATATGACACGATGAACTACATCAAGTGCGACGTCACGACGATCTGCGTCGGTATGGCGGCGAGCATGGGCGCTTTCCTTCTCTCCTCCGGCGCGAAGGGAAAGAGGATCGCGCTTCCAAACAGCGAGATACTCATACACCAGCCTCTTCTCGGCGGTCTCAGCGGTCAGCAGACTGACATTCAGATCCACGCGGACCACATGCTTAAGACGAGAGAAAAGCTCGAGAGAATAATGGCTGAGAACAGCGGACACACTTATGAGGAAATGCACGCGGCTTGCGAGCGCGACCACTATCTCACCGCCGCGGAAGCACTCGAGTTCGGCCTTATAGACAAAGTCTTCGACAAACGCGCTTAATTTACTCCGAAAGGGATCAAGATGGCAGATAACAACAAGAAAGCCGCAAGATGCAGTTTTTGCGGAAGGAGCGAAGCCGACCCGGACGTCTCCTTCCTCATTCCCGCGCCGACAGGAGCGTTTATTTGCAACGAATGTGTCGACGTATGCAATTCGATAATCGACGAGTTTATGCCGGAGGAGGAGCACAAGGGCGAGCTTATCGACCGCGACGCAAAGCTCCCGACGCCGCATGAGATCAAAGCGACGCTCGACAGCTACGTTATCGGGCAGGAGAAAGCGAAAGTAGCGCTCGCCGTCGCCGTTTACAACCACTACAAAAGACTTCGCTCGAACGACGATGACGACGACGTAGAGATACAAAAGAGCAACGTGCTTCTTATAGGCCCGACGGGCTCCGGTAAAACTTACCTTGCACAGACTCTTGCAAAATGCCTGAACGTTCCGTTTGCGATAGCGGACGCAACGACGCTTACTGAAGCCGGCTACGTCGGCGAGGACGTCGAGAATATTCTTCTCCGCCTCATCCAGGCGGCGGACTACGACATCGACCGCGCCGAACAAGGCATCATTTATATCGACGAGATAGATAAGATTTCAAGAAGAAGCGAAAACAGGTCTATTACACGCGACGTGTCGGGCGAGGGCGTTCAGCAGGCGCTTTTGAAAATACTCGAGGGTACTGTAGCAAACGTTCCTCCGCAGGGCGGACGGAAGCATCCGAATCAGGAATTTATTAAAATTGACACCAAGAACATCCTCTTTATATGCGGCGGAGCGTTCGACACTATCGACAAGATAGTGGAAAAGCGCAAGGGCGGCTCGACTATCGGTTATGCCGGACACGTCAAGACGAAGGAAGAGACGGATAAGGCGAAGGTATTCCGCGAGATAGTACCTCACGACGTAATTAAGTTCGGTCTTATCCCGGAGCTCGTCGGACGTCTGCCCGTCATCGTTGGGCTTGATTCGCTCGACGAGGACGCGCTCGTCAGAATTCTCACAGAGCCTAAAAACTCTCTCGTAAAGCAGTATACGAAGCTGATAAAGCTTGACGGCGCCGAACTTGAATTCGAGCCCGACGCGCTTCGCGCGATAGCTTCCCTCGCTATCGAAAGAAATACGGGGGCGAGAGGTCTCAGGTCTATCCTCGAACAGATCATGACGGACGTGATGTACGAACTTCCCTCTTCCAAATCAATAAAGAAGGTTGTCATCACGAAAGCCGCCGCGATGGGAGAGGAAAAACCGAAGCTTATAAAGCTCAAAAAAATAAAGCCCGCTCCGCTTGAAGAGGCGTAAACAAAAAGAACATACCGTTCGGTATGTTCTTTTTTTGTTTCGTTTGTCAGATCAGTTTTCGGAAACCTGATTGTCCTCACGAGGTCTTGAGTCGCTGATGAATCTGAACTCGAGCTGATCTCCGCTATAGATGAGAGTTTCGCTCTGACGGCCTGACGTTGAACGCTCGCCGTTGACGTAAGCGTCCCAGTACGTGTAGTAACCGGTCGTCTCGTCTGTTTCCTGATGCTCTTCGTAAGTTCTGACACGGGCGATGCTGTAGCCGTCAGCCGTCGTCTCATAGCCGTCCTCATAGGAAAGCTTCGTGAGTGCGAGCTGAGCCGCCTTCAGAACTGTCGGGGGATTCTTTTTAGTTCCTTCGACCTCGACGTCTGTCTCGCCGATAACTTTATCTTCGTCGAGCTTTTCGCCGTTTTCGTCAATGGTTACGACGAATTTGACGTGTACTTTGGAAACGACTTTGCTACCGCATCCCGCAAGCGCGAGAGCGGAGAACGCCATTACCGCGACGAGAATTATTGCCGCTATTCTTTTGATTTTCATAATTACCTCCAAAAATCCTAAAAGATTTTAGTTGCTTATTATTCGGACGGTGTTTCCGTCACTTCCGATTCGACCGTCGTCACGACTTCGGTCACCTTTTCGCTTTCGGTCTCCGTTTGCGTAACTACCGGCTTTTCCGTCTTCGTTTCCTTAGTCGTATACTTCTCCGGATGCTCTATCTTGTCGAAGTTCGTATGGAGCGTACAGTAGCAGTTATACTGCTTTGTGACGTAATCCGTGATACCGGAGAACTTGCCGCCGAGAGCCGAACTGTAATAAGGAAGGTTTGTCGCCTTCTTCGGCGTATATTTCCCGTCGTAACAGGTGTATTGCGCATCAACGACAAATATCTGATAGTCGAAACTGCGCTCGACGTTCAAAAGTCCGACTTCCTTGACGTCTTTTTCGGGACAGTCGGGACCGGCGATACCGCCGCCGGACGTGCAGTATTTTACAAGACGGTGAACGCTGCACTCTTCCGTGGGCTTGGAATCCTCGGTGAAGAAACCTGTATCCGATCTCGAGCCTCTCGGGTCGGCGTAGCAAGCCTCGCTCATAAGAAGTCCCGAGTCTTTGCAGTAGGTACATTCTATGACGCCGGGCGCCTGGTTGAACGTCCTGATGGGTTCCGTTTCCGCGTTGTCTATAAACTTCTGGTGAAGCTTTGTCATGATCTTATCCCAGAGGAATACGGCGGGGTTGTCGGGAAATTCGGTGAGAGACTGGTTGAGGTCGTAGCCGAACCAGATACCGCCGACGTAGTACGGCGTAAATCCGATGAACCATCTGTCGTAGTCCTCCTGCGTCGTACCGGTTTTACCCGCGCAGTTGACGTTCTGTCTGAGGGTTATGGCTGAAGCTGTACCTCCGGAGACGACCTCCTGCATCATCTTCGTCATTATCGTCGCGCTTTGCGCCGATATGACGGGCTCCTGCTCTATCGGATTATCGAGGATCACGTTACCGTTCGAATCTTCGACTCTCGACCATAGTCTCGACTTCGAGAAAATACCGTCGTTTACGAAAATCGAATAAGCGTTTGTGATCTCCCGGACGGTCAGACCGTATGATAACTGACCGAGCGCGAGAGGCGCCGGCGCTTTATCCGTAACTATCGTTCCCCACGAGGTTTCCTTCGCTTCAAGAACGCTGTCGATCTGAAGCTTATCGTGAAGGAAATCGAAAGAGTTGTCGATGCCGAGCATCTCGAGCACCTTCATCGCCACAGTGTTTTTAGATATTTTTACAGCATCGTGTATCGACGTCAGACCGTCGTACCTCATCGGCGCGTTCTTCGGGTAAGGGGTAGTGCCGTTGAAGTAAAGAGGCGTGTCGTCGACCGCCATACCGTAAGTGATATAACCGATGTCGAGCGCCGGTCCGTAAACGGAGATCGGTTTTATTGACGATCCGGGAGGCCTTTTCGTCATCGTAGCGCGGTTGAGGATCCTGTTCTGCGTCTTGATACCGCGCCCGCCGACGAGCGCGAGAACGTCGCCCGTGTACGGGTCAGAGATCACCATTGAGCTTTCAGGCTGTTCCGCGCTGTACACCGTCATAAAATTGTCGGCGTTGTCGTTTTCATAAAAATACTCAAGAGTCTCCTGGATATCGGGATCCATAACCGTAAAGATATGAAGACCGCCGTTGTAAATCATCATACTCGCGACGTAATCGGAGTAGCCGTACTCTTTAACGAGAGCGTCTTTGACGTCGTTGAACACAGCGTCCGTGTACCAGGAGTTGACTTCACGTTCGACGGTGTCGTGGCCGTGATTCGCGGAGATCGTAAGCTCGGTCGACGTCGCCTTTTCGTACTCAGCCTCGGAGATCTTGCCGTACTGCCACATAGTCCAGATAACGTCGTTTCTTCTCTTTCTGTTGCCGTCTTCCTTCTGTTCTCCCGTCTCCTCGTCCGTATAATAAACTACGTCGTGACGGAGAGGCTCGTATTTCGACGGGTTCTTGACGATCGCCGCAAGCGACGCGCACTCGACGAGATCGAGCTCGCTCACGTCCTTGCCGAAGTAAAAGTTAGCCGCCGCCTGAACGCCGGTGCAGTTATTGGAGAGAAAGACGACGTTGAGATACATCTCGAGGATCTCCGATTTGTCGTACTTCTTTTCGAGGTCGAGAGCCTGGAAGATCTCGCCGACCTTTCGCTGTATCGTCGGCTCGTCGTTGCCCGTCAAGTTCTTTATAAGCTGCTGAGTGATAGTTGAGCCGCCGTAGTCGCCGTCCCCGAAGAAGAAGCCGAGGATCGCGCTTGAAGTCCTCACCCAGTCGACGCCGTTATGAGAGAGAAATCTGTGGTCCTCTATAGAAATGAACGCGTCGATAAGCTCCTGCGGGAACTGATCGTAAGACGCCCAGATGCTGTTGTCTGAGCCGTAAAGGCGCTGATTCTCAATTTCTATATCGTGTCCGACCTGGTTTATCCTGTCTTCTTCCGAATCGTATTTTGTGTAATAGATCCTCGTCGTTGTATCTGTGCCGCGGGAAACGAGGAGCGACGCGTCGATCGTCGGGTCGACGTAGTTCTTTATATACATCGCAAAGACGGTGCCGACGATGACGCCGGTTATCATACCTATAATGAGAACTGTCAAAAAAATATTCAGAAATACGGAAAATACTCTGAAGGCAACTCTACCGACAATTTTGAGGATCTTCAAGACTTTTTCCTTGTTGACGTTGCCGGGAACGTTTGAATTGTTTTTAACTTCTTCGTTCAAAACCTCAGCTTCCTTTCCTTGATCACTTTAAAATTACACTTTATCATACCACTAATATTTGGACATATTATTAACAACGGGTAATTTAAGTCTTATTTGACAAAAACGTTTTCTTCGCCCGCCGCGTCGCAAAGGCGCGAGACGGTCGCAACGTCGGGAGAGACCGTAAGACCCTTTTCGCTCACGTACTTCTCTTTTGATCTGAGATAGAAGACAAGACGCGATGCGCCCTCTGACGTTTCGGCTATTTCGTGTACCCTGTTGTAAAGAGCGGTTCCGACGTCGTCGATGCGAACGTATACCGTTTTTCCCGCGTTCTCTTTGAATTTATCGTTTTCGATAAGAGGGGTCACGGACGACGCGACTATCGTTACGTCGTCATCCTTTACCGATATTTTGCCCGATACAGCGAGAGGCGCGTGGGTGGTGATAAGATAGCCGCTCTTTTCAAGGAGCCTTTCAAAGCAGATAAGCTCGATCTCGCCGCCCCCGTCGTCAATCGTGACGAACGCCATCGGCGCGCCCTTTTTCGTCTTTTTTTGCGAGATCTTTTCGACTATGCCGCAAACGGTGACGAAGTCGCCGTCGGAAAGCGCGGCGTCGGTTTCCGCACTGTCCGAAAAAGAATCGAGGATCTTCTTTACCGATACCGTGCCGAGCGATCTGATATGCTCGGAATATCCGCTGATCATACTTCCGCTGATAAAGAGACCGAGACTCTCTTTTTCAAACAAAAGCTTTTGAAGCTCCGGCATTTCCGGAACATCCGGAATCTTGAACGCGGTCGGTTTATCGTCGCCGTCGAGCATAGAGAGAAGGTCCATCTGTCCGTCGCGCCGCCCCGCCGCGCCCGCTCTGTGGTCGAAAACACGGTCGGTCAGCGCAAGCGCCGCGTTGCGGTTAACGCCGAGAGAATCGAGCGCGCCCGCCTTGACGAGCATCTCATACTGACGCCTCGTGAGGTCGGCTCCTTCGGTCCTGATAATAAAATCGTCGAAAGACTTATACTTGCCGCCAAAGTTTCGCTCGTTTATTATATACTCAACGAGCGGACGCCCGACGTTTGAAACGGCGGCGAGACCGAAGCGTATCGCGTGTTCCTCGACCGTGAAGCCCGTGTCGCTGAAATTGACGTCCGGTCCGAGAACGGCGACGCCGTTCTTTTTAAGCTCGGCAATAAACTCCGAAACGTTTCGCTCGGTAGAGATCAAAGAGCTGTAATATTCTTTCAGATAATGAGTTTTGAGGTACGCCGTTCTGTAAGCGGTCACGGCGTACGCCGTCGCGTGGCTCTTGTTGAAAGCGTAATCGGAAAAGCCCTCTATGTCGGAGAAGATCTTTTCGGCGTCTTCCCTTGATATGCCGTTTTTCCCGGCGCCCGCGATAAAATTATCGCGCTCGCTCTCGAGGACGCCCGCTTTTTTCTTTTTGATGGCGCGCCTTACGTTGTCAGCCTTGCTGAACGAATAGCCGGCGAGCTCTCTGAAAATGCCGGTGATCTGCTCGGTGTAGAGCATACAGCCGTAGGTCGAATCGAGGATCGGAGCGAGGCGGTCCGTCACATACTTTATCTTAGTTCTGTCACGTTTGTTTTCGGCGTATAGCTCAACGGACCCGGCTTTGATCGGTCCCGGTCTGTCGAGCGCCATAACGGCGATTATATCGTCAAAGCTGTCGGGGTGTATCATGGGGAGGAACGGCTTTATAGTCGCGTTCATCTGGAACGTGCCCTCCGTCTTCCCTTTGCATATCAGCCGATAAGTATCCGCGTCGTCGAGCGGGATCTTATCGACGCTGAACGACGGGTCGCTCTGCCTGATCTTTCTTTCTGTTTCATTGATTACTGTAAGATACCTGATGCCGAGAAAGTCGAACTTAAGAAGCCCGAGCTCGGCGACGGTATCCATATCGAATTGCGTCAGCATATTTCCGCCGTTTGTCGCGAGCGGAACGTACTCATACACCGGGCGGTCCGTTATCACGACGCCCGCCGCGTGAGTCGACGCGTGTCGCGGCATACCCTCGAGAGCCCTCGATATTTCAAGGAGCTTTCTCGTTGAGGAGTCGGCGTTGAACGCCTCGGCGAGAGCCTTTGATCTCATAGCTTCGTCGAGAGTTATATTCAGTTCTCTCGGAATGAGCTTTGCGATCCTGTCGACCGTCGCATACGCCATACCGAGAGCCCGTCCGACGTCTCTTACGACGGCTCTCGCCGACATCGTACCGAAGGTGATGATCTGAGACACTCTCTCCTCGCCGTACTTTTTCTTGACGTAGTCAATGACTTCCTCGCGCCTGTTGTCGGCGAAGTCGATATCGAAGTCGGGCATACTGACGCGCCCGAAGTTGAGAAAGCTCTCGAATATAAGTCCGTATTTGACGGGATCGACGTCGGTGATACCTATAAGAAAAGCCACAAGGCTCGACGCGCCCGAGCCTCTGCCCGGTCCTACGGGGATCCTCTTTGATTTTGCGAAACGGACGAAGTCCCAGACAATAAGGAAATACTCAGAGTAACCCATTTTTTCTATGACCTCGAGCTCGTTTTCGATCCTCGCGCGGTACTCGTCCTCCGTGTGCTCGCCGTAAACGACGGCGCCGGAGGCGATGCGCGCGTCAAGCCCTTCATAGGTCTTGCGGCGAAGATACTCACCCGCCGTGACGCCGTCTTTCAGGTCGTACCTCGGGAGATACATCTTTCCGAAGTTGAAGTCGAAGCCGCACTCCAGCGCGATCTTAACGGTATTCTCTATCGCGCCGCGATAAGCGCCGAAGAGCGCCTTCATTTCGTCCGTCGTCTTATAATAATACTCGTCCGACGAGAACTTGAGCGACCTCTCGCTGCCGACGGTCTCGTTCGTCTGTATGCACATCAGCACGTCCTGATACTCGGCGTGGCTCTTTTCAAGGTAGTGGACGTCGTTCGTCGCGACGAGCCCGATGCCGCACTCCTCGGATATCGCGAGAAGTCCTTCAATGACGGTCTTCTCCTCGGGCATTCCGTGGTCCTGAAGTTCAAGATAAAAGCCGTCGTGACCGAAGATATCCTTCATACGGAGCGCCATACGCTTCGCGTCGACGTACGCGCCGTCAAGTATCTTCGAGGGAATATACCCGGCAAGGCAGGCGGACAGAGCGATAAGCCCCTCGCTGTGCTTTGCGAGAAGCTCAATGTCGATTCTCGGCTTGACGTAAAAGCCGTCGGAAAAAGCCTTCGACACGAGGTAGCAGAGGTTTCTGTAACCCGTCTCGTTTTTTACGAGAAGGATCAAGTGATGACGGCGGTTTTCTCTAGAAAAATCGGTCATCTCACCTTCCGTGACGTACATCTCGCAGCCAATGATCGGCTTTACGCCCTCCGATTTGCAGGCTTTGTAGAACTCGACCGCGCCGTACATCACGCCGTGGTCGGTTATCGCGACGGCGTCGTGGCCGTACTTTTTTGCCGTCTTCGGAATATCACGAACGCGGCAGGCGCCGTCGAGAAGGCTGTATTCGCTGTGAAGATGAAGATGTACGAAATCGCCCATACCGCGTTCCTCCCGTATGATTTATTTACTGCGCCGCTTTATGCTCTCGGCGATCTCCGCGAGCCTGTCGAGCCGGTGCTTGACACCTGACTTCGATATGCTCGGCGAGTGGAGCGATCCGAGCTCGGAAAGCGACGCGGTGTCGTTTTCTATTCTGAGCCGCCCGGTCTCTTTTATGTCCTCCGGCAGGCTGTCGAAGTTTCCGCTCTCGATAAGATACTGCACCGCGTTTTTATATGCGATATTTGCCTTGACCGTCTTTTTAAGATTCGCCGCCTCGAAGTTGTTCTGGCGGTTTATGCCGATTGTCGTCTCTTTCATCAGCTTCAGATTCAAAAGCTCGAAAACGGCGTCTACGGCGCCGATACGGGCGAGAAAATCGCCTATCGCCTCGGAACTTTTGAAATACAGAGTGAATCTGTCGCGGCGCGTTCCGAATTTCGGCTCGAGGTCGAGCGACCTCATAACTTCCGCGACCCTGTCGCGAAAGTCGTCATCGGGAAATGAGAGTTCAAGATGATAGCTCTTCCCGGGATCGGTAACGGTCCCGTACGAAATAAAACATCTTCGAAGATACGTCGCGGCGCACTCGGCGCAAAGAAATTTGTCGGCGCACTCTGCGGCTTCCGCGTAGTTTTCGTTTGCGATTGCGGAGGTCAGCATTTTGTCCGTTTTCCTGCAGCAGCCGTTCTTCGGCACGATATCGGATATCGCGCTCTTTACGCGCGCGCTGAATGATCCATCCATATTATTTTTCCACCCGGATTATTTCACATTCGATCTCAATTCCGAATTTTTCAAAAATTGTCTTTTTAATAAGCTCAATCAGCGCCGTAACGTCGGCGCTTGTAGCCCCGCCCTTGTTAATTATAAAGCCCGCGTGCTTTACGGAAACCTCGGCGCCCCCGACGGCGGCGCCTTTGAGCCCCGCCTCGTCTATCATCTGAGCCGTGTATCTGCCCGGGTATCTTTTGAATACTGATCCCGCGCTCGGGAATTCGAGCGGCTGCTTTGTACGGCGTCTGTCCATAAAGTCGTCCATCTCGGCTTTGATATCATTATGATCCCCTTCACGGAGCAAAAACGTCGCGTTCAATATCACGCGGTCGAGATGGGCTTTGTAAGACGAATACCTGTATGCGAAATCGTGTTCTTTCGCCGTCAGCGTTTTGATTTTTCCGTCCGTCGTGTCGAGATAAGTTGAACTCATAAGCACGTCTTTTATCTCGCCGCCGTAAGCGCCGGCGTTCATAAACACCGCGCCGCCGACGCTCCCCGGAATACCGTAGGCGAAAGTGAGCCCCGCAAGACTTTTTTCAAGCGCAAACCTTGAGAGCGACGTGACAGATACGCCGGCGTCGCAGGTGATCATATTGTCCGATACCCTTATTTTATCGAGCGAGAGCGTCGATATAACGGCGCCGTCGTACCCTTCATCGTCGAAAAGAACGTTGGAGCCCTTGCCGAGAACGAAGGTTTTGACGCCGAGGTCCGACGCCGCGTTGACAGCAAAAGACAGTTCCTCACCGTCGCGCGGTGATATGAAAGCCTTTGCCGCGCCGCCGATTTTGAACGTTGTATGGAGCGACATCGGCTCATTTGCAAGATGATCTATTCCGCGTTTATCAAGCTCGGAAAACAAAATGTCATATACGGCGTCGCTCATAAAAATTCCTCCGCGTCGGTCACGTTATCTACGGTGTAGGTCGGCCGTCTGCCTTCGGCGTCGGCTCCGCGTCTGTTATACCAGATGCTGTCGATACCGGAGTTTATCGCGCCGTCGATATCGGACGTCAGCGAGTCGCCGATAACTATACACTCATCCGGCGTCGCTCCGATATCCTCGAGAACTCTGTCAAAATACCGCTTATCCGGCTTCGCGTAACCGACCTGCTCGGATATATAGACCTTTTTAATATATTCGGAAATGCGTGATTTTGCGAATCTTCCCTTTTGAACTTTGACAAGTCCGTTCGTAATAACGTATACGGGATAACGCGATGAAATACGTGACAGCATTTCGTAAACGCCGTCGATCTCAAAGATCTGCTCGGCGAGAAGCTCCTCGTATCTGACGGAGACGGATAAATAACCGTCGCCCGGGATCCCGCATATCTCAAAAGCTTCTCTGAAACGCTCGACCTTCAGTTCTTCCCTGCCGATCTCGCCTTTTTCGAGCATCTTCCAACATTTATCGTTCGTTACGTGATATGTGTCGTATAAAAAATCGCTGTAAGTGATCCCCGCTTCTTCGAGGGCGAGACGGAAAGCCGTTCTCTCGCACATATCGAAGTCGAATATAGTGTTGTCCGCGTCAAATAATACGTATTTGTATTTACCCATTTTACGCAATAACGATCCTGTGGAAAGTCTTCTTGCCCTTCTTGACGATAAGTCCGTCGGCAAAATCGTCAGGCGTCACGAAGGCGTCGAATCTTTCTACCTTCGCGTCGTTGACGAGAACTCCGCCCTGCTGGATGAGACGCTTGGCCTCGCCCTTCGAGGGCGCCAGCTTCGCCTTTACGAGAAGATCGGAGACGAATATCTTTCCGTCTGTAAAATCGTCTTTCGTGATCTCCGTCGTCGGCATATTCTCGGACACGCCGCCCGCGGCGAAAATATTTTTCGCAGCATCCGCCGCCTTAGTCGCTTCTTCCTTGCCGTGTACCATTTCGGTAAGGCTGTACGCTAAGATCTCCTTGACGCGGTTAAGCTCGCTGCCGTCGCACTTCTCATATTCGGCGATCTCCTCGAGCGGGATGAAAGTCAGCATCTTCATACACTTGATGACGTCCGCGTCGTCGACGTTTCTCCAATACTGGAAGAAATCGTAGGGAGACGTCTTCGCGGGGTCGAGCCATACCGCGTTGCCCGCCGTCTTGCCCATTTTTTTGCCGTTTGAGTCGGTAAGAAGGGTTATAGTCATGGCGTGAGCGTCGGCTCCGCATTTCTTTCTTATAAGCTCCGTGCCGCCGAGCATATTGCTCCACTGGTCGTCGCCGCCGAACTGCATATTGCAGTCGTAATTCTTGAAGAGATAATAGAAGTCGTATGACTGCATTATCATATAGTTGAACTCAAGGAAGCTGAGCCCGCGCTCCATCCTCTGTTTGTAGCACTCCGCGCGGAGCATATTATTTACGGAGAAGCACGCTCCCACTTCGCGAAGAAGGTCGACGTAATTGAGCGAGAGGAGCCAGTCGGCGTTGTTGACCATTACAGCTTTCCCTTCGCCGAAATCTATAAAACGTTCCATCTGCTTCTTGAAGCAGGCGGCGTTGTGGTCAATATCTTCTCTCGTGAGCATTTTTCTCATATCCGTCCTGCCGGTCGGGTCGCCGATCATCGTCGTGCCGCCGCCGATGAGAGCTATGGGCTTGTTGCCGGCGAGCTGGAGCCTCTTCATAAGAGTGAGCGCCATAAAATGACCCGCGGTAAGGCTGTCGGCGGTGCAGTCAAAGCCGATATAGAATTTTGCCTTGCCTTCGTTGATCATGTTTTTGATCTCTTCTTCGTTCGTCACCTGCGCTATGAGTCCGCGCGCGACGAGTTCATCATACAACTTCATATCATTTGTC
>CADBQA010000088.1 GCA_902796675.1 uncultured Ruminococcus sp.
CGGCGGGCAAAATGCCCGCCGTCATTGCTTTTCGTCCGCGAACCCCCAAAACCCGCTGCGCGCGTTTCGGGGAACCCCGGCGCGCTCTCGCCGCTCGACGTAGGTCACTACGCCTACCGCGGCGAGATCACCAAATCTACCTGCGTTTCTCTTCCTCTGCCTCAGGCTGAAGACTTTGTCTTCAGCCTATCGCCGGGTCGTTGACCCGGCGATACGTTTTTCACAAAATATATTAAAACTCTTGTATTTTCTTCTAATATATTGTATAATGTCGTTAAATATAATAACTTTATTGTAGAGAGGTCTGTCAATGAAGTATACGTTCAAGGGAGGCATCCATCCCGGCGGGCACAAGAACACCGAAGGGTGTGCGATAAAGCTCTTTTCAAACCCCGCTAAAGTGTGGATACCGCTCAGTCAGCACATCGGCGCCCCGTGCGAGTGCCTCGTCAAAAAAGGCGACGCGGTGTCGGTGGGTCAGAAGATAGGTGAGGTCCCCGCCGGCGCGCTCGGAGCCCCCGTTCACAGTTCGGTGTCCGGCGTCGTCGAAAAGATTGAGACGCTCTCCGATATCAGAGGAAACCTTATAAAACACGTCGTTATAGCGAATGATTTTCAGAATACGCTCCACGAGTCCGTCGCTCCTTTCCCGAAGAAGCTCTCCGAGGCGACGACGGAGGAGATAATCGCCGCCGTCCGCGAGGCGGGCGTCGTCGGTATGGGCGGCGCGGGCTTTCCCGCTCACGCTAAGCTCTCCTCGGCGATAGGCAAGGCGACGACTCTCATCGTCAACTGCGTCGAGTGCGAGCCATATCTCACCTGTAACTACAGACTTATGCTCGAACGTCCGAGCGAGATCTTCGGCGGCGCCAAGATAGTCGCGAAGGCGCTCGGCGTGAAGCAGACGATAGTCGCGATAGAGGATAACAAGCCGATAGCGATAAAGAAAATGACGGAGGAGGCGCCCGAGGGCGTGCGCGTCGTCACGATGAAGACGAAGTACCCGCAGGGAGACGAGAGGCGCCTTATTTACGCGCTGACCGGAAAAGAGCTTCCGCGCGGCAAACTCCCCGCCGACCTCGGCTGTGTCATATTCAACGCGGAGACCCTCTCGGCGATCTATACCGCGATGGCGACGGGCGTCCCGTCGATATACAGAACGGTGACCGTCGACGGCGACGCCGCGGCAGAGCCGTCGAACGTGCTTTGCCCCGTCGGAACGACGGTGCGCGACCTCGTCGACTTCTGCGGCGGACTCAAGGCGGAGCCGGAATGGCTTATCAACGGAGGCCCGATGATGGGCGCCGCGATGTGGTCGCCCGACCTTCCCGTCACGAAGACGACGTCCGGCATACTTCTCTTTACGGAGGGGGCGTCGCACGTCAGGGAAGAGACGAACTGTATCAGGTGCGGCAGATGCGTGAGGGCTTGCCCCTCCGGGCTCGCCCCGTGCTATATGGTGGCGTCCGTCAAGGTCGGCAACTACGAGGAAGCGGAAAAATTCAACGTGATGAACTGCGTGGAGTGCGGCTCGTGCGCGTTCGGATGCCCCGCCGGGATACCGCTCGTGCAGTATTTCAAGCTCGCCAAGAGCGAGATCAACAAGAGAAAGAAAAAGAAGTGAAGGAGGACGTGAAATGAACGGCGACACGCAAAAGATCGAAGCGGTCGAAGCGGCTGAAGAGAAAAAGAGCGTTCAGTTTCCGGATCTCCTCTCCGTTTCGGCGGGACCGCACATAAAGCACCCCGTCAGCACGGCGTCCATTATGCTCGACGTCGTGATAGCGCTTATGCCCGCGCTTATATGGGGCATACTCGTCTTCGGCGCGAGGGCGGGCGTTCTGACGCTCATATCCGTCGCGTCCTGCGTTCTGTTTGAGTTTCTCTTTCAGAAGCTCGTAAAGAAAAAGAACACGATATGCGACCTGTCGGCGGTCGTCACGGGTATGATACTCGCGTTGAACCTAACCGTCGGCACGCCCTACTGGATACCCGTCGTCGGCGCCTTCTTCGCGATAGTCGTTGTAAAAGGGCTCTTCGGCGGTATCGGCAAGAACATAGTAAATCCGGCGCTCGCGGCGAGAGTTTTCCTCTTTCTCGCGTGGCCAAACGAAATGAAGATATTCACCGAGGCGGGTCACCGCATCGGGGCGTTTCAGGCGGTGACGGACGCCGATATTTCGGCTCACGCGACGCCGCTCACCTCGCTCCACGCGGGCAAGGTACCGGACAACAGCCTCTTTGATCTGTTCATCGGCAAGGTCGACGGATGTATCGGCGAGGTCTCGGCGGTCCTTCTCATCGTCGGCGGCGTTTATCTTCTCATCCGCCGCGTCATTTCATGGCAGACGCCCGTCGCCTACGTCGGCGTCGTCGCGCTCGCCGCGCTCTTATTCCCGAGGATGCCCGGCGACGTCTTCACGGCTGTCGCGACGGAAGTCCTCTCGGGCGGTCTCATCTTCTGCGCGCTCTTTATGGCGACGGACTACGCGACGACTCCGGTCGCTCCGTGGGGCAAGGTCATCTTCGGCGCGGGGTGCGGTCTCATAACCGTTCTGATAAGATACTTCGGAGGATACAGCGAGGGCGCGTCCTTCTCAATCCTCATTATGAATCTTCTCGTATGGTATATCGACAAACTCACTTTGCCGAAACCCTTCGGAGGTAGAGCAAATGTCAAAAAATAAAAACGGCGCCGCTTACTTTATCCGAATCGCGGGCGTGCTGACGCTGATATGCTCTGTCATCGCTCTCATGCTCGCTCTTGTAAACGCCATGACGAAGGATACGATAGCGGCGAACACGGAAAAAGAAAAAATCGAGGCGATAAGCCGCATCTTCGGCGAGGTCGACGAGGTCGAAAGCTACAGCGTCGAAGAGCACGAAGTAAATCTCGTTCTTTATAAAGACGGCGTGCGCGGCTACGCCGTGACCGTCAAGCCGCAGGGCTACGGCGGCGAGATCGAAATGCTCGTAGGTATCGAGCCGGGCGGGTCTGTCGTCGGGATCGAGATCATCAATATGTCGGAGACCCCCGGCGTCGGCAGCCGCGTCAAGAGCGACCCCGACTTTCTCCCTCAGTTCAAGGGTATGACCGGCACGCTCGCCGTCGGCGATAACGTCGACGCGATCTCCGGCGCGTCTATCAGTTCCAAAGCCGTCACCGCCGGCGTCAACGAGGCTCTGTCCGTAGAGTTCGACGCCGCCGCGGAAGCGGCGAAGCTCGGAAAGGACGCCGCAAGCGGTGAGGATACCGCCGACACCGAGCCGGAAACCGGGCCCGATACCGAAACGGAAGAGATAACGGTGCAGACCGGAACCGAGGAAGAGACCCATATCGACAGCGCACTTATAGGCGCGGGCAGTCAGGCGTACGATTACCGTCCGAGCGACAACGCCGTCGTCGCCGTGCGCGACACGACGTACTACCTTGAACACGAAACGACCGACACCGAAAGCACCGGTGCGGACGAAGCGTAAGGGGGCGGGATGATGAAAAAGACGTCTTATAAAAAGATAATCAAGGACGGGCTTCTCGACAACAACCCGACGCTCGTTCAGCTCATCGGTATGTGCCCGACGCTCGCCGTCACGACGTCCGTCGTGAACGCGCTCGGAATGGGCGTCGCGGTCATCGTGGTGCTCACGTTCTCAAATCTGTTTATTTCGCTTCTCCGTAAAATCATACCGCCTCAGGTCAGGATCGCGGCGTACATCGTCGTCATATCCGGCTTTGTGACGGCGGTCGAGCTTATCCTCAAAGCGTATTTCCCGGCGATATCGGCGTCCCTCGGACTCTTTATACCGCTTATCGTCGTCAACTGTATCATCCTCGCGCGCGCCGAGGCGTTCGCCTCGAAGAATCCGCCTCTCGCCTCCGTCGTCGACGGTCTTGCGATGGGCGCGGGATTCACCTGCGCGCTGACCGTGATAGGATTCGTCAGAGAGCTTCTCGGCACGGGTAAGATCTTCTCGTCCTCCGACGGTACGGGAGGTATCTCCGTCTTCGGCTCGGGCTACTCGCCCGCGATAATCTTTATCGCTCCCGCCGGCGCGTTCCTGACGCTCGCGTTCATCGTCGCGGCGTTCAAGTCTGTAAGAAACCGTTTTGACGATAAAAAGGAAGTCGCGAGAGTCGAGCTCGTCCACGCTGACGAGGCATCGCCGGCGGCATCCGAGGAAGTGCCCTACACGGACGAAGACCGTGACGAGTTCGCGGGGAAGGAGAGTGACGTCAAATGACAAACGTTCTTCTCATAATGTTCGCGGCGATAATCACCGAGAACTTCATCTTTTCGAGATTCTACGGTATATGTCCGTTCCTCGGCGTCTCTGACAAACCGTCGACGGCGCTCGGCATGGGTATGTCCGTCACGTTCGTTATGACGATCTCGTCCGCGGCGACGTATCTCGTATACTACTACGCTCTCGTTCCGCTCGAGCTTGAGTATCTGAAGACCGTCGCGTTCATCCTCGTTATCGCGGCTCTCGTTCAGTTTATCGAAATGTTCCTCAAAAAATACGTTCCGTCGCTCTACTCGGCGCTCGGGATCTATCTCCCTCTCATAACGACCAACTGCGCGGTCCTCGGCGCGGCTCTCACGAACATCCAGAAGGAATATACCTTCGTCGAGAGCGTCGTCTTCGGCTTCTCCGCGGCGATAGGCTTCACGATGGCGATACTCATTTTCGCCGGAGCGAGAGAGAAGATGAAGTACGCGGACCCGCCGAGAGCGTTCCGCGGAATGCCGCTCGTTCTGATAGCCGCCGGGCTTCTCGCCATGGCGTTCTCCGGATTCTCCGGATTCAGCTTTTAAGGGGGTGGCGATATGACCGGAATTTTAACGGCTTTTCTCGTCTTTCTCATCCTCGGTGTGGTCATAGGGCTTCTCCTCGCCGTCGCGTCGAAGGTCTTTCACGTTGAGCGCGACGAGAGGATAGACAAAATAATCGAAGCTCTGCCCGGCGCGAACTGCGGCGGATGCGGATACGCCGGCTGCTCCGCGCTCGCGGAGTCCGTCGTCAAGGGCGAGGCGAAGTGCAACGCCTGCACCGTCGGCGGCAACGAGGTGGCGAAAAAGGTCGCCGCCGTCATGGGCGTCGAGGCGGAGAGCGCGGAGAGGATGAGGGCGCAGGTCATGTGCTCCGGCACGAGCGCGTGCTCTCACAGAAAAGTTGAATACAGGGGCGTTTCCGACTGCCGCGCCGCGGCGGCGCTCGGCGGAGGAGACAAACTCTGCCCGAACGGCTGTATAGGGCTCGGGACCTGCGTCGCGGCTTGTCCGTTCGGCGCGATAGAAGTTAAGGACGGCGTCGCCGCCGTCGACTACGCGAAGTGCCGCGGGTGCGGCGTTTGCGTTGCCGCCTGCCCGAAGGGGATAATCGAACTCATACCGTTCGACAGCCGCCACTGGGTAGGATGCAAATCGGTCGCGGAAGGCGCTTCTACAAGAAAGGTCTGCGACGTAGGATGTATCGGATGCGGTATTTGCGCGAAGAACTGTCCGGCGGGCGCGATAACCGTCGAAAATCACGTCGCAAAGATCGACTACACGAAATGCACGGGCTGCGACACCTGCGTGTTGAAGTGCCCGAGAAAGATCATCTGGCAGGCAACGAGATCCGGAGAGGCTATAATCATAACGAAGCCGTGACGGACGAACAGGGAAAGGTGGTAAAAATGTCTGAAAAACTCGTAATCACAATAGCAAGGCAGTACGGAAGCGGCGGACGCGACGTCGGTCACAAGGTGGCTGAGCTGATGGGCGCGAAGTGCTACGACCAGGACCTCATCGTCATGGCGGCGAAGAGAAGCGGCATCAGCGAGGAAGCCCTCGCGCGCGCCGACGAACAGGCGTCGAGCAGCCTTCTGTACACTCTCGCCATGGGCGCTTCGATGATCTACACGAACACGACGCCGATGGCGGTCCCGATAAACGACGCGCTCTTCATCGCTCAAAGCGAGATCATAAGAGAACTCTCCGAAACTGAGAACTGCGTCATCGTCGGCAGATGCGCCGACTATATCCTCAAGGATCACGAGCGTCTCGTCAAGGTCTTCGTACAGGGAGATATCAACGACAGGATAAAGAGGATAATGAGCCGCGCGGGCATTTCCGAGAGCGAGGCGAAGGACCGCATCGCTAAGAAGGACAAGAAACGCGCGAACTACTACAACTACTACACCGGAGGCAAGTGGGGCAAGCCCGATAACTACAACCTCATCGTCTCGACGAGCAAGATCGGCATCGACGGCGCGGCAAAGCTTATCTGCGACTACGCGCGCACGCTCGGGTATTTTGAATGATTTATTTAAAACGAAAAACCGCTGACTTGTCAGCGGTTTTTTTTGTTTTCTTTATCAAGTTTCTTTTTGTACTTTTTGATACCGAAATAGAATTTCGGGAGCTTCGCGGCGCGTGCGATGCGCGACGGCTGGCGAAGGAGCCTCCAGAGCCATTCCAGCCCGAGACGCCTGAAAAATGCGGGCGCTCTTTTAGTCCTGCCCGCCCAGACGTCGGCGGAGCCGCCGAGCGCGAGCGCTATCTTCACGTTCGGAAGCCTTTCGATATTCTCCGTGATCCACGTCTCCTGGAAAGGAAATCCGAGGCAGACGACGAGAGTGTCGGCGCCGGACGAGTTTATTTCCTCTATCACTTTGTCGGACGAGCCGTCCTCCTTCAAAAAGAAGCCGTGGTGGCATCCGGCGAACACGGCTCCGTGCTTCGCCGCCATCTTCTCGCACGCCTCTTTCGCGACGCCCTCGGCGCCGCCGAGGATAAAGAAGGAGTGCGGCTCTTTAAGAGAGGCGAAGAGCGCCTCTCCGACCTCGACCCCCGGGACCCTCTCCTTGAGAGGCGTGCCGAGGATATTCGCCGCTTTTATGACGCCGACGCCGTCGGGGAGTATCACGTCGGCGCGGCGGACGAGCTCAAGCTTCTTTTCGTCCTCGATACACGCTTCTACGATCTCCGCGTTCGGCGTGAAGACGACAGTGCGAAGACCGCCGTCAAGCCTTTCTTTTATCAGCGAGAGCGCTCCGTCCATCGTCACGTTGTCGAACGGCACCCCGCGTACGTTTACTCTTTCCATAATAATAATTTAAGAAAAGACCTCTGACGAAGCAGAGGTCGATACGTTTTCAAAAAAATTACTCGGCTTTGTCGGAAAGGTATTCCGCGACGTCGCCGACGGTAACGAATTTCTGCGCGTCTTCGTCGTCTATGGTGATGCCGAATCTTTCCTCGCAGAGCATAACGAGGTCCGCAAGCTCGAGAGAGTTGATGCCGAGATCGTTCACAAGCTCGGCTTCGGGCGTGACCTGATCTTCTTCGACGGAAAGCTCCTCGACAAGAAGTTCCTTTACCTTTTCAAACATCGTGATTCCTCCGTATGCAAGGGCAGACTTGCCGCCCGGTATTTGTTTTTTTACAACATTATTATTATAGTTATAAGTTGCCGTCTTGTCAAGCCTTTTTTTAAGTTTTGACAATATCAGTATTTATCCACGGGGTAGAGGATCTTAAGCTGATTTATCTTGCTCTTATATGCCTTCTGCTGTTTCTCGCGGAGAAGTTTTTCGCGAAGCGCGTCCTTGACCTCACCGAGCGTCATTTCGCCCGCGGGCGTCTTTGAGTTGAGTCTTATTATATGGTAGCCGAACTGCGTCTTTACGGGCCCGACCGTGTGTCCGACTTCCGTGCCGAAGACCGCGTCCTCAAACTCGGGGACGAACTGTCCTCTCGTCGCGTCGCCGAGCGCGCCTCCGTTGTTTTTGGAAGGGCAGGAGCTGTAGCGGCGCGCGGCGTCCTCAAAGGAAATATCTCCGCGCTCGATATCCTCCATTATACGCCGGCAAAGCTCCTCGTCGTCGACGAGGATGTGCGAAACGTTTATCCTCTCGCGCGAGACGAACTCGCCGCGGTGAGCGTTGTAGTATTCTTCGATCTCCTCGTCCGAGACCTTCGCCCCTCTCATAACGAGGTCGGCGGCGTAGCTTGAAAGAAGGCTGTCCTTGACCTTTGCAAGCTCCGCCTTGAACTCCTCGTCGCGCTCGAGAAGGTTTCTCTTCGCGTCGAGCAGAAGAAGGCGGCGGCCTATCAGCTCCTCAAGTACAGCGTCGCGCCCTTCCTTGCTGTTGTAGGCGGCGCCTCTCTGACCCATCGCTCTTATCATTTCGTCGACTTCGCGCTCGGTTATCGGCTCGCCTGCGACGGTGGCGAGAACTGTGAAGTCCTGCATATTTCGTGACCTCCGGTAAAAAATCATTTTTACCATTGTACCATATTCCGCGCGACAATGCAATATTAAATAAAATAAAACAACCGCCTTGAAAAGGGCGCGCGATTGTGGTAAAATACAGTTGGAAAATACGACGCGCCGGGAGGCGACAGGATAATGATAGATTTCAACAGATACTTTCTTCACGACAATCAGATTTTTCTCGACAATCTGAATTATGAGATGATAAAGCTCGAGAAGGCTCAGGGGGACGTGCGCCTCAACTGCAAGGATACGATAGTCGCTCAGCTCGCCGAAAAAGTCGGCGTCAAGGTGACCTTCAACAGAACGCTGACTTTTGACCCGGAGGGGATGTTCAATCTCTCCGTCACGTTCGGCGTTATGATGAAATTCAATCCCGTTTACGTCAGCGAAATAGACTGGAAGAACGTCGACCTTGCGGGTGAGTTCAAAAAGAGCTGCCCGGCGCTCCTTACCAATCTTATGTCGCGCACATCGCTTCTCGTCTCCGAGATAACTTCGGCGGCGGGACAAATGCCGATCGTCACGCCCGGCGGAGTCGCTCCCGTCGCGGGCTCTGCGAAATGAGCGCGCTTACGCTGTCGTCTCCGGTAGGGGAAATAAAGGGCGTGGGAGAGGTCAGAAGACGCTCTCTCTCCCGCATGGGTATCGAGACGGTGGAGGACCTCATCCGCCACTACCCGAGAGCGTACCAGAACAGAGGCGACACAAAGAATCTTAAAGAGGTCGACGAGGCGCTCACGGGCGAGCGACGCGAGGCGCCGTTTTCCGTGATACTCACGGTCGGTACGGAGCCGACGGCGAAAATGATCCGCCGCGGGATGAACATACTGAAGTTTCGCGCGTTCGATGAGTTCGGCACGGTCGAGATGACGTTCTTCAATCAGAACTACCTGAAAGACGTCTTCCGCGTCGGCTCTGAGTTCCGCTTCTGGGGCAAGATCGAGCGCGAGGGCAGACGTCTGTGTATGACGTCGCCGATATACGAGGAGGTAAAGGGCGAGCTTCCCGCCCTCGTCCCCGTTTACCCGTTGACGACGGGCATTTCGCAGAAATTCATATCCGGCATCATCAAAACCGCGCTCGCCGAGGTCTCGGAATCGATCGACGACGTTTTCACGAAAGAGTTTTGTGAAAAATGGAGCATCGAGACCCTGCCGTCGGCGATACAAAAGATACACGCGCCGCGGACAATAGATGAAATGGACGCCGCAAGGCGACGCCTCTGCTTCGAGGACGTGTTTATGACCGCCGCCGCGCTCGCGACAGAAAAGAGCCGCGGCACGGGCGACCGCGCGCCTGTTTTTGAAAACACCGACACGAAGCGTTACGTCGACTCGCTCCCGTACAAGCTGACGGGCGCGCAGGTGAGGTCTCTTCGCGAGATAACGGAGGATCTCGGACGCGACGTACCGATGAGAAGGATACTCATCGGCGACGTAGGAAGCGGAAAGACCGCCGTCGCGGCGGGCGCCGCTTACGCCGCGGTCGCGAGCGGATACCAGTGCGCCGTCATGGTGCCGACGGAGATACTCGCAAATCAGCACTACGAGGACTTAAAGGCGATATTCACGCCTCTCGGTATAAACGTTGCGCTGCTCACCGGGTCACTTTCGCAGAGTGAAAAGCGGCGCGTGCGCTCGGTACTGTCGGGTGACTCCGAGGACCTTACCGGAGGCATCGACATAATAGTCGGAACTCACGCGCTTATAACCGAAGACGTTAAATTCGAAAAACTCGGTCTCGTCATCACGGACGAACAGCACCGCTTCGGCGTTATGCAGAGAGCGGCGCTCGCCGAAAAGACGAGGGGGGTACATATACTCGCCATGAGCGCGACGCCGATCCCGAGGACGCTCTCGCTCGTCTACTACGGCGACCTGTCGCTCTCGCGCCTCGACGAGATGCCGCCCGGGCGGCAGAAGGTCGATACCTTCGTCGTCGACGACAGATACCGCGACAGAATAAACAAGTTCATCCGCACTCACGCAAGAGCGGGGAACAGAACGTATATCGTCTGCCCGATGGTGGAGGAAGCGGAAGCAAAGAGCGCCCGCGAACGCGCGAAGAAGTCGGAGAGCGACCCGGAGGAGATGGCGAACGTCATTCTGACCGAGCGTGATAGCGGCGGCGCAAACCTCCGCTCGACGGTGGAGTTCGCCCGTGAGACCGCGCTTCGCCTGCCCGACCTTCGCGTCGGTATGGTACACGGAAAAATGAAGCCCGCTCAAAAGGACGCCGTGATGAAGGAGTTCTGCGAAGGGAATCTCGACGTCCTCGTCGCGACGACGGTCATCGAGGTCGGCGTCAACGTTCCCGAGGCGACGCTGATGATAGTCGAGAACGCCGAGCGTTTCGGTCTTTCCCAGCTTCACCAGCTTCGCGGCAGAGTAGGCAGGAGCGACAGAAAATCGTTCTGTATCCTCGTCTCCGACTCCGAGAGCGAAAAGGCGAAGGAACGCCTCGCCGTTATGAAAAACACCTACGACGGCTTCGAGATAGCGGAGTACGACCTCAAGATGCGCGGCGCGGGAGACTTCTTCTCGCCCGAGGGCAGGATACGCCAGCACGGCGACGCCGCGGCGATGATAACGGATTCCGACGCAGACCGCGCGACGACGGAGAGCGCCGTCGCCGCCGCGCGCGAGACCGTCACCTCCGACCCGACGCTCTCGCTCCCCGAAAACCGCAAAATAGGCGAGCGCATCGCCCGCCTGAGAGGGAATATAGAGAATACGATTTCATAAAGAAAGGGTTGAGACTTCCGTCTCAACCCTTTTCCTTTTCCGCTATGAATTTGTAGAGCGTGCGGTACGCAGCGTCTGACGGGAAGGAGAACGAGAGCGGGCCCGAACGGTACTTCCTCAGCGCGTGGAGCTCACCGACCGTCGTTATCTTTGAAGTGTAGTCGACGTCAGTTTCGTAGTAATCGGCGATCATCACGGTCAGTTTGCGCGACGCTGCTGACGAAATTTTAATATCATTGTCGTGAGTCAGAAGGTACAGATATTCGACCCCCTCGTCGCCGAGCGACGACATATAGGCGACGTCGACGCGGCTTCCGCGGTTGGCGTGCGCTTCGTAGTTGTATTTTGCGACGAATCTGTTTACGTTGAAGATGCCGAGTACCGAGAGGACGGCGAGCCCGAGCGCAAGTCCGACAGCCGGAACGTCGAGCCGCTTTACGAAAAGCCTTATCTCAGCCGTGACGAAAACGAGCGCCATCCATACCATAAACGCAGACGTGCTGATACGGAGCGTCGTCATTCCGTAAACGCCGATGTACATCACCATTTTTGAGATCGACGTCGCGATTATGACGAGGGTGAAAAGGACGATGAGCGTGCAGACGATCTTAACGGACGTCGGCAGCTTACCGTTATCTTTCTTTGTAAAGATGATCGCCCCGAGGATGAGAACGAGGTCGATGGCGGCAATTACGCAAAGCTCGAAGAATCCGCGCCTCGCGTACTCCGCGTAGGTAAACTCATACCCGGCGGGCAGAATATTTTCAAACGCCGAGAAGAGATACGCGAGCTGTGAGAAGAGGTATACGACGTAGACCGACGAGATGACCGCGAGAAACGCCGTCACGGCGGGTGTTTTGATCGTCGGAGAGCTTGCGTCCTTTTCTCTGTCTTTGCCGTATTTCAGCGTGAACAGTATGTCGATGGCGAAGAGAGATACGACGCACCCGAGAATGATCTTTTGAACGAGCGAGCCGACGCTTCCGAAGACGTTCGTAATGAGAGAGGAGAACGCCGCGTCGGACGAGGCGAGAAGCGCGGTGACGACAAATAACAGCGGCAGAGCGCAGGCGACGCCGATTGCCGCCGAGGAGGCGTTTTTCGATCTTTCGCCTTTCTTTGAAAAGAGCGCCTTCAGGACTTTTGGGATGCCGTCGACGCCTTTAAAAAAAGTTGCTCCGGACAGCTCAAAGAGCGCGCTGTCGCTCGCGGGATATCTCCTCCCCGCGACAAGAGCGTACCATACGACGGACGACAGGAGCGTCGCGACGACGGACAAGAGCCTGACGGACGTGTTCGACGTCGCCGCAAATGTCCACGAGCAGACGAGGGTAAGCAGCGCGAGGACGTACGCGGACGCGGGTATCTTACCGCCGCGGCGGCGAAGAAACGCGGTCGAGGCGATAAAGAAAACGTCGAATATGACGGTGTATCCCATCGCCGCCCCGTTCCAGATAAGGGCGGAGACCGCGAGTATCATCATTATCAAAGTGTAAGCCGCCATTGCGGCGTCTGTTTTTTGCCGCGTGAAAAGCGGCTCTTCCGCCACTTCTCTGAAAACTTCGTTGTAGTTTTCCACGGTCAGTCCTCCCTGTATTCAAGAATATCGCCGGGCGTGCAGTTCAGAGCGCGGCAGATCGCGTTAAGCGTTGAGAAGCGTATCGCGCTCGCTTTCCCGGTCTTC
>CADBQA010000089.1 GCA_902796675.1 uncultured Ruminococcus sp.
AGCGGCGAGAGCGCCGAAAAGCAATGACGGCGGGGGACTTGGGTTAATCCCAATTCCCCCGCCTCTTTGATTTTCGGTGATGCGTTATCTTTTTATAATGTAATGCTTATGTCACCTTTTTGCCTGTCATTGCTGCTCTACCAAGTTTGTCTTCGCTCTGGACGCCCCGGAAATTCCGGGGCGTTTTCTTATTCAACCGTGCAATATATCAACTTTTCGGGTTCGGGCGCACTCTCGGAGTATGAGAGCGCCGAGAGATATTTTTCAGCCGCAGCGGCGACGAGCGCTTCGCTTGAGGTGTGGAACCTCGCTATGGTCTCGCCCCTTGCGACACGGTCACCCGTCTTCGCGAGGATCTCGATACCGGCGGAATAGTCTATCGGGTCTCCCGCTTTCGTTCTGCCCGCGCCGAGGAGAGACGAGGCGACGCCGATCTTCTCCGCGTCGATCTTCGAGATATATCCCGCGCCGTCCGATTTCAACTCGTACACGACCTTCGCCTTCGGGAAAAGGTCGAAGTCGTCGAGGTACGAAGCGTCTCCGCCCTGCGCGGCGACCCACTCCTTCATCTTGTCAAAAGCTCGCCCTGAATCTATCGCATCGAGGACGCGAGCCATCGCCTCTTCGTAAGGAATAAGGTTCACCATGGAAACCATATTCGACGCGAGCGCGACGCAGACTTCCTTGAGGTCGCCCCCGACCTCGCCCTTTAAGACGCCCGCCGCCTCAATGACCTCGAGCGAGTTGCCGACGGCGCGGCCGAGCGGCACGTCCATATTTGTTATAAGCGCTCTGACGCGTCTTCCGCAGGACTTCCCTATCTTGACCAT
Source organism: uncultured Ruminococcus sp. (assembly GCA_902796675.1). Lineage (GTDB taxonomy): Bacteria > Bacillota > Clostridia > Oscillospirales > CAG-272 > RUG14199. The sequence continues at coordinate 831 of CADBQA010000089.1, forward strand.
TTCCTCGGCGAGCGCCTTCGCGCTCTCCATATACTTCATAAACGCGCCGGAGCCTACCTTGACGTCGAGGACTATGGAGTGAGACCCCGCGGCGAGCTTCTTGCTCATTATACTTGAGGCGATAAGCGGTATCGAATCTATCGTCGACGTCACGTCACGAAGCGCGTAGAGCTTTTTGTCGGCGGGAGCGAGAGTCCCGCTCTGCCCCGTTATGACGACGCCGACCTTTTTCGCCTGCGCCATAAACTCGTCGCCCGAGAGCGCGGTCTTGAAGCCCGCTATCGATTCGAGCTTATCGACCGTGCCGCCCGTGTGACCGAGCCCGCGTCCGGACATCTTCGCGACGACGCCGCCGAGCGTGGCGACGATCGGCGCTATGACGAGGGACGTCTTGTCCCCGACGCCGCCCGTGCTGTGCTTGTCGACCGACTTGTCTCCGAACGCCGAGAGGTCGAGCACGTCGCCGGAGCGCATCATGGCGTCGGTCAGGTCCGCGACCTCGCGGTCCGTCATACCTACAAAGCAGATCGCCATGGCGAGGGCTGACATCTGATACTCCGGTATCTCGCCCGCGGTGAATCCTTCGATAAAGAATTTTATCTCGTCGGCGGTGAGCTCACCGCCCTCTTTTTTCTTTTGAATAATATCAACAGCTCTCATTTCATCCCTCAATACTCACTAAATAATTATAGTTTACGCCGTCGCCGGGCGCGTCTTCGTGCGGGTCCGCGGGCGCGACGTATATCGGACCGTCCCCTATCTCGTCCATCAGGCGGTCATACGGCGACAATGTCAAAGCTCCGTCCTCAACGCCTTCGAGTGAGCAGACGCCCGCGTCCTTCGCGCTCCATTTCATTCCGGACGAGACAAAGCGCGTAAGGTTTGCCTTTGCCGACGCGGCGTAGTCAAAAACGGGCGAAGGAAGCATATTCGCCCCGTCAACGCCGTCATCCGGGCAAAGCGCGATAAACTCACCGCCGTTCTTCGCGGCGGCGACGGACGCGGGATAGATCATGGCCCCGAAGGCTATAACGACGTCAGAGCCCGCGCCGTACAGGCGCTGCGACACCTCATCGGTCGTGTAAAAGTCGTTCATCTGACCGATGCCTGGAGCGGTGGACACGAGAAGAGTCGTACCGTCCGCGCCGTCCGATAAACCCGCGACGCACCCGGAAAAGCACTCGAGCGCGCGGTCAGTCTCCATCATTGACGAAAACGCCGGGCTCTTCGCGTACTTCGCGGCGACGCGCCCCGCAAGATACCCCGCCTCGGTCATATCGGGCGACGAGAAATGGACCCGCTCCGAGAGTGTTTCGCCGTGATCCGCGTCGGGCGGCTCGGTGCCGAGAACGAGAAAATAAGTATCCGGGAAATCACGCTGAATATCTATCACCGTGCGTGAAAAATAGTATCCCACGCCGACTACGAGGTCGGCTCCGTCGTCTGTCGCCCTCGCCACGGCTTCCGCTCTCGCGTCGCCGTCTGAGACTTTGACTTCGTATTCGAGATACTCTATCGAATTAGCGTCGCAAAAGCTCCTCACTTCGTCGCTCGCCGAGTTGTTCGCGCCGTCGAGCGCCGGAAGCGCCGCGTCACGGATATATGCGACACAATAGGTCGTGTCGCCTTCCGATTCGTCCGTCGTTACGGCGTCAGAAGGTCTGTCGGAACAGGAAGCGAACGAGGCGGCAATGGCGGCGCAAAGGAGCGCCGATGCGATTCGTAAAAGTTTCATTTTTGAAGGTCCGCCATGCCGAACGACAGAGGCAGAAGCTCCTCGAGCTTCATACTTTTCATCTCTTTGCCGTCGTAGATTATAACGTCGAAGGTCTTGACGTCGCAGAACTCCGCCATGACCTGGCGGCAGACGCCGCAGGGCGCGGCAAAGCCTCGGATGTCGCCCTTCGGTCCGCCGACGATCGCTATCGCCTCGAAGTTACGCTCACCCTCGCTGACCGCCTTGAAAAACGCGGTGCGCTCGGCGCAGTTCGTCGGCGTATAGGTGCTGCTCTCGATGTTGCAGCCGGTGTAGATCTTCCCCTCTTTTGTGAGAAGAGCCGCGCCGACAAAGTAGTTTGAGTAAGGCGCGTACGCCATTTTCATAGCTTCGACGGCGCGCTGTACGAGATATTCCTTATCCATATAGTTACCCTTATTTCAGAATTTCGGAGGCGAAGCTCTCGCCCGGGCACTCAAAGTCGACGCCGAGAAGCTCGCAGATCGTCGCGGCGATATCGGCGTAAGTCGACCTCGTGCCGAGGTTGACCGGACGAACTCTCGGTCCCGCGACGAGAAGAGGTATATACTCCCTCGTGTGGTCGGTGCTTTCGTCGCCCGGGTCACAGCCGTGGTCCGCCGTCACGAAGACGACGTCGTCCTCCCTCATATCGGCGACGAACTTCGGGAACCACCCGTCGAACTCGGCGAACGCCTTCGCGTAACCGTCTATATCCTGTCTGTGCCCGTAGAGCATATCGAAGTCGACGAGATTTGTGAAGCAGAGCCCGTCAAAGTCTCGCTCCTCGACCTCCTTCGTCACCTTCATACCCTCGGTGTTGCCGTGGGTAAGTATAGTTTCGGTCACGCCGCGCCCGGCGAAGATATCCGTTATCTTGCCGACGGCGATAACGTCGCGCCCCTCGGCTTTCATGGCGTCGAGCATCGTCTCCCCGTAGGGTTCAAGCGAAAAGTCGTGGCGGTTGGTCGTTCTTGTAAATCCGTGCTCGGGGTCGCCGACGAAAGGACGCGCTATGACACGTCCGACGCCGACCTCTCCCTTCAGGATCTCGCGGGCGATGCGGCAGAAGCGGTAAAGCTCCTCCGGCGGATAAAGCTCCTCGTGCGCCGCTATCTGGAAGACGCTGTCGGCGGACGTGTAGACGATGAGCTTGCCCGTCCTCATATGCTCTTCGCCGTAATCCTTGATGACCTCGGTGCCGGAGTACGCCTTGTTGCAGAGGACGCCGACGCCGCACTTTTCGGAAAACTCCTTCAGCACCCATTCTGGAAACCCGTCCGGGAACGTGGGGAGCGGCTTTTCAGATACGATGCCGGCTATCTCCCAGTGACCTATCGTCGTGTCCTTGCCCATCGAGCGCTCGGCTATCCTCGCGCACGCGCCGAGCTGATCCTTTATCGGTCCGAGGTACTCCTGCCCGTCGATGTTCGCAAGGCCGTATTTTCTCGTGTTTTCACAGTTGAAATACTTGCTCGTTGAAATGCGCTTCAGAGTGTGCGCGCCGACGTCGCCGAAGAGCGCCGCGTCCGGAAGCTCGCCCGCGCCGCAGCTGTCAAGTATGACTAAAAATACTCTCATATCGTTCTCCGTCAGAATTTTTCGGCGTCAAGAGCCGTCTCGAGCGCGACCTTCATCATCTCCGTAAAGGAGTTCTGTCTTTCCTCGGCGGTCGTGAGCTCGTGAGTCAGAATGTGGTCGGAGATCGTGCATATCGCGAGGGCGCGCTTTCCCGCGCGCGCGGCGTTCATGTAAAGTCCCGCCGCTTCCATCTCGATCGCCATAACGCCCATCTTCATCAGCGCGGGCGTCGTCGTGGTATCGTCGGAATAGAACGTATCGGACGAGAAAAGGTTGCCGACGTGGTATCTCGCGCCGAGCGCCTCGCAGTTCTTTATGGCGGCGCTCATCAGCTTGTAGTCCGCGATGGGAGCGAAGTTGGCACAGATGCCGTACTGCGACACGAAGTCGGAATTGGTGCAGGCGCCCTGGCCTATAACGATGTCGCGTATTTTAATGTTCTCCTGCATGGCGCCGGCGGAGCCGATCCTTATGATGTTGTCGACCCCGAAGAAATTATAAAGCTCGTATGAGTATATGCCGATAGAGGGTATTCCCATACCGCTCGCCATGACCGATACCTTCACGCCCTTATAAGTGCCGGTGTAGCCCTGCACGCCGCGGACGTTGTTTACGAGGACGGGATCCTCAAGAAAGTTTTCAGCGATGAATTTTGAGCGGAGCGGGTCGCCCGGCATAAGCACGGTGCGCCCGAAGTCCTCCGGTATCGCGTTTATGTGAGGTGTCGGATAGTTTGCCATATCATGCGTCGCCCGTCAGTTTGCGAGCCCCTCCTGTTTCACTATTTTTACGATCCTGCTCGTTCCGAGTCTCGACGCGCCGAGCGCTATGAAGTCCTCAGCGTCAGCTATGGATGAGATACCGCCCGCCGCCTTTATCTTGAGGTGAGGCGCGACGTGTGCGGCGAAGAGCGCGACGTCCTCTTTGGTCGCGCCGCCCTTGGAAAAACCGGTCGACGTCTTGATATAGTCGGCGCCGGAGGCGGAGACTATCTCGCACATCTTTATTTTCTCCTCGTCCGTGAGGAGGCAGGTCTCGATGATGACCTTGAGAAGCCTGCCGGAGCAAGCCGCCTTGATCTCTTTGATCTCTCCGAGGATCTCGTCGTACTTCTTATCCTTGAGCCAGCCGATATTGATGACCATATCTATCTCGTCCGCGCCGTTCTTCACGGCGTCCGCGGTCTCGAAGACCTTCGTCGCGGTCGTCGAGTATCCGTTCGGAAAGCCTATGACCGTGCAGATCTTGAGCCTGTCGCCGACGTATTCCTTCGCCGCCCTGACGTATGACGCGGGGATGCAGACCGACGCGGTTTCGTACTTCATTCCGTCGTCGCAAATAGCCTTGATCTCCTCCCACGTCGCGCTCTGCGAAAGGAGCGTGTGATCGACCTTCGATAAAATTTCCCTGATATCCATATTCCGTCTCCTTATCTGTTTTTATCTTCTCTTATGTGTTTCATATAGCATTTGTGGCACATCGCGACATAGCTGTCGTTGCCGCCGATGAAGACCTGCTGACCGCTTGTGATTACCCTGCCGTCCGGCGCGATCCTCGCGTTGACGGTCGCCTTCGCGCCGCAGGAGCAAATGGTCTTTATCTCCGTTATGGAGTCGGCAAGCTCGAAGAGCCTGCGGCTGCCGGGAAAGAGTTTTGTTCTGAAGTCGGTGCGAAGACCGAAGCACATGACCGGCAGATCGTATGAATCGACGATCTCCCTCATCTGGTCGATATGCTCCTCCGTGAAGAACTGGCACTCGTCCGCGATTATGACGTCGACGCCGTCGCGCTCGCGGTACATATCGAGGATGTTGTCGCATGAGCGGATCACCGTCGCGTCAGCCTCGAGACCGATCCTTGAGCGCACTTTGGAGACTCCGTCGCGGTTGTCGACGTCCGGCTTTATGAGCCAGACCTTCATATCCCGCTCCTCATAGTTGAATTTTGCGATGAGTGCGTTCGCGGTCTTCGACGACCCCATCGCGCCGTATTTGAAATAGAGTTTAGCCATAAGCTCCCTCCTCATATATTTTTCTGTTATAATGATATCATATATGTAAGTTTTTATCAAGCAAATATAATAAAATAATCGGCGCCGCCGTTATTTTTGTGCAAAAGCACTTGAAAAGGAGCGCGGCGTTCAGTTATAATAAAATTACGGATCTAATGAAAGATTGAACGAAAGCGAGGAGCGGCGATATGCTCGACCCGTTTGATTACAAAGAACCCTCCTGCCCCCTCTCGGACGGTAAAAAGTTTTACTATCCGAGCGCCGATGACCCGAAGGGCGAGATACCCGTACGGCGGATCATCGACCGCCTTGACCGATATTTCGAGGTGAACGACGTGAAAGGCGCCGGAGAATACCTTCGCCATTGGGAGCGCGAGGCGAAGGAGCTTTGCGACCTTCGCGGAGAGATAACGATCCAAAGCGAGCTTATGGGCTACTGCCGCAAGCAGGGCGACGAGGCTGGGGCGACAGCGGCGGTGGAACGCGGGCTGGAGCTTATTGAGCGCGTCGGTATTTCCGGCGAGGTCGCGGGGGCGACCGTGATGCTTAACGCCGCGACGGTATACAAGACGTTCGGACGTCCGCGAGAGGCGCTCGAACTCTACGAAAAGGCGTCGGCGATCTACCGCGAAAAGCTCGACCCGGACGACGAGAAGACAGCGGGGCTCTTTAACAATTCGGCTCTCGCCCTCTGCGACATAGGAGAGTTTGAGAAGGCGGAGGAGCTGTTCGTCGAAGCGGCGGCGATAATGGCGACGAAACAGGACGGCGCGTGCGACGAGGCTGTGACCTACGTCAATATGGCTCACATGTACGAAGCGTGGCGCGGCGCGGAGTCCCCCGAGATCGCCCCGTGCCTCGATACCGCGTGGGAGATACTTACGTCGGATAAACCGGCGAGAAACGGATATTTCGCTTTCGTATGCACGAAATGCTCGCCGTCATACAGACATTTCGGACAAAAGGAGCGCGCCGACAGACTTGACGCCGACGCGAAGGAGATCTATGAAAGGGCTTGAGCTTGCCGAGCTTTACTACAAAGAGCACGGCGCGGCGATGATGGAGGAGAGTTTTCCCGACCTTGTGAGCCGCGCGGCAGTCGGGCTCTCGGGCGAGGGGTCTGAGTGCCTCGGCTTTGACGATGAGGTCTCGCGCGACCACGATTTTTCGCCGTCTTTCTGCATCTGGCTGACGGACGGGGACTACGAAGAGTATTCTTTCCGGCTCTCACGCGCGTACTCCGCGCTTCCGCGCGAATTTCACGGAGTAAAAAGGGACGGCGCGACGCCGACGGGCGGCGCGAGGCGCGGCGTTATGAAAACGTCCGATTTTTACAGAAAATTTCTCGGCTCGCCGTCCTCCCCGACGACGGTAGAGCACTGGCTCTCGATACCGGAATACGCTCTTGCCGCGGCGACGTCCGGCAAAGTCTTCCGCGACGACCTCGGCGAGTTTTCCGCGGTGAGGGAGACTCTTCTCCGGGGATACCCCGACGACGTTAAATTCAAAAAAGCGGCGGCGTATTTTATAACGGCGGCGCAGTCGGGCGAATACAACTACGAAAGATGCCTCGCCCACGGTGAGAGCGGCGCGGCGCAGCTCGCGATTTTTACATACGTCAAAAATATCCTCGCGGCGATCTATCTTCTAAACGGAAGGTATATGCCCTTTTATAAGTGGGCGTTTCGCGGCGCGGCGGGGCTCCCCGTTCTCTCCGATCTCACTGACGTTCTCGAGTTTCTTATCTCCTCCGGCAACGAGCCGAATGAGGCAAACGCCAAACGCGGCATTATCAGGGACGTCTCGCTCTCCGTGCTGACCGAGGCGCACCGTCTCGGATTCACCGACGGCGCGGCGTCGCTCGAGGAGGCGGCGTACGAGGCGAACGGCAAGGTCTCTTCCCCGACTCTCCGCAACGAAAGCGTATTCGCGGGAATGATAAAGGAATAAAAAAACGCCCTGACGGGCGTTTTCAGAGGAATGAACACCTGCAAATCCGTAGGGCTCGATGCCCACATCCGTAGGGCTCGATGCCCACATCCGTAGGGCTCGATGCCCACATCTGTAGGGCTCGATGCCCACATCGAGCCGTGACGGAATAAAAAAACGCCCTGACGGGCGTTTTTTACGGCCATAAATTCCTATCAAGGTAGCAATTTATCGTGTCCTCGAGCCAATAGCTGAAGCGGCAGCCGGGGGAGTATTTTTCGTACTCCTTCATTCTTAACATCAGATCGCGCCCGTCTCCGGCGTCGTGCCAGAAATCGACGAAGGCGAAGTCGAATTTTTCGCCCGGCGCCGTATTTTCGGCAAAGTCGAAGGCGTCGGCGTTCACGATCCTTATTTTGTCGCGCCTCGGGAACTGCGGAAGGACGTACTCCTCGAAAAGGGATATGACGTCGGAGGTGAGCTCCACGACGGTGACGGACGAGACGTCGTCCTTCATCGACGCGCGGTACGCGAAATATCCGAGCCCGAGCCCGTACGTCAGCACCTTTCCCGACGCCTCGGCGACGGCGGGCAGGGTCGTCACGGTCTCGTTCGGCATCAGCGTCATCCATTCCCTGCCGCCCTCGAGGACCGCCGGGAACGAAAAGGGCTCCGCGAAAAAGCC
>CADBQA010000090.1 GCA_902796675.1 uncultured Ruminococcus sp.
GTCGCCTCCGGCGGACGTTATCCGTTATCCTGCCCTGTGAAGCCCGGACTTTCCTCATGCCAATACCTTTCGGCGCCATGACACGCGGCAGTCCGACTTACTTCACTCAAAGTATACTTGAAAGCGGCCCATAAGTCAAGCGATTTCGCCCGCCTTTAAACAATTAATTAAAAATTATTTTATATTTATATAATATTTTTGTTGCTTATTAATAAAAATTATGGTAAAATCAAATCAACAATAACTTCGGAGGAACCCATGGCTCGGAAAAAGAGAACAGAATCGGCGCCGCTCTCCTTTCTGCTGGCGCTCCTTATACTGATATCCGTTTTTCCCGCGTTCCCCGCCCGCGCCGCGATAGCGACAGAGGGCGTCTGCGGGGACAATCTGACGTGGCGCTTTTCTTCCAACGTGCTGACGGTCTCGGGCGAGGGAGATATGTACGACTTCCTCCAGAAATCGTCTCACAACCTGCCGGGAGAAGCGCCGTGGCGTATGCTCGACACGTCGACCGCCCGCGTCGTCATCGGGGAGGGGGTCACGTCCGTCGGCGACTACGCCTTCTACGGCTTCTCGCCGCTCTCGGAGATCTCTCTTCCTTCCACCCTGACGAGGATCGGAAAGAGCTCCTTCGGAAACTGCCAGAACCTCCGCTTCGTCCGCTTTCCGGACGCGCTTGGATCTGCCGGAGAATACTCCTTTGCGAACTGCACCTCTCTCAAATACGCCGACTTCGGCGCGTCGAGCGCCGACGTCGCCAAGAGTATGTTCTCGGACGACTCGTCGCTCGAGACGGTGACGCTCTCTCCGGAAAACAAAAACATCCTCACCTACGCGTTCAGCAACTGCCGCGCGCTTTTGAACATTTCGCTCGTTCACGCGGAGAGGATAGAGCCGCTCGCCTTCCAGAACTGCCCGCTCACCTCCGTCGCCTTCGGCAAGGACGTAAAGGTCCTGCAGACGAACGCGTTCTACGGGTGCTCGTCGCTTTGCGACGTCACGTTCGACGAGGAGGCGTCGCCCCGCTCCGTCAGCGCGCTTTTCTTAAACGGCACGCCATATTACAACGCTCTCCCCGACGGAGTTTACACGATGTTCGGCGGGACGGTGCTTACCAACAAGGGCGCGTACGGCGGCGAGTCCCTCGAGATCGGGGAGGGCGTGAAGGTCATCGCCGACGTCGCGTTCGACAAATCTCCGTCGTTAAAGACGGTGTCGTTCCCCTCCACCCTCGAGACCGTCGGCGCACACGCCTTCAGAGACTGCGGAAAGCTCCGCTCCGTCACCCTGCCGCCGTCCGTCGTCAATCTCGACACGAACTGCCTCGGCAAGTACACGACCGGCATCAGCTACGCGAACGTCGAAGATTTTGAAATATACTCGTACGGCGTCGGCGCCGCCTGCGTTTACGCGTCGAACGAGGGCTTTTACTACGAATGTCTCCACGAATTCGAGACCGTGACGGAGGTCGCCGACTGCGAAGAGGGCGGTACCGAACGCGAGGTCTGCCGCTTCTGCGGCGCCTGCGTCTCAAAGATCGCGACGCCGCCCGTGCCGCACATGTACGTCCGCACGGTCGTCCCGCCGTCCTGCGGCGTCGACGGATATACCCTCCTCAAATGCTCCGTCTGCGGCAAGGAGGAGGTGACGGACGTCGTACCCGGCGGCGAACATGTCATGTCGGACGTCTGGTCCGTTCTCGACGAGGGCTCCTGCGACAGACGCGGGCTCGCGGCGAAGGTTTGCGTCATATGCGGCGAGCCGATGGAAACGCTGATACTTGAGAAAATGGGCCACTCGCTCTCGGGCGACGCCGTTGTAATAAAAGAAGCCTCCTGTACCGAGGACGGCGCCGCCGGACGTATTTGCGCCGAATGCGGCAAGACCGTCGAAACGGAGATCATTCCCGCGCGCGGACACACCCCCGCCGCAGATGCGGTCGCGCTGACCGTACCCTCCGGGGACGGGACCCTTCACGGCTGCTCGATAGTTTACTGCGAGGTCTGCCGGACCGTGCTTGAGACCGTCTGGACCGACGGCGGGCCGGGCGGGACCGCCTCCGCTCTCTCCGGCGCGCTCGGAGGAGCGGGCGACGTCGACCTCGCCTGCGCCGACTACAACGCCGACGGAGCCCTCGGCTTAAAGGACGTGCTCGCACTCAAAAAACTTCTCTCGATAAAAGGACGGTGACATTATGAAAAAACTCTTTTCCGTTATCATCACCGCGCTTCTTATAATATCCGTCGTTCCGCTCGGCGCGTTTGCCGCCGCGGGCGACAAAACCTTCTACGTCGGCGACGCCGTCGTCACGGTCGACGCCGCCGCGAAGACCCTGACCGTTTCCGGCACCGGCGCGCTTCCGGACTACTCGTCCGCGGGCGGCGCCCCCTGGTACGCGAACGCCTACGCCGAATGCGTCATAATCGAGGACGGCATAACGGCGATAGGAAACCGCTGCTTCTCGAACAACCAGAAGATAAAGAAGGTCGTGATAGGAGACACGGTCGAGCGTATCGGCGTCTCCGCCTTCAGCACCTCGAAGAATATAACCGAGGTCTCCTTCCCGTCCTCCCTCAAGCGGATCGAAGACTTCGCGTTCTACTCGACCGCCGTCGCGTCGGTCTCTCTGCCGGACGGCGTCGAATATATAGGACAGTCGGTATTCTCCTCCTGCGCCTCACTCAAAAAAGTTGAGATACCGGAGAGCTTAAAGTACTTCGACGCGTCCGCTCTCACCGGCACCGCCTACTACAAGGCGCTGCCGAACGGAGTAAATCTTATTTCCGGCTTCACCCTCGCGCCGAAGGGCACGCTCCCGGCGGACCTCACGATCCCCGAGGGGACGAGAGTCATCTCCGCCAATATGGTGACATCGTCGACGAAGCTTGCCTCCGTCACGATCCCCGACGGCGTCGAGGAGATCCTCGACTTCGCGTTCTATAACGACACGCTCATGACCTTTGTCACTCTCCCCGACTCCGTAAAATATATCGGCCCCTTCGCGCTCGGCTACACGTCGGATAAAACGTATCTCACCCCCGTGGCGCAGCAGGGCTTCACCGTTTACGGCCACGGCGGCGCCGAGTCGGAGAGATACGCCGCCCTCGGCGGGCTTGACTTCGTCTGCCTTTGCGAGGAGGGCGGATACGCCTCCGCGCCCGACTGCCTGACGGGAGGCGAGGCGGACGTCGTCTGCCGCTTCTGCGGCAGAGTCATGCGCACGGAGAGCGTCGCGCCCCGCGGCGCGCACTCCTTTGCCGACGAGATAACGACCCCCGCTACCTGCACGGAAGACGGCGTCACGTCGCACGTCTGCCGCGACTGCGGATACGTCGAATATACCTCCGTCGTAAAGGCTGCGGGACACACGCCCGATATGAGCGCGCCGGTGATCGTCGACCCGACCTGCACCGAAAGCGGCGAGATCTACTTTGAATGTACGGCGTGCGGCGCGCACTGCGACAGCTTCGTGATGCTCCCGACGGGACACACGCCAGGGGACGAGACCGTTCTGCGCTCCCCCACCTGCACGGAGGACGGCGTCTCGGCGACCCTTTGCGCACTTTGCGGCGAGACGATATCCACGTCTCCGATACCGGCGACGGGACACGTCACGGGCATAATCTGGGACGTTCTCATAAAGTCCGACCTCGCGACGCTCAAAAAGGGCTTCCGCGTTCTTAAATGCGAGGTCTGCGGCGTCGCCGTGAAGCACGGCTACTTCCTCGCGGGAGACGTAAACGGCGACGGAAAAATAAACCTCAACGACCTCGCCGACATGAAAAAATGTCTTGCGAACATGGATGACGAGTCGCTCATAGTGGAGAGCTGCGACGTCAACGGCGACGGCGCGATAAACCTCGCCGACCTCGCCGACTTCAAAAAGATACTCGCAAGCTGACCGTTCTTGACTAATTAATAAATTAATAGTATAATATAGTTCGACTTTGAAAATACGGTGATCTTATGACAAAAGAAAACGCAATCGACGTTATCCGTTCCGGCCGCGCCGACCTCTTTCTCGAAAACGTGCTCGGCGTCGCGAAGGACGACCTCGGTTATTACCGCGAAAGAATGGAAAAGACCCTCGGTCTTTTCGAAAAATACTACGGCGAAGGGCGGGACGTTTCCGTCTTCTCGGTCGGCGGCAGGAGCGAGCTCTCCGGCAACCACACGGACCACAACGGCGGGCGCGTTATCGCCGCCGCCGTCACGCTCGATATCATCGCCGTCGCCTCGCCCCGCGACGACGGGGTCATCCGCGTCAGAAGCGAGGGCTTCGGCCGGGAAGACGTCGTCTTGATCGACGAGACGGGCACGCCTGACGAGGGGCGTAAGTTCTCCTCCGCCGCGCTTATCGCCGGCATGGTCCACGCCCTGAAGGCAAGGGGATACCGCGTCGGCGGCTTCGACGCTTACACGACGTCCGACGTCATAAAAGGCTCGGGGCTTTCCTCGTCCGCGGCGTTCGAGGTCGCGATAGGCAAGATCCTCTCGTCCCTCTATAACAACTCCAACGTCGACACGAAGGAGCTGGCGAAGTCCGCGCAGTACGCCGAAAACGAATACTTCGGCAAGCCCTGCGGGCTTATGGACCAGATGGCTTGCGCCGCCGGCGGACTCATAACGGTCGATTTTTCGTCCGTCGCCGACCCCGAGGTAAGACAGATAGATTTTGATTTTTCATCGTCCGGTCTCTCTCTCTGTATCACGAACACCGGCTCCAGCCACTCCGACCTCAACGACGACTACGCCGCCGTCCCCGCGGAGATGAAGGCGGTCGCCGCTCTGCTCGGTCACGAAAGGCTTTGCGAGCTGACGGAGGAGGATATAGACGGGGCGGCGCCGAGAATAAGAGACGAGCTCGGCGACCGCGCCCTTATGCGCGCCTACCATTTCTTTGAGGAAAACCGCAGAGTTGACCGCCAGGTCGCCTGCCTTGAGGCGGGCGACGTCGACGGCTTCCTCTCGCTCGTTTCCGAATCGGGAAAGTCCTCCTTCTGTTACCTCCAGAACGTCTGGACCCCCTCCGACGTGCGCCACCAGGCGACGTCCCTCGCCCTCCTTCTCTCCGAGAGATTCCTCTCGGGGCGCCGCGGCGCCTGCCGCATACAGGGCGGAGGATTTGCGGGGACCATCGAGGCGTTCGTCCCGACGTCAGACGCGCCGGAGTATAAAGCGATGATGGAGAAGGTCTTCGGCAAGGACAGCTGTCACGTGCTCGGCATACGCCCCGCCGGAGCGGTAAAAATAATCTGACTCACATGATTTCTTGATTAAGGCGGTGTTCGATATGAAACTCAACTTGCCGAACAAGCTGACTCTACTGCGTATTTTCAGCGTTCCGGTGTTTCTCGTCCTCCTGCTCGCCGTAAAATGGGAAAACGAGACCCTCGGACGCATGATCCCCGCGGCGTTTTTCGTGCTGATCTCACTGACGGATACGCTCGACGGATATATCGCGAGAAAATATGACCTCGTGACGAATTTCGGTAAATTTCTCGACCCCCTCGCCGACAAATTCATCGTTTTCGCGGCGCTTCTCGGGATCCTCGTAAAGTATACCTACATATCGGGCGTCTTCGTCTGGGCGGCGGCGATCGTCATGTTCCGCGAGCTCGCGGTCACCTCGATGCGCCTCGTCGTCGCAAAGCACAGCGTCGTCGTCGCGGCGAGCTGGCTCGGCAAGATCAAGACCTGGTCGCAGATAGTCTGCGTCGTCGCGATAATGGTCGAGCCCGTCATTTTCCCGTTCTTCGCCGAAAACCATATCATATCTTATATTACAATAGGCATCATGACCGTAATGACGCTCTGGTCCGGGATCGACTACTTCGTAAAATACGGCAAATACATAACTCAAGAGGACTGATTTGATGATAGGAATTATAGGAGCCATGGATATCGAGGTCGATATCCTCAAAGGGATCATAGAAAACCCGGAAACGAGAACAATATCGGGGATAGAGTTTATCTCCGGCGAGGCGTTCGGCAAGAGCGTCGTCGTCGCGAAGTGCGGCATCGGCAAGGTCTTCGCCGCCATGTGCGCCGAGGCGATGATAATGGCGTACGCGCCCGACCTCATAATCAATACCGGCGTCGCCGGCTCCCTCACAAAAGAACTTTCCACCCTCGACGTCGCAGTCTCCCGCGCCGTCGTCGAACATGACTTCGATACCTCCGCGCTCGGCGACGAGCCGGGTCACGTCTGCGGACTTGAAACAAAAGAGATCCCCGCCGACGACGCGATCTCCCGCGCCATAGAAGGGATCATAAAAGGTATGGGCGTCAACTGCCGCCGCGGCGTTATCGCCTCGGGAGACCGGTTTATAAGCTCCTCGGAGGCGAAGGAGGAGATCGTCCGCGCGCACGGCGCCATCGCCTGCGAAATGGAGGGCGGCGCGATCGGTCACGTCTGCCACATAAATAAAGTGCCGTTCACCGTCATCCGCGCGATCTCCGATTCCGCCGACGACGCCTCGGGTATGGATTACCCCACGTTCGCAAAACGCGCCGCCGCCATCTCCTCGAAGATCGTCGAAGCTTTCATCATGAGTATTTGAACTTAAATAACGGAGCGCGGCATGTCCGCGCGAGATTTCACGAACGGCGCCGTCGGCGCCGTTCATTTCACGACGCGCCCGTGTCACCCTGATCCGCGAACCCCGAAAAACCTTGCGGTTTTCCGAGGACCCCGGACGCGAAGGCGTGTAAAAACCTTAAATCGTTCCGCGCAGAATTATTGAATAATCATATCTCTGTAGCTTCAAAACTTTCTCCGAAAGTTTTGAAAGGGGTAAGGGGGGAAACTTTTTCAAAAGTTTCCTCAGAGTGAAGACAAACTTGGTAGAGCAGCAATGACAGGCAAAAAGGTGACATAAGCATTACATCATAAAAAGATGAAATATCACCGAAAATCA
>CADBQA010000091.1 GCA_902796675.1 uncultured Ruminococcus sp.
AAAGAACGGGGCGTCAGGGTATCGGACATAACGTACGTTCTCGCAACTCATTACCACCCGGATCACGTCGGGCTTGTCGGCGCGCTTACGGAGCAGGGCGTCGGACTTCTGCTGATGGAGTCGTAGGTGGATTCGGTTCATTTTGCGGATGAAATATTTGCAAGAGAGCATAGAAGCGGATACCTGCCGATAGACGAAAACAGGGCGAGGATCGTCCGCTTTGATGAAAGCAGAAGCTTTCTTTCGGAACTCGGCATCGCGGGCGAGATCATACAGACGCCGAGCCACAGCAAAGACAGTATTTCGGTAATACTTGATTGCGGCGCCTGCATCGTCGGAGACCTCGAGCCGATAGATTTTCTTCCCGCGTACGAGCGCAACGAGGCGCTGATGAATGACTGGGATAGGATCCTCGCGTACAAGCCGGAAAGGATTTTATACGCGCACGCGAACGAAAAGGTTTTGCGAGTCGAGGGTGAGGGCAGAAAAGAGATAATAACCGTGGAACAGTAGAATACGGCGGCGCGGTATATATCCGCATGGACCGTGCGTATTCAATAACTGCGTTTACTGAAAACACACGGTAGTTTTACCGGTAAACCGGAGGTTTTGAATGGCGTCGAGCAGAGAATATCTTGATTATATAATTGAGCAGTTATCCGGTGCGGACGTATCGTGGCGCGCCATGATGGGAGAATATATATTTTATTATAACGGGCGCGTAATCGGCGGAATATACGACAACCGCTTTCTCGTGAAGGCGACGGAGTCGGCGGCGGCGCTGATGCCGGACGCGCCGCGTGAGCTGCCGTACGAGGGCGCAAGGGAGATGCTCCTCGTCGAGAACGTCGACGACAGAGAGTTTCTCCTGAAGCTGGTATCGTCGGTATACGATAATTGAAGCCTTTGAAATGAGGTAATAAATATGGAATACAGAAAATACGGCGGCGCGGTATATATCCGCATGGACCGCGGGGATGAAATTATAGAGAATATTATCGGCATTTGTCGAAAAGAGGGGATCGCGTCCGCGACGTTCAGCGGCATCGGCGGATGCTCCGAGGCGCAGATACAGACTTTTCTGCCGGAGGAGGGCGCGTTTGAAACGCGGACTCTCTGCGGTATGCTTGAGCTTTTGTCGCTGAACGGCAACGTTGTGAGCGGCGACGACGGGCTTTGCCACCACACTCACGCCGTGTTCGCGTACAAAGAAGGAGATCGTCATCTCGTCGCGGGCGGGCACATAAAGTCCGTCACCGTTTTATACACGGCAGAGATCGAGCTGAGACCTGTCGCGGGCGGGTCGATCGGCAAAAAGTACGACCCCGAGACGGGGACCGGATTCTGGAGTTTTGGGGAAAAATGAGCGAGAGAATTGTTTTTGAAAATCTGTACAACACCCGCGACCTCGGAGGCACGCCCGTACGGGACGGCAGGGTAATAAAGCGCGGACGTCTCATACGGAGCGGACAGCTTTATTTTGCGTCGGAGAATGATATTCGGCGCTTGCAAAATATGCTCTCCGCCGTCGTGGATTTCCGCACAGCCGCCGAGAGGGCGGAGAAGCCCGACCCCGAAATCCCGGGCGTGGAATACTTCGCGACCCCGGTCTTCGACAGTCTGACGGCGGGGGTCTCGCGCGACGCGAGGTCGGACGAGGCGGTCTTCGAGTTCGTCGCGCGCGAGCCGGAGAACGCAAAGAGCTATATGATGAAGACCTATCTCGGCTTCGTCACGAACGATTATTCGATAGACTGCTTCTCGCGCTTTTTGAAAAGGCTTCTTACAGAGAGGGACGGCGCGCTTCTGTGGCACTGCACGGCGGGCAAGGACCGCGCGGGTACGGCGTCGGTCATCGTATCGGAGGCGCTCGGCGTCTCGAGGGAGGACATCATCAAAGATTTTCTTTTCACCAACGAGTGTCTGACAAAAGAGGTCGAGGGTCTTTACGATATGGTGAGGGGCAAGTTCGGCGACGCCTTTCCGAGGTACGAGAGGTCGCTTCACTATCTTTTTACGGCTCAGCGCGAATATCTTGACGCGCTCTACGAAAAGGTGGACGAGCTTTACGGTTCTTTCGACTCGTTTATCCGCGACGCGCTCGGCGTCACGGACGAAGAGAGGCGCGAGCTGATCGGAATATACACGGAATGATTTTCCCGGAGGATAAAATGACAAAAGAATTCATACTTGGTTTACTTGACAGAATAAACGCGGCGAAAGAGAGGGCGGGGGAACTTCCCGGCAACGCCTGCTTTCTCGACGAGGACGGCGTTCTCTGCCTCGAGAGGGAGCGCGGCGAGAGCCGTTACCCCTATATCGAGGACGGGCTCGTGATGTGGCTTCACTCCTCGGGATATATCGACGCGGGGGAGAGTACGTTCACGATATTCCGTCAGTCCAATTTCGGCGAGGGACCTCACGTCGCGTTCTGGGGCGGCGTGAAGCGGGACGGTGAGTTCCGCCCCGTCTCCGTGACCGGAGCGGCGAGAGGGCTTGACGAGAGGGATATCGAGAGATACATCGTCTACACCGCGAAGTGCGCGTACTGCGTTTCGGTCTGCCGCGGCGTCGTCTTCGCGCTGCGCCTCGCGGTCGACAAAAACAAAAAACTCCGCTTCGATCTTGCCGCGGTGAACCGCGACGGAAATGAGCGCGAGATCTATCTTTCGTACTTTATGGAGGCGCTGCTGCGCCCCTCGGAGAGCGAGACGTACTGGCAGAGGATGACGAAGTACGGATACCGCCTCGACAACGGGAGCTTTATTCTGAAAAGCATAAACCGTGAGGAAAACTGTCTCGTCATAAACAGAGAATTTTCGGGCGACGGCGCCGTCTCGGGCAGCAGCTTTACGACCGCGCGCGGCGCGTTTCTCGGCGGCGCGGGCAGGACCCTCGACGCGGCGCGCCCCCTTCTTACCGGCAGGATAGAAAAGGAGTGCCGCGCGACGGCGACGACCGACCTTCCGGTCGCGTCGGAGATCGTGGAAATGACACTTCCCGCGGGCGGGTACGAGAGAGTTTCGTTTGAGCTTACCGTCTGCGTGGGTGAGGAAGAGGCGAGACGTATCGCTGATGAGAAAGTCGACCGGACGATAGACCGTTATCTCGACGAGGCGAGCCGCGAAGAGTCGAAGGAGCAAAACGGACTTAAAATCGACTTTGAGGGCAAGGAAGTCTTCTCGAAGTTTCTCAAGTTCGTTCGCCGTCAGACGTCGTTCTGCGCTCTCGGCAAGAATTACGCCGGTCTTTACCTCGGTTTCCGCGACGTCTTCCAGCAGCTCGAGGGACTGCTGATGTGGCAGAGGGAGAAGGCGAGAGAGCGTATGGTATACGCGATGAACTTCATCCTCTCGAGCGGACGTCCGCCGAGAATGTTCTCCTTCCCCAAGGAGGGGCAGGCGGATATCCCCGTCGACCTCGAACGGTACATCGACCAGGGATGCTGGATAATTTCGACCTATTACACCTACCTCGCCTACACCGGGGACTATTCGATCCTCGACGAGGAGGCGAACTACATAGAGGCGCCGGAAATCGACTGGTGCGACGCCCGCTTCACAGGAGAGCGCACGACGGTCCTCGAGCATCTCGTCAGGATAACGGACTTTCTGCTCTCTAACATCGACCGCGAGTACACGGGATGTCTGCGCGTACTCTTCGGCGACTGGAACGACGCCGTCGACGGTCTCGGAAAGAAGCCCGACGGCACGTACGGCTCCGGCGTCACGGTAATGGCGACGCTCCAGTTCAGGCAAAATCTTTACGAGATGAAAGAAATACTCGGCAGGGTCGGCAAATACGCGGAAAAGATACCCTCGTACGACGAGGCGCTTCGCGGGATCGAGGCGGGGCTTGACAGGTACGCCGTCGAGCGCGACGGCGAGAGGCGCCGCATAGTCCACGGCTGGGGCGACGCGGTCTCCTACAAGGTCGGCTCGTTCTCCGACCCGGACGGCGTCGACCGTCACAGCCTCACTCCCAACGCTTTCTGGGCGATCACGGGATATATAAAAAGAGACCCCTCGCTGAAGGCGGCGATCATGGAGTGCGTCGACGCGGTCTCCTCAAAGTACGGCCTTAAAACCTTTGATAAGCCGTTCACGCCGGGAACGTACGGCGTCGGACGTATCACGGAAATCGTCCCGGGTACTTATGAGAACGCCTGCGCCTACGTCCATTGCTCACTCTTCGGAACGATGGCTCTCTTCGCGCTCGGCGAGAGCGAAAGGGCTTGGCGGGAGCTTGAAAAGTCCGTCGTGATAACTCACGAAAACGCGACGCTGACGTCGTTCGTCATGCCGAACTCGTATTGCGAGAATCCGGAGTACGACATCGACGGCGAGTCGCTCTCCGACTGGCATACCGGCTCCGGCTGCGTGCTGATAAAGGAGACGGTGAAGTACGGCTTCGGCGTGTCGCCGTCGCTCTCCGGCGTCACGGTGACGTTTCCGAAGACGTTCCCGTCGCCGCGCGGCGAAATGTCGCTGAAGATAAGAGACGCCGTTTTTTCGGTGAAGTACGAAAAGCGGGGCGGCGAGAGGACGGTCTCGCTCGACGGCGCGAAGTTTGAACGCGGCTTTGACTTTCTCGCGGGCGTCCCGACGGTGTTCATCCCCGAGAGCGAGCTTTCGGGCGAGATAACCGTAACCGTTACCGATTAAAAGCAAAAAAGACAGCGTCAGCTGTCTCAGGCTGAAGACAAAGACTTCAGCCTGAGTCAGCGGAAGAGAAACGCCGGTAGATTTGGTGATCTCGCCGCGGTAGGCGTAGTGACCTACGTCAAGCGGCGAGAGCGCCGAAAAGCAATGACG
>CADBQA010000092.1 GCA_902796675.1 uncultured Ruminococcus sp.
GCAGGGGATGAAGGTCGTCGTCATGATCGTCATACGGCGGTCGCGCTCGTTTTCGATGGTACGGGACGCCATGATGCCGGGTATACCGCAGCCGGTACCGACGAGCATCGGGATAAACGATTTACCGGAGAGACCGAATCTTCTGAAGATACGGTCGAGAACGAAGGCGATACGCGCCATGTAGCCGCAGCCCTCGAGGAATGCGAGTAAGAAGAACAGAACGAGCATCTGAGGAACGAATCCGAGGACCGCGCCGACGCCGGCGACGATACCGTCCTGAATAAGTCCGTAGAGCCATTCGGGGACCTTCGGCTCGCCGTCGTCGTCAAGGAGAGCCTTGTCGAGAAGAGCGGGTACGCCGGGCACCCATACGCCGTCGTCGGCGGGATCGGGCTCGTCAAAGCCGTTCTCTTCAAAGTAAGCGACAGCCTCCGTGAAGGTCATGCCGTTTGTCGTTTCTTCGTCGGCGTCGCTCGGCGCCTTGTCGAAGTAAACGGTGAGAGTGGAGACCTCGAGCGTTTCGTCGTCCGTGACATCGACCGTTGCGGACTCGTCGCCCTTGAATTCTTTTGCCTCGGCGATCAGCGCGTCAGCATCGAACTCTTCGTCTTCAAGATCGTACTCGAAGCCGTATGCCGCGAGCGCGTTGGACGCAGCTTCGTAATTCTCGGCTTTTTCCTCGGACGCGGCTGAGCCGATCCCGAAGAGGTGGTAGCCGTCTCCGAAGAGACCGTCGTTCGCCCAGTCGGTGGCGGCGGTTCCCACGGTGACCATTGAGATGTAGTAGACGAGGAACATGATCACGGCGAAGATCGGAAGTCCGAGCCAGCGGTTTGTGACTACCTTGTCTATCTTATCGGACGTCGTAAGCTTCGTCGAGCTCTTTTTCTTGTAGCACGCCTTGATGACGGAGGCTATGTAAACGTATCTCTCGTTCGTGATTATGCTCTCGGCGTCGTCGTCAAGCTCAGCCTCCGCCTTCTTGATGTCCTCTTCGATGTGCGCGCGTTTGTCGGCGTCGATTTTCAGGGTCTCAAGGACCTTGTCGTCGCGCTCGAAGACCTTGATGGAGTACCATCTCTGCTGCTCCTCGGGCATATCGTGGATTATCGCCTCCTCGATGTGCGCGAGAGCGTGTTCGACGGGTCCCGAGAACGTGTGCTGCGGCACCGTCTTCGCGCCTTTTGCGGCGGCGATCGCTTCTTCCGCCGCTTCGCTGACTCCCGTTCCCTTAAGAGCGGAGATCTCAACTACCTTGCAGCCGAGCTGGCGGGAGAGCTCTTCAATGTTTATCTTGTCGCCGTTCTTTCTGACGACGTCCATCATGTTGATGGCGACGACGACCGGGATCCCGAGCTCCGTGAGCTGTGTCGTCAGATAAAGGTTTCTTTCAAGGTTCGTACCGTCGACGATGTTCAATATCGCGTCCGGTCTCTCGCCGATGAGGTAGTTTCTCGCGACGACCTCTTCGAGAGTGTAGGGAGAAAGCGAATAAATACCGGGAAGGTCTGTGACGATGACTCCGTCGTGGCGCTTGAGCTTACCTTCCTTCTTCTCTACCGTGACGCCAGGCCAGTTGCCTACGAACTGGTTCGAGCCGGTCAGAGCGTTGAAAAGCGTTGTCTTACCGCTGTTGGGGTTGCCCGCAAGGGCAATTCTTAAATCCATAACTGATTCCTTTCTGTTGCGGTTTGCCTTGGCTAACCGCGCTCGTTGAAAATCGGGGATCCCTCCCCGGAAAAATTATTCTACCTCGATCATCTCGGCGTCCGCTTTGCGAAGAGAAAGCTCGTAGCCTCTGACGTTCAGCTCGATCGGATCTCCGAGAGGAGCGACCTTGCGGACGTAGATCTCAACGCCTTTCGTGATACCCATGTCCATAATTCTTCTCTTGACGGCTCCTTCGCCGTGAAGCTTTACGACCTTGACGGTATCGCCGATTTTAACGTCGCGAAGAGTTTTCATTTCCCATCCTCCTGTTTATCGTTAATTTATATCATTATTTTTCTTGCCATTTCGTCGTTTATCGCGATCCTCGAATCCTTGACCTTGACTATCACGTTTCCTCCGAGAGCCGAAACGACGGTGACCGTACCGCCGACGACGAAACCGAGGCTTTCAAGATGAAGCTTTACCTCCGGGCTTCCGCCGACTTTCTTTATAACGAGCTCCTCGCCCATATCCGCAAGACTAAGCGGCATCATATATCTTCACCCTTTCCGGGACTTTTGATTCGGTTAGCACTTTCTAACCGAGTTAATTATAGTTAACTTACGCTAACTTGTCAAGAGGAAAAATGAAAAAAGTTAAAATTTTGCCGATTCTTCTTGACATTGTAGAATATAAATGGTATAATTTCTTCGCTGTCAAGGGCCATTAGCTCAGCTGGGAGCCCGAAGGGCAACCTTACACACCCCACAACTTCATACAATTGACAAGGGCTTGTAGCTCAGTTGGGAGAGCGCTGCGTTCGCAACGCAGAGGTCATGGGTTCGAATCCCACCAGGTCCACCACATCAAAAGAACCAGATTGATGCATCATATCAATCTGGTTCTTTGATAATAAGTATTTATTTGTGCTACATAATACCATATAAGGAGTAACGAATGTCAAACAAATCTAAAGGGACAAAGTATGAAAAATATATTGAAAGAATCTGTAGATCTATTCAATCTTACAATTGCTTCAAGTTGATAGAATTATCACAGAACAAAA